>LR743504.1:160000-377500 GCA_902712845.1 Methylobacterium bullatum
TGAGGATGCGTCCGGCCGCACAGACCGCCAGCATCCGCCTCACCCGGATTTCGGCCGTACTCACATCGACGCCGACCTCGACGAAATGCGCCCCGAAGGTCGATTGCTGGTACGTCTTGGAGAGATCGCCGCCAAACTCAATCGTGTCCTCGGCGACGATGTCGCCCGCCTTCGCGGCCTCGGCGAGCGGAACGGAGCGGTTGCCCGAGCGGACACGCCCATCCTCGAAGACGGCATCGTCCGAATTGAACCCGAGCGTCCGCGCCACCGCCTCACGTAGCTTGACGCAAGCGGCGTAGACCCCCGATGTCGAGGAGTTCGCGCCGAACTGGCCCCCGGAGCCAGACGAGACCGGGAAAGCGGAATCGCCGAGCCGTACCACGACCCTGTCGAGGCTCAAGCCCATCATCTCGGCGGCCGTCTGGCCGATGATGGTGTAACTGCCGGTGCCGATATCGGTCATATCGGTCTCGACCGTCACCACGCCCTCAGCGTCTAGACGGACGCGAGCGCCGGATTTGATGTTCATGTTGTTGCGGAACGCCGCGGCGACGCCCATTCCGACGAGCCAGCGGCCGTCGCGAACCTGACCAGGCTTCACGACCCGCTTGTCCCATTCGAAGCGCGCCGCGCCCCGGTGCAGGCATTCGATCAGGCTCCGCTGGGAGAACCGGCGCTCGGGCTTCTCCGGATCGACCTGGGTGTCGTTGCGGATGCGGAACTCGACCGGATCGAGACCGAGCTTCTCCGCCATCTCGTCCATGGCGATCTCGAGGACCATCAGGCCCGGCGCTTCGCCGGGCGCACGCATGGAATTGCCCTCCGGCAGGTCGAGCATGGCGAGCCGGGTCTGGGTCATGCGGTTGGCGCCGGCATACAATAGGCGCGTCTGTTGCACCGCTGCCTCCGGCTTGCCGCCGGACAGGTTGCCGGACCAGCTCTCATGGCCGATGGCCGTGATCGTGCCGTCCGGCGTCGCGCCGAGGCGGATGCGCTGGATCGTGGCGGGCCGATGCACGGTGTTGTTGAAGCTGAGCGGACGGGTCAGCGCCACCTTCACCGGCCGCTTTGCGGCGCGGGCGCCGAGGGCGGCCAAGACCGCTTCCGCCCGCAGGAACAGCTTTCCGCCAAACCCGCCGCCTACGAAGGGCGAGACGAGGCGGACCTTCTCCTTCGGGATGCCGAGGGTCAGGGCGAGATCCCGCGTACCCCAGGCGATCATCTGGTTCGAGGTCCAGACCGTCACTGCGTCGCCGTCCCAGGAGGCGATGGACGCATGCGGCTCCATCATCGCATGAGCCTGATCGGGCGTGGTGTAGGTGGCGTCGAGTTGAACCGGGGCGGAGGCGAAGGCCCCGGCGAAATCACCGATGGCGGTGTCAGACGGGGCACCGGCGAGTTTCTCGGGCTTGCCCGTATCTTTCACCGCCGCGAGATCGAACGCGCCTTTGGATTCGGCGTAATCGACACGGATGAGGCCCGCCGCGGAACGGGCCTGCTCGAACGTCTCCGCCACGACTAGGGCGACCGCCTGGTGATAATGCTCGATCTCGGGGCCGCCGAGAAGCTTGGCGGCGTTGAGCTTACCCTTGTCGAGGGGGCCGGCATTCTCCGCGGTGACGATGGCCAGCACGCCACGTGCGGCCCTTGCCTCATCGAGAGCCATCGCCTCGATCCGTCCCTTGGCGATGGTCGCGCCGACGACGAAACCGTAGACCGGCTTCGATTGCGGATCGTGCCAGTCATAGGCGTAGTTAGCTGTGCCTGTGGTCTTGAAAGGACCGTCGATGCGGTCAGTGGCCTTGCCCACCACTATCAGCTGATCGATGGGGTTGCGGCCCGCGGGAGTGTCGAACTTCATGGTTCAGGCCCTCGCTTCGGACAGAACGGCACCGAGCGCACGCTCGGTGAGCTTGAGCTTGTAGGCGTTGTCATGGGTCGGCTTCGCTTCCACGAATAGACGCTCCGTCGCAGCCTTGGCGCCTTTCGGCAGCTCCGCTTCGGCGGCCTCGTCGCGCCAGGGCTTCGGGGCGACGCCACCGACGGCGATGCGTCCGGTCCCGTCGCGCCGGACGATTCCCGCGATGGAGATCAACGCGAAGGCATAGGAGGCCCGATCCCGCACCTTGCGGTAAACATGCATGCCCGAGACCGGCTTTGGCAGCGTCACCGCTGTGATCAATTCACCCGGCCGCAAGTTCGTCTCGATCTCCGGCGTGTCTCCCGGCAGGCGATGCAACTCCGCGATGGGGATCGTCCGCGTGTCCCCCTTGTCGTTCACGGTCTCCACATTCGCGTCGAGCACCCGCATGGCCACGGCCATGTCGCCGGGATGCGTGGCGATGCAGGCTTCGCTCGCCCCCACCACCGCGAGTTGCCGACTGATGCCGCCAATGGCCGAACAGCCGCTTCCAGGCTGGCGTTTGTTACAGGGTTGAGCCGTGTCGTAAAAATAGGGGCAGCGGGTACGCTGGAGCAGGTTGCCCGCAGTCGTCGCCTTGTTGCGCAATTGGCCGGATGCCCCAGACAGAAGGGCCCGGCTCAGCACTCCGTAACCGCGCCGAACTCGCAGATCGGCAGCAAGATCGGTGTTGCGCACCAGGGCGCCGATCCGCAGGCCGCCCTCCTCAGTCGGCTCGATCGTATCGAGATCCAGCCCGTTGACATCGACGAGATGGGTCGGCCTCTCCACCTGCAGCTTCATCAGATCGAGAAGATTGGTGCCGCCGGCGATAAACTTCGCGCCGGGCATGTGCATGACGGATGCGGCGGCCTGCGCCGGTGACGTGGCGCGCTCGTAAGTGAAGGACTTCATGCCTGCCTCCCCGCGACTTCGTACATGGCGTCGATGATATTCGAATAGGCGCCGCAGCGGCAGATGTTGCCGCTCATGCGCTCGCGGATCTCGTCCGTAGTGACCGCGGCGGTCGCGTTCAGATCCGCCGTGACGTGGCTCGGGATGCCGGCCTTGATCTCTTCGAGAACCGCGACACCGGAGCAGATCTGGCCCGGCGTGCAAAATCCGCATTGATAGCCGTCATACTTTATGAAAGCGGCCTGCATCGGATGCAGGTTGCCGGGCTTGCCCAAGCCTTCGATGGTCGTGATTGCATCGCCCTCGTGCATGACCGCGAGGGTCAGACAGGAATTGATGCGCCTTCCATCGACGATCATCGTGCAGGCCCCGCACTGGCCGTGGTCACAGCCCTTTTTGGCGCCGGTCAGGTGAAGGTGCTCTCGCACGGCATCGAGGAGCGTGGTGCGTGTATCGACGTCGATCTCATGCGGCGTCCCATTCACCATGAGCGTGACTTTGGATGTGACCGGGTCGGACGTGTTCCCGGTGGCCGCCCAGGACGCGGAGGGACAGGCCGTGGCGACGGCACAGACAGAGGCGCCCGCCATCAGATGGCGCCGGTTGAGTTCGAGGTCTTCAGAGCCATACATGGCGTTCTCCGAGCCTGATCCATGGATATGAGATTCCGTTGAGTCGTCTCGCGGAGGTCCTCGCGAGGCTTCGACCAGCCCGCGACGAACGTTCGACGGCGCAGAACTTTCCCTGATCGAAGGAAGTAGCGCAGGTGGATCGCGCAGCAACGCCTTGGAGGAGTTCCAAAATTCGCATGTGCGCACGCACACGTGCAGCGCATTCGTTCTCAAGTGCCTGAAGGGACCGGGAAAACGCTGCGGAAGCCTTCGAAACGGGCTCGCGTCTGAGGTCGGTGCGAGCGAAGAAGGACGAGGCAGCCGAAAACAGCAATGCCGCGGCTGACCAGACCCAATCAATGATGAATGTGAAAAGTGGGTCCCGGAGCCGAAGCCCCGGGTTCTGTTTCGACGGTTACCCTACCGCAAGATGCTTACGCCGCGAGGCGGGCATCCATGACAACGTTATCGTTGGCATTTAGAGTTTTGGCCAAATACTTGGAACAGGGGTTGCCTGCGCCAAACCGGTCGAGTCCTTACCGACGCTCTCGCGATCCCTTTACCGCCCAGTCGATCCTATTTCGCCCCCATCAGAAGCGCATCACGATGCGCTTTTGGTGGAGGCGCCGGAGTACTGCCCTCCGGGTCCTGAAACGTTATTACGAACCGGTCATCAAACGCATTCCCGATATAGAAGCGGCGGGCCGAAAAGTCCAGATCGGCAGTCCTCCCCCTGCCGGATGCTGGATGCCACCAAGCGGATTTTTTCCCACACCCGGCAACTACATGCGCGGGTGAATCTTCTCGATCCGGCACGAGGCATGCGGGAATGCGTCCCGACACGCCTTTCGGCAGAGGATCGAAGATGGACAACACGCTGCTTTCCGCCCCGGACTTCAAGGGCCCCGCCATCCTGCTGTCGGGACCGGTCGATCACGATATGTACAAGGCTTTCCGTCGCCAGCTCGACGCCGCGTCCGGGCTGGACCTCGTGGTGGTCGAACTCACCACCCTTGGCGGCGACCCGGAAGTGGCCCGGATGATGGGCGAAGACATTCGCTTTGCCAGCGAGGTGACACCGCATCGCCGTTTCGTCTTCCTCGGCAAGGCGGCGATCTATTCCGCCGGAACGACGCTCATGAGCTTCTTCGCGCGGCCCAACCGTTATCTTACGCGCGGCACGCGGCTGATGATTCACGAGCGCAAGATGGCCAAGACACTGGAGATCCACGGTCCGCTCACCACCTGCATCGCCACCCTCAAGGCGACGTTGCACGAGATCGAGACCTCCATCGAGATTCAGAACGAGGGCTTCGCCAATCTCGTCACGGGTTCGCAGGTCAGCCTCGACGAGGTCATCGAGAAAGCCCCGTACAATTGGTACATCGAGGCCGAGGAAGCGAAGAGTCTCGGGCTGATCGAGACGGTCCTGTAGTCACAGGTGGATTCCCGGCGACAGACCGGTTCCGAGGTCACACCGACCCGCCCCGATGGCACGCCGCCTCCCTTACCGCGAGGTAGATGCGGTCCGGCGCGAAGGGAGTCGCGGTGAGCCGCGCGCCGGTAGCATCGCGGATGGCGTTAGCGAGGGCCGGCGCAACGGGATTGAACGGGCTCTCGCTCATCGATTTCGCGCCGAGCGGGCCGATACCGTCATGGGTGTCGGCGAACAGAACGCGGGTGCGCGGTACATCCGCGAAGGCGGGGATGTGATAATTGCGGAAGGTCTGCGTGACGACCCGGCCCTCGTCGTCGATCCGCATCGCCTCGTACAGGGCAGCTCCGATCGCCTGCGCGACACCGCCCTCGACTTGGCCGCGGCACTGCATTGGGTTGAGAACGCGGCCCGCATCGGCTGCGTGCACGCTGTCGAGGATGCGAACCTCTCCGCTCGACCGATGGACCGCGACGCGGAACCCCTGGACGTTGAAAGCGACGGAACGCGGCGATCCATCGGCCTTCGCCGCACGCTCGATGGCCCCGTTCGATAAGAGCTCGGCGAAACCAATCTCGCCGGTTGGCGTCGACACGCCGTCGCGGTACGGGCGGCATTCGGAAGGCGCCCCCCCTCTCCTTTCGGCGGCGGCCTCGCGAACGGCCTGTGCCAAGGCAAGGGCGGCCTTCAACGTGGCCTGCCCGGCCACCACGATGCCGGTGGATCCATAGGCCCCGGTATCGTGGCCGACGCTGTCTGTATCACCATGGCGGATCGTAATGTAATCGGGCGTGGTGCCGAGGGCCGAGGCAGCGATCTGCGCAAGAACGGTGGTCGTCCCGTTACCGAACTCGGCGGTACCGACATCAAGATGGTAACGTCCGTCCGCGCGAAGCGCGATGCGCGCCTCGGCGAAATGCCCGCGCGGCGGGATCGTGTCGATCATCGCCAGCGCCATTCCCTTGCCGACGAGCCAGTCGCCGGACGGAGTCTCGGCGGGCGCGAGTTCCTCCATGGCGGTTGCGACGAGATCGAGGCACTGGTCGAGCCCGTAGCTCCCGTATTGCACGTCATGGGGTTCGAGGCTGTTCGACACCATCGGGTCGCCCGGGCGCACGACGTTGCGGCGGCGCATCTCGAACGGATCCAGCCCGAGGCCGCGCGCGACTTCGTCCATGGCCGATTCCACGGCGAAGATGGTCTGGCTCAGGCCGTACCCCCGGAAGGCGCCGCTCGGCAGGGTGTGCGTGTAGACCGCGTAGCCGTCGACTCGCTTGTTGGGACAGCGATAGACGCCGACCACCTCGTTGCAGCCGTGATGGATGACGCCGCCGGCATGGTTGCCATAGGCGCCGGTGTTGGAAACCACATGCAGTGCGATGGCCGTCAGGGTGCCGTCCCGGCGGGCGCCGATCTTCACCGTCACCCGCATCGGATGGCGGGTGGTGGTGGCGGTGAACTGCTCCTGGCGGGTCATTTCCCACTTCACCGGGCGACCGGTCGCGAGCACCGCCAAGGCCACCAGATCCTCGGTGAGCATCTCCTGCTTGCCGCCGAAGCCGCCCCCGACCCGGGCGCAGAGCACGCGCACGGAATCCCGCTCCAGGCCGTACAGGTTCGCCAGCGCGTCGCGGGTGAGGAACGGCGTCTGCGTGCTGGAGCGGATGACGAGGCGTCCGTCCTCGTCGCGCCAGCCGACGGCGCCATGGGTCTCAAGATGGGCGTGCTGGACCCTCTGGGAATCGTAGGCCGCCTCATGGACGAGGTCCGCCTCCGCAAACCCCGCCGCGACGTCGCCGACTTCGCCATGCACTTCGGCGGCGACGTTGGGATGGGAGAGGCGCGGCGCCGCATCCTCGCCGGTCCGGTCGGCGCCGTCATGGACGAGAGGTGAGCCGGGCCGGAGGGCCTCGTCCGGATCGAACACCGCGTCGCGGATCTCGTAATCCACGGTCAGCGCCGCGCAACCGGCCTCGGCCGCGGCTTCGCTCGTCGCCACCACCGCCGCCACCCGCTGACCGACGAAGCGGAGGATCGGATCGAGCACCCGTGTATCCGGGGCGTCGTCGAGGGGATTCTCGTGCCGTCCGGTGGAGAACCGTCCGGCGGGAACATCGTCGTGGGTGAAAACCGCCACCACACCCGGCACGGCCAGAGCACCTGCCCGGTCGATCCGCAGGATGCAGGCATGGGCATGAGGCGAGCGCAAGACCTTGAGATGAAGCAGGTCGGGTACGGCCAGATCGAAGGTGAAGGCTGCGCTGCCCGAGACGATCCGAGGCCCTGCGGGGGCCGGGACGCTGCGCCCGCACGGGTCGTCGCCCCCATCCTCCGGCCGTTCCACACGCGCAACCCCCGCCACAGCGTCGGCGATGGCGCCGTAGCCAGTGCAGCGACAGAGATTGCCCTTCAGGGCGGTGGCGAGATCGCCGATCTGCCCCTGGTCCAGGGCCGATGCGGTCATGATCATGCCGGGGGTGCAGAACCCGCACTGGTAACCCTGGGCGCCGAGAAAGGCCGCCTGCATTGGATGGAGCGGCCGCGCTTCCCCCTCCCCCGGCCGACAGGTGCCGCCGAGGCCTTCGATGGTGGTGATGCTGCGCCCCGCGGCACGGAAGGCGGGCAGCAGGCAGCTATGCACGGGCTCCCCGTCGAGATGCACCGTGCAGGCGCCGCAATCCCCGGCATCGCAGCCCTTCTTCACCCCGAACCAGCCGAGCTCGCGCAGCATCGTGCGCAGGCATTGGCCCGGGAGCGGGGACGCATCCTGCTCGTGTCCGTTGACCTGTAGGATCATGCGCGGCCCTCGTTCTCGAACGCGCGCCGGATCTCTTCGGCGAGGGTGAAGGTCATATGCCTGCGCCAATCCGGCGTACCGTGAACGTCGTCGTGATACAGGGCTCCTGGAACCGCCTCGGTGACGGAGGCGGCCAGAGCCGCCGCATCGGGGAGCGTCGGGAACACCAGGCGCAGCGGGCGGCGCGTGGAGGCGGTGATCGTGAGCGCGAAGGCGTCGCTCGGATCCAGGGTACCGATCAGCAGGGCGCCCGAACGTCCGTTGGGGCTCAAGGAAACCTGGCGGAAGGCGGTCCGGCGCTTCAGCGCGGCCACGGGAAGATCGATGCGCCGCAGGATTTCGCCGGGTGCCAGTGACGTGCATTGCGAGCCGAGGACGAGATCGGTGATCGCAACCTCGCGCTCGGCTCCCTCCGGTGTCCAAACCAGGCAGGTTCCCTCCAGGGCGGTGGCGAGTGCGATCATCGGCGCGGCCGGAAGGGCGAGGCAGATGTTGCCTCCCACGGTGGCCATGTTCCAGATCTTGAACGATCCGAGCAGCGCCCGGCAGCATTGCGCGAAGAGGGGAGCGGCGCTCCACGATGCGGGGAGATCGAGCCGGAACAGTTCGGCGATGGTACAGGTCGCGGCGAGCGAAAGGCCCCGTTCGCTCACCTCATGAGCCTGCCAGCCGAGGCTCGAAAGATCGACGAGGCGGCGTAGGCGCGGCTGAGGTTCTGAGAACAGCCATGTCCCTCCGGCCAGCCAGGCATCGCCGTCCCGCCACCCGGAGAGGTCGGAGCGGTTCCGCGGCACGGCGACGGAGCCGATCGAGTTCAGGTCCATCGTTGGAATCCAGGGGCAAGCACGCGGCGAGATTGCCCGGTCGGGAGCGTGATGGGAAGCTCGCGAGCGAAGCGAGGGCACCCGTGCTTGGGGCAAAGTCAGAGGAGCAAAATCAGTGCCGCCCGGAATCGCATCTCGCGCGCTCCGGTCCACCCCGCTAAGCTGCGGCGATGGAGAATGAAGCCGTCGCGAGTCTTCTGGCGAGCGCCCTCGGCGACCCGTTCACGACATGGAGCCTCGGCAGTTTCGGCGCCGTCGCGAGCTTTCTCCGCGATCCGGAGGAGGTGGCGATGCCCTTGGCCGATGCCCGGTTGGGTTTCGTCACGGCGCGGGGGGCCATCGCCCTCGACCCCGCCGCCCTGCTTCGTCCCGTGGCCTACGAGACCGGGTTCGCCTTCGGCTGGAACCACGCCCTGGCCCTGTGCCTGCCGCGTGATGCCTGCGCCATGGGCAGAAGGTCCGTCGTCACCGAACTCGGGCCCGATTGCGATGCCGCCGGCATCGCGCATCGCGACCATATCCTGTTCGATCTGGGACTGAACCTGCTGGCCGTGGATGCCTGCATCCGGACCGGCGACCCCGTCCTCATCGATCTTCTCCGCAGCCGAACCGGGAGGGAAATCTTCAATCCCGACAATACTATCGCGGCAGCGCTCGTCGCCGCCGGCCCCCACCGCGTCTTCCTCACCCGGATCGGGCGGATCGAGGTCTTCACTCCGATCCGAGCCGACCCAAATTCCGGCTCTGTCGGTCCAAGGACCCACATCCTGCCGCACATCCTGCGTCTTGGCCGGACCCACCCCGCCACGGCGCCGATCCCCTCCGGCTGGGTGCCCTGCGGTACGATTCATCCACCGCACCCGTGCAGGGATGGTGCAGGTGGAAGAATTTCCTTTCAGCGCGCGCGTCACGAGGCTTTCCAGGCGCTGCTGGCGCGCTGGGGCGACCCGGACCTGCTCGCGGCGAAGCACGCAGCGATCCGTGGGGAGGCCGTGGTCGGCCGGTACGCCAGGAGCGCGCGGCGGGCGGCCGAGGCACAGGAAGCGTACCTGCGCGGAGAAAGCTAGGGGCTCTTCCCGGCGAGTTCCACGGCGAGGGCGGTCAGTGCGCCGTCGGGGCGGATCAGCTCGTCGAGGATGGAGAAGTGGTCGTGGCCGGGCAGTTCGGCGACAGTCGAGGCGTTCCCGGCGGACCGCCACGCGCGGTCGTAATCAGCGGAATGCCGCCGCAATTCGGGCAATTCGTTCGATCCGCACACGATGGCGAGAGGCTTGTCGGAGCGCGGCACCTGCCGGATCGGCGAGAGCACGTCGATTTCATCTTGCGTCAGGTGCAGCCGGTCATTGAGCTCGGTGCCCTTGATCGGCTTTAGATCGAACACCCCGCTGATGGCGAGACCGGCATCGACCTCGGGCCATGCCATGGCCAGCGCCGCGAGATGCCCGCCGGCCGACCAGCCCGACACGACGAGGCGACGGCGCCCCCTCCCCTCCTCCAGACCGCGTAGGACAACCAGCGCCGCCCGGATCTCGGCGGCGATTTCGGTGAGGCTGGCATCGGGCGCCAGGGTATATCCCACCAATCCCACATCGAGAGCGTGATGCAACGGTCCTTCGGCCATGCAGGCGAAATCCTGGCGGGTATTCCGGATCCAGTAGCCGCCATGAATGAAGACGAGGAGCGGCGCATCCTCTGCCCCGCTGCGGAACAGGTCGATCCGGTTCCGCTCGGCCGGCCCATAGGGGAGGTCGAGCGCGTGGGGGTGGAGCCCGCGAAACGCGGCGCTCTGGGCCCGCCAGCCGGACAGTCGGGCGGCAGAGTCGGCGACGGCGCCGGTATTGTCGTAGGCGCGGCTCAGGGTCTCCCGGTCCATCCGGCGCCAGTCGCCGGAGGGCGGCGTCGGTCCGCTCATGCGGCCACGGGGGCGTGGTGGCTGTGGAGCTGCGCCGAGAGCATCCGACGAACGTCGTTGAAGGCCGGGCTCGATACGTCGCGGCGGCGGGCGAGGTCGATTCCGTGGATCGCATCGATCCGGCCGGGGCTCGGGGACATGACCACGACCCGGTCGGCGAGGAAGATCGCCTCCTCGATGGCATGGGTCACGAACAGCACCGTCAACCCGGTGCGGCTCCACAGGTCGAGGAGTTCGTCCTGCAGCCGCTCGCGGGTCATGGCATCCAACGCCCCGAACGGCTCGTCCATGAGGACGATCTCGGCATCGTTGGCCAGCACGCGCGCGATGGCGACCCGCTGCTTCATGCCCCCGGAGAGCTGGTGCGGATGGGCGTCGGCGAAGCGCTGAAGCCCGACGAGGGCGAGGTAGCGCTCCACCGTGTCGCGGATTTCCGCCGCCGGCCGGCCGCGCGATTTCGGTCCGAACCCGATATTGTCGCGCACGGTGAGCCAGGGGAACAGGCCGTAATCCTGAAACACCATGCCCCGGCTCGGGCCGGGGCCCTCGATGGGTTTGCCCCACATCAGCGCCTCGCCGCCGGTGGCCGTCTCGAAGCCGGCGACGATGCGGAGCAGGGTGGACTTGCCGCAACCCGAAGCACCGAGCAGGCAGATGAACTCGCCCTTCGCCACGGTGAGGTTGGCGCCGCTCAGGGCCTGGACCGTACGGCCCTGGACGGCGAAGGATTTCGACACGCCGCGAATGTCGAGGATCGGCACGGTGGGCTCAGCCATGGGAGGGGCTCCAGGCGAGGAGGCGCTGGCCGATCAGCATCACGGCCCGGTCGCAGACGAAGCCGGCGACGCCGATGACGATCATTCCGCAGATGACGATGTCGGTGCGCGAGAGTTGCCGCGCCTCCATGATGATGGCGCCGAGGCCGGTGGGAACGCCGGTCATCTCGCCGACGACGATCACCACCCAGGCGAAGCCGAGGCCGAGGCGCAACCCCGTGACAATCGATGGCAGGGAAGCCGGCAGGACCACGCGGGCGAATTGCGCCGGACCCCGGCAGCCCAGCATGGCGGCGGCCTCGAACAGGCGCGGCTCCACCGAGCGGACCCCGAAGATGGTGTTGACCAGGATCGGGTAGAACGCGCCGAGGAAGACGAGGAAATAGGCCGAGCGCGGGCCGAGGCCGAACAGGATCATTGCCAGCGGCAGCCAGGCAGTGACCGGCACCGGGCGCAGGATCTGCAGGGTCGGGTCGAGGATCTGGCGCGCCAGCGGAACCCGGCCGATGAGCAGCCCGAGGGGCACCGCCGCCAGGGCCGCGAGACTGAACCCGCCGAAGACGCGGGCGAGCGAGGCGACGAGATGCGTGAGCAGCGTGCCGCTGAAGGCGTCACCCTCCGGTCCGCCGATGGCGAGGTCGACCATCGCCGCCCAGACCTCGGCGGGCGGCGGGATCAGGCTGTAGGGCTTGCCCACCGTGAGCCAATGCCAGGCAATGCCCATGGCCACCGGCAGAGCGAGCGCGAGAAGGGGCTGACGCAGGCGCGCGAGGCTCGGGAGCGTGCGGCGCGCACCGCCCTCCTCCACCGCCGGCGCGGAAACCGCCGGGGCGCTCACGAATCCCTCATCGCATCGACGAAGCGGGTGTCGATGAAGCTGGTGAAATCGGGCAGGCGCTTGATCTGCCGGGCCGCCAGCATGTGTTCGGAATAGGCCTTGGCCTGTTTGACTTCCGCTTCGCCGAGCTTCCACTTGAACTCGACATTGGGCACGGAGAGTTCGATGGCCTCCCGCTTCTGGCCGAGCTTCTGCACGGCCATCGCCACGGTGGCGTCGCGGTTGCCTTGCGCGAAATCCGACCCCTTGCGGTGGATCTCCAGCATGGTCTTCACCACCTCCGGCCGCTCGGCCAGGGTGTCGCGATGGGCGCCGAACACCATGTTCAGGGAGCCCATCTCGGTGCCGTAGGGATACTCGACCAGGGTGCCGATTCCCGTGGAGAGGCTGACGCCGGGGGCGGGTTCGGCGCCCACATAGGCGTCGACGTCGCCGCGCGCGAGGGCGATGTGCATCTCGCTGAAGGAGATGCGCACCGGCGTAATGTCTTTCACGCCCATGCCCTCCATGCGCATGCGCTCCAGGGCGAAGACCTCCTGGGTCGAGCCGGGCCAGATCGCCACGCGCTTGCCCTTGAGGTCGGCGACCTTCTCGATGCCCGACCCCGTCTTGGCGATGATGGCCATGCCGCGATTGCAGGTGGAGGCGATGACGACGATGGGCTCGCCGGCCGCGGCGCCCAGGGTGCCGGCGGCGATCCCGAACGTTCCGAAATCCACCGACTTCGTCACCACCGCATTCTTGCACTCGGTGGGGCTCTCGAACGGGATCACCTCCACGGTGACGCCGGGCGGCGCGAACTGGGCGTAGAAATACGGCGCGATGGAATGGATCAGCTTCAGCGATCCCATTCGGATCACGGTGGGCGTCTCGGCCCGCAAGGCGGAAGGCCCGACGAGGGCGCCGGCGCCGAGGCCGGCGAGGAAGGTGCGACGACGAATCATCTGTGCCGGCTCCGTCATGATGTGAACCCGGCCAGGGTATGTCGGGAGACCGTTGCAAACGAGTGCTGGTTATCGACGATGGTGTTGCGGATTTTGCAACACCTGACGTAGGGCGGAGCGGTGCCTTGGAAATCGCCCTCCAGGCGCATGCTCAAGTCGTTTGTCCAAGGCTTCACCTCATCCTGAGGTGCCGCGGAGCGGCCTCGAAGGAGCCTTCCAGGGATCGCTGCGGCGTCTGGAGGCCTCCTTCGAGGCCCGCTGACGCGGTCACCTCAGCGACTGTGTTGAGGGTCAAGCGGTTTGCCATGGTTTTTGGTCCCTGAGCATGGCGTTGAGGATGGTGAGGAGCTTTCGGGCGACGGCGATGGCGGCGACCATTTTCGGCTTTCCGGCGGCGATGAGCCGTGCGCGGAAGATCTTGAGCACGGGGTTGTGCCGGCCGGCGACGAGGGCGGCCAGGAACAGGGCGGACCGGACGGTCTTGCGGCCGCCGCCGATCATCGCCTTGCCGACCCATCGACCCGATTGCCGGGTGTAGGGGGCCAGACCAGCCAGGCTGGCGATGCGCTTGGCGTCGAGGGTGCCGAGTTCCGGCATCTCGGCGATCAGGGGCCGGGCGGTGTTCACCCCGACGCCCGGCACGGAGACGAGGAGATCCTCCTTGGCGCACCAGGCCGGAGAGCCGCGCACGCCGGTGTCGATCTCGGCATCGATCTCGGCGAGTTCCTTCTCGAGCGCCTTGATCAGCCGGACGAGGCTCTTGGCGATCCGCGGCACGGTGGTGCGGCGCTGCCGGTTCTTCTCCGACACGATCATCTCGATGATCTGGCGCCGCCGGGCCACGAGATCGGAGAGCACCTGCGTGGCCGCGTCCGGCAGCGGGCGCAACTCCGGCCGCGTCGCCTCGACGAAGCGGGCGATCATCGCCGCGTCGATGGGATCGGTCTTGGCCCGCCGGCCGAGGGCCTGGGCGAAGTGGCGCACCTGGGCCGGGTTCACGATGACCAGGGGCAGGCCCGCCCCGGCCAGGGTGGCCGCCACCACCGTCTCGAAGCCGCCGGTGGCCTCGACCGCCACCCGATGCGGCGACAGCGGCCCCAGCCGTGCCACCAGATCGGCCAGACCCGCCCCATCGCGATCCACCGCGAACGTCAGTCCGTCCGGCAGGACATGCACGTCCAGCCGGTCCTTGGAGACATCGATGCCCACCGTCACCATGCCCATCCCCCCTCGTCCTTGCGCAACCGGGCTCTTGCGGCCCAAGCGACTGTCCGAGGTCGAAGGATGGACGGAGGGGCGATCGCGCTGAGGTCCGGGCTTCAAAGCCCTTGGATGAGCCGATGTCCCCTCCGGCCCCGCATCGTCCACAATACCAGACGATGCGGCCGGTAAGTTACAAGGATGAGGTGGTTTGGGTGGAATAACCCCCTTGTTTCGACGTTCTAGAGTGAAGGCTCCGCCGTTTCCGCACGCAAACACCTAAAAAGGCCGGTCCAGCGGCACCCGCGCGGCTTCCATCTCGTCCGCTGTCGGCATGCGCAGGATCGTCGGCGCCTGGCGCCAAGTCGGCGGCAGCAAGCCCAACCGCGCGAAGGCATCGAGCCAGCCGTCCATGGGCCAGAGTCCGTGCCGGGCATGGAAGCGGGTGGCGTTGGCGATGATGTCGGCGAAATGCTGGAGCGGCGGGTCGAAGGCCCCGTGATACTGGTGATACGCGTGGCCGCCCGCGCTGAACAGGATCGGGATGCCGGCGGCATCGGCCCGGAAGGCGAGGTCGGTATCCTCGGCGCCGTAGCCGTCGAAAGCTTCGTCGAACCCACCGATCCGGTCGAAGGTCGCGGCCCGGACGCCGAAGGCGAGGGACCAGAACAGGCCGGGATTGGCCGTGCGGGCGAGGCCCGCCGCCGGGAAGCTCCGCACCGGATGGGTATGGCCCAACTCGCGCAAGCCCGCCTCGGTCCAGCCATCGTCGACGGCTCGCGCCGGCAGGTAGCTCACCTCGCAGCAGATCAGCCCGTCGGCCTGGCCGAGATCCACGTCTAGGCTCGCGACCAGGTCGCCCGAGGGAATGCAGTCTACGTCCAGGAAGATCAGGTGGTCGCCCGAGGCCGCGCGGCGTCCGGCATTGCGGGCGCGGGCGAGCGGCAGGCCCTCGCTCGGAAGGTCGATGCGGCGAATCGGAAAGCCGTGATCGGGGAGGGGGGCGGGGTTCGCCCCCATCTCCACCACGATGCATTCGGCCGGATGCGTTCCCCGGCCGAGCCCTTCGAGGAGGCGCGCCAGATGCGCGTCGCGGCCCTTGTTCAGGGTGATGATTGTGGCGCTCACGCGGCGTCTGCCGGCATCGAGACGAAGATCTCGTAGGGTCCGAGAAAGCGCGCGATCATCTCCGGCGCGAGGCGAAACCCCGTCGGGTCGTCGGAGATGAGGTCGGTGGTCTGCGAGCGATGCGCCGCCACGGCCCGCGCCTTCGCCGCCACATGCGCGCCGACATCGACGCGGTAGCCCGACGGAGGACCGCCGACTTCCGTGCCCTGCGGCAGGGTCCAGCCCCAGACCGGATAGGCGAAGGCCTTCGTCGCGCCGAGCTTGGGCTGGGCGAGCCGGACGATGGCGGCCGCCGCCTGGTGATCGCAATGGGGGTCGTGCGCCCAGGTCACGCAGACCGCGCCGGCCCCGGATTCCTTGGCCACGGACGCCACCACATCCGCCGCCGCCTGCGCTTCGGGGCCGCTGCTCGGCACCCCCGCATCGGGCAAGCGCAGGAACGTGACGTTGGCGGGCGCGAGGCCCAGCGCCGCCACGGCTTCCAGAGTCTCCTCCTCACGCAGGGCCCGGAGGCGGAGCGGCGGATAGAGGGCGGAATGGGTGTGCGAGCCGCAGCCGTCGCTGACGATGACGAGCCGCACGTCGCGCCCGCGCGCGCAAGCCTCGGCGATCAGGCCGCCGCAACCGAGGCTCTCGTCATCCGGATGCGGGGCGACGACGACGAGGCCCCGTCCATCGGTCAGGGCATCGAGATCCGCCACGGGGAGATTCTCGGCGGCGGCGAGAAAGGCGTCGGCATGCATGAGTAGGAATCAACCCTTCGAAAAAAGCCGCGACTGCACCCGGCCGCCCCATCCGTGATCCTCATCCTGAGGTGCCGCGAAGCGGCCTCGAAGGAGACCTCCAGCTCGCGCCGCGATCCCTGGAGGTCTCCTTCGAGGCCTCCGCTTCGCTGTGGCACCTCAGGATGAGGACGATGCCGGGCCAAACCCGTGCCGGTGATTGCGCATCTCCTAACCTGTCGAACCGGAATGCCGCCTGAACAAGTCAGGCCGCGCCGTAGCGGTCGTTGAGGCTCGCGGCGAGGCCGTCGGCGAATTTCGCGGCGGCCACGGGCAGCATTCGCCCGCGCAGCTGGCCGAGGATCAGGGTCATCGGGGAGAGGTCGCGTTCGTCGATGGGCCGGCTGACGAGGCGCTGGTCGTTGGGGATGCCGCTCGGCACCTGCAGGCTCACCACATCCTCGCGCAGGGCGAGGTTGCGCAGGAATTCGAGCGAGCTCGATTCGACGGCGGGGCGAAACGGCGTTCCCCGCCGCGCCAGCGCATCGTCGAGATGATGGCGGATCGCCAGCGACCGGTCGGGCAGGGCGAGAGGGTGGGTGAGGCATTCGCGGAGCCGGACAGGTCCTTCCTCTCGGGCCAGAGGGTGAGAGGCGCGCATCACCACGCAGAGCGTCTGCCGGCAGGTGAACAGGGCGTGGAGATCCGCCGAGGGCGGCGGCTGCAGCACCAGGGCGAGATCGGCCTCGAAGGAGACGAGGGCCGCCACGGCCTGTGCATGGTCGCGCACCTGAACCGTGAACGAGACCAGGGGGAAGCGCGCCCGGTAGGCCCGGACCTCGTCCGGCACGATCTGGTTCACGAAAGCCTGGCTGCAAGCGAGCGCCACATGTCCGCGCCGTACGCCGGACAGGTCGGCGATTTGCGAGCGGACCCGCTCCATGTCCGCGACCTGATCCCGGATATGGCGCACCAGCAACTCACCGGCCGCGTTCAGCCGCATGCCCTGGGCCAGACGCTCGAAGATCGGCGTGCCGAGCTCGTATTCGAGATCCTGGATCTGCCGGGTGAGCGCCGAGGGGGCGATGTTCAAGGCCTCCGCCGCCCGGCGGATCGACCCCCGCCGCGCGACCTCGGAAACGTAGGTGAGGGTTCGCAGATGCTTCATGGAGCCTGTTCGACCGTATGTCTCAGCGGCGACACGCGCTAAGTCGCTCGTCCCATCAGACCTTCTCATCCTTGTAACTTACCGGCCGCATCGTCTGGTATTGTCGACGATGCGGGGCCGGAGGGGACATCGGCTCATCCAAGGGCTTTGAAGCCCGGACCTCAGCGCGATCGCCCCTCCGTCCATCCTTCGACCTCGGACAGTCGCTGAGGTGCCGGAGCGCAGCGAAGGCCTCGAAGGAGCCCTCCAGTTCGCGCTGCGATCCCTGGAGCCCTCCTTCGAGGCCGCTTCGCGGCACCTCAGGATGAGGTGAAGGGTTGGACCAACACTTCAAACAGGCACTAAACCCGGGGCGCGCGGCGCCGCTCGATGCCCGCGATGACCTCTTCGATGATCGCAACCGTGCGCCCGATGGCGTCGGCCTGGACCAGCCCGCCGATCACCGCAGGATCGAGCGCGAGGCCCGCTCGGACCAGGGCCGGCCAGTCCGAGGCGTTCGGCCATGCGGTGCGGACGATCGCCGCGCCGAGCTTCGCCAGGGCTTCGGCTTTCGCCGTCTGCTCGTCGAAGGCGCGGGGTTCCGGCAGGCAGAGGAAGCGCTTGGCCCTCGTGGCCACCGCCGCTACGACGCCGTCGCCGCCGCCGCCGACCACGAGGGCAGCACGGTCGAGATAGGGGCCGGTCTCGGCGACCCAGCCATGGAGATGCAGGTTCGGCGGGACATCGGCGGCCGGTGCCTCCACCGGGCCGAGCACGTGCCAGTGCCGGTCGGGCACCGCGCGCGCCGCGGCGGCGAGGTCCGAGGCCGAGCCGCCGGTCCCGCCCCGCCCGTAGATCACCGCGATGGAGCCGTCATCGGGCGCGCCCGCCTTGGGAGCATCCGCCAGGAATCCGGCATAGAGGGTCTTCGCCCGCACCCAATCCGGCGTGCCGGCGGTCTCGATCTCGGGCGGGTTGAAGGCGAGGAGGCGCTCCGCCGAGCGGAAGCCTTCGAGATGCGGAACATCGGTGCGGTTTCCGGCGAGACGTACCACGAGGGTCGGTACGGAGAGGAGCCGGGCCAGGAGCGTCACCTCCACCGAGACGTCGACGATCAGCAGGGCCGGATCGTTGTTCGCCATCCAGGCGGCGAGCATTCCCATCCGGGCGCGGATCCGGTCGATCCCCACCGGGACGTAATGGAAGCAGTCCGGCCGGATCGCCTCGCCGTCCTGGCCGTCGAAGCCGGTGAGGCGGTCGTCGGGCAGGTCGAGGATCGCGCCGTTGGCGGTCGAGGTGTCGATGTCGGCCAGGGTGCCGATGAGGGTCACGGGCCGGTCCAGGCGGGCGGCGATGAGATTCGCGCGCTGCCAGTGGCCGGCGCCCTGATGGTGGACGTAGTAGCCGACGGGACGCCGGTGCGCCGCCGCCTCACTCACGCGACGCGCGCCCTGGGCCTGTCGATCAAGCGGGCGAGCAGGGCATCGAGCCCCGCGATGGCCTCGTCGAGGGGCACGTGCGCCGGCTCGGGTCCGATCTCGCCGACCCGTTCACCCACGCGCTCGGCGAAGGCGATGGCGTTGACGCATGTCCCAGAATCGATGGCGGCGATGTCCTCCGAAGAGACGCCCAGCGCCCGCAGCCCGGCCTCCGGGCCGCCCTTTGCGTTCCAGGCGAGGCGGAAGGCGCGCTGGCGCTCGATCACCGCGAGCCAATGGCTCGCCGGCGGCAGGAGGTAGTCCTCCTCGCCGGCCACGACGCGGGCGCGCCGGGCCATCTCGGTGGCCATCCCTCCGGTGACGCGGCCGGTGCCGCGATCGGACACCGAGATCGAGACGTGGGGGCAATGGCGCACGCGCCCGCCCGCGAGGCGCACCTTGGCGACCAGCGCGTTGTCCTCGCCGCAGGGAATGGCGGGCAGACCCCCGACCTCGCGGTAGAGCGCGGCGCGAAGCGCCAGGCTCGCCGCCACATGGTCGCCGTGGCGGGGCGCCGGATCGTGGGCGGGGGGATCGATGGCCTCTTCCAGCGCCCGCACCGCGACCCAGTAGCGCTCGATCCGGCGATGCAGCGCGTGGATCTCCGGGTCCCGGTTCTCGCTCTCCTCCGTCTCGATGACGAGGCGCCCGCCCACGAGTTCGGCGTGTTCCAGGGCCGCCAGATTGGCGCGAGCCCAGCCGGGGGCAGCGACGGCGTCGGCATCGGTGCTGAGAAGGACGGAATCCTCCACGCCGTCGGCGTCCAGCCAGTCGGCCCCGGCATCGAGCGCCATCCGGCGCGCGGTGCCCACATGGGCCATCTCCCGCGGCACCGAGGCCTCGATCACTCGGAGATCGAGGCGGCGCGTCTGCCCGTTGCGCTCCATCTCGCGGATCAGCGACACCGTTTCGTCGGTGCAGTTATTGGCCAGGATCACCACGCGCAGCAGCGCGCCGTCTCCCGAGCCAATTTGCCGGTCGAGGGAACGCACGAGGCGCGGAAGCACCTCGGCTTCGTTGCGGGCGGGGACGCAGACGACGGCACGGCCGAGGGAAAGCGGGCTGCTACGCATTGTCGAGCAAGGGTGCGCGAGCGCCGGCCGGGACCGGACGGACGGAGACGGGGGTCGACCAGCGGCGGATTTCGGCATGGTACATCGCCTCGTAGCGGTCGGTCATCGTGTCGGCGTCGAAGAGGTGCTCGGCCCGGCGGCGGCAAGCGTGCCGGTCGAGGCGGATGGCACGGGACAGCGCCCGTCCGAGATCCACCGGATCGTCGGCCTGGGCCAGAACGCCCGACGTCTCGTCGAGAATGTCGGGGATGGCGCCGCGCGCGAAGGCCGCCACCGGCGTGCCGCAGGCCAGGAACTCGGCGAGCACGAGGCCGAACGGTTCCTCCCAGCGCGGCGTGCACAGGGCCACATGCGCCTCGCCGACGCGGCGAGCGAGTTCGGCATGGCCGAGATGGCCGAGATAGGTGATGTCCGGGCCGAGGCGGGGCGCGATCTCGGCGTCCCAATAGGCGCGGTTGCTCTGCGGGCCGGCGAATTTCAGGGGAATGCCGGCGACGCGGGCGGCGTCGATGGCCAGATGCGGCCCCTTCTCGGGGACGAGGCGTCCCATCCAGATCGCATGGGGCTCGCCCTTGGGGACGGGCGAATAGGCGAAGGCGTCGAGATCGATGCCGTTGCCGATCACCAGCGGCTCGTCGAGGAAGGGCAGCCACTCGCGCGCCAGGGATTCCGAGACCGCGGCGAAGGTCATGTCGTCCGCCCGCGCCTTCACGCCGCGCACGAAGGGCTCGAAGGGCGGCGTGTGCAACGCCGTCACCATCGGCGCGCCGAGGTCGCGGGCGCGCAGCAACGGCAAGTAATGCAGGCTGTTGTTGTGAATGATGTCGAAGTCGCCGCGCGCCACATCCGCCACCATCGTCTCGTAGGCGGCGAGTTCGGTGCGGTCGATCCGCAGGCCGGACTCGTCGTCGACGGCGCTGCCCGTGGGCGCACAGACGGCCTTGAGGCAACCACGCGCGTCCGACCCTTCGGACGCGTAGAGCGTCACGCTGTGGCCGCGGGCACGCAGGGTGCTCGCGAGCAGATGCGTATGCATCTCGAGCCCTCCGGAGAAGGGCTGGGCGATGGGGTATTTCAGGTGAGCGAGGAGGGCGATCTTCACGGGGCTGCAGACATCACTTCTCGAGTGTCCTACGCCGCGAGTGACGCGGCCGACGGACACTGGAGTGCCACCACGGTCTCGTTCGACGCGACAGTGAGGCCGACGTAGACCTCTACTGTTTCTATTTAGGGCACCACAGGTGAACGCCGACCGAACGACCTCATCGATATCGCGATTGTCCGAACCCGTACCGTTCCGGCAGGCGCGCTTTTAGCGCGCGAGCCGCCGGTGCTCCTGCGTCAGGCCATCATAGCCCCAGGCATCGGCCGCGATCTCCTGGACCACCACGTAGGTGGCGAGCGGCAACGCCTCCCCGAGCACCCGATGCAGCAGGGCGTTGGCCTCGGCGATGAAGCGGGCCTTCTCCTCGGCGTCGTTGGTGCCGGCCGTGATGGCCGCCTGGACATGCGCCGCGACGGCTACCGGCCGCCCTCCCACCTGCCAGCCAGAAGCGGGCACCTCCTCGACGAGGACGGCCGTGAGTTCCGGGTTCTTGCCCAGAATGTCGGCCATCAGCGCCGTCACTCCGCTCTGCAGGCGGCCGACCCGATCCGCCCCGATGCCCGACCCTGCGATTGTCACATTCACGAACGGCATGACGCTCTTCTCCTGGTCCCATCGCGAACGATCCGCGATTGACGAGGGCAGCATGCCGCGACAGGATGGTTTGGAAAATCTCGTAATTTCGAACCGATCGTTTGGCAAAACTCAATGTCACTGCCGGTCAACCTGGACATGGACGTGTTGCGGACCTTCGTGACTGGGATCGAGCTCGGCAGCTTCGCCAGGGCGGCGTCACGGCTCGGCCGCTCGCCGTCGGCGATCAGCCTGCAATTGCGCAAGCTCGAGGATCAGGTCGGTCAGGTCCTCGTGCAGAAGCAGGGACGCGGTCTCGTTCTCACGGAAGCGGGAGAGACGATGATCGGCTATGCCCGCAGGCTGCTCGAACTGAACGATGCCGCGCTCAGTGCGCTCGGTTCGCCGGCTTTGTCCGGCCGGGTCCGGATCGGCCTGCCGCAGGATTTCGCCGAGACCTGGCTTCCGGAGACCCTCGGGCGCTTCGCGCGCCTGCATCCCGGCGTGAGGATCGACGCGCATGTGGACCGGAACGCGACCCTGCGCTCGCGCCTGGATGAGGGCCAGCTCGACCTCGCGCTCCTCTGGGACGAGGACGGGGGCGAGCGGGAGGGCGCCGTCCTCGGAACCCTGCCGATGGCCTGGATCGGACCGCGTCGCGGCGTCACGCCGGGCACCGACCGCCCTCTTCCCCTGGTCCTGTTCGGATCGCCCTGCATTTTCAGGCACGCCACCCTGAACGCCCTCGACGCGGCGGCGATCTCCTGGCGGATCTCGTTCAGCAGTCCGGGTCTCGCGGGCCTGTGGGCCGCCGTCTCGGCCGGTCTTGGCCTGACCGTCCGCACACCCCACGGCCTGCCCGCCTCACTCACGGCGCTCGACCCGGAGGAATCCGGCCTGCCCCGGCTGCCGTCTCTCTCCCTTCACCTGCTGAAGGCTCGGGCGCGGTCCGACCCGGCCGTGGAGCGTCTCGCCTCGCTCCTCACGGATGTTCTGACCGTCGCCATCGATGAAATGGATCACGCGAAGATCGTCTCCCCGCATTGACAATCCCGGCAATAGATCTTCGCTGCCGACGTTCTTGTGCGACGCAAAACGAAAAGCGCAAACAACGGCGCAGCGCACCACCTGGCCGGTAAGCTTGTCCTTTCCAGCCTTTAGAAATTTGTCTTTCCATGACCGGGACGATTCAGAAAATCCGGGGAACGAATGAAGCCCTGCTCCCGTTGTGAGGGCAGAACTACTTCCTGGAGGAATAGATGCGACAGATTTCCAAGCTCGTCGGCGCCGGCGCCATCGTGATGCTCAGCTCGGCGATGGCCATCGCCGCTCCCTGTGCAACCGGCTCCACGGCGGATGGGAAAGCGGCCATGAACGACAAGAGCTCGAAGGTCGATCCTGCCGCAACCGGCAACGTGAGCCCTGGCGCGAAGGCCGAGTCGCCCGGCACCGTCGGCGCCATGAACAATGTCGGCGCCAACACGGCGACGTCGGCGTCCGACGTCGCCAAGCAGCAGGACGGCAAGCCCACCGCCGCGGACGCCGCCAAGGGCTGCTGATCTCCGTTCTCCGACCGGCAAGGACGCCCGCCCGGTTCCACCGCGGCGGGCGTTCCGCGTTTCGGGGGATGGAAGCGAGAGATGGCGGATTGTGGAACGCCTCGATCCGGCCACGCCTCGATACACCACGCAGAAGAGCCTGAATTGTGTATGTAAACATACATTGAGCGAGGCAAAACAACCATTCGGGAAAACATCCCTGTCGGGCGGCCCTATAAGTTGAGATGAAGCCTTGCTTGGGCTTAACTCGGGCGTACAACGAATCATGTCCGAATCGCTTCCAGGCGAGCGGGTCAGATTGTATGTCGAGGCGACGCGTGGGACATTCGATCATCCTGGGCCACGCGCGGTGATCCGAGTTTCCGAACAGGATCGGATCGCCTCGGAAATCGCCCGCACGGTCGATGGGCCCGATCCCTTCGCCGCGGCCCTGCGCGCGACGCGCATGCCGATGGTCATCGCCGATCCCAACCAGCCCGACATGCCGGTCGTGTTCGTGAACGCGGCGTTCGAGCGGGCCACAGGTTTCTCGCGCGAGGAGGTCCTCGGCCGCAACTGCCGCTTCCTCCAAGGCCCCCAGACGGATCCGGCGGATGTCGCCCGCATTCGCGAATCCATCGCCAAAGGCGTCCCCATCGAGATCGACCTTCTCAATCATCGCAAGAACGGCGACGTGTTCTGGAACCGGCTTCTCATCGCGCCGGTCTTCGATTCCAACCGCGAGGTCGCCTACTTCTTCGCCTCACAGCTCGACGTGACGCTGGAAAAGGACCGCCTGGTCCGACTGCAGAACGACCGCGACGCCCTGGAGACCGAGGTCGAGCGCCGGAGACTGGAGCTTCGCCGCAGCGAGACGAACCTGCGTTTCGCGCTCACCGCCGGCCGGCTCGGTTCCTGGACCCTCGATCTCGTCGACATGACGCTGGAGACGTCGGACCATTTCCGGATGAATTTCGGGCGGGATCCCGACGAGCCGCTCAGCTATGGCGAGTTGCTCGCCATGATCCATCCCGGCGACCGCGAGCGGGTGGAGACGCAGGTGCGCCGCTGCATCGAGCGGAACGTCGATTACGATATCGAGTATCGGGTGATCGCGCCGTCCGGCGACCTGCGCTGGGTCCATATCCGCGGCCAGACCTTCTACCGCGCCGATGGAACGCCCCTCAGCATGGCCGGCATCTCCCTCGACATCACCGAGCGCAAGCATGCCGAGGAGTATCGCACCCTGCTGGCGGGCGAGTTGACCCATCGGGTCAAGAACACCCTCACCCTCGTCCAGTCGATCATCCGGCAGACCCTGCGAACCGCGCCCTCCCTCGAAGAGGCGGGCCGATCCCTCGAAGCGCGGGTGGTGTCCCTGGCCGCGGCGAACGACGTCCTGACCGAGGAGGCCTGGGACGGCGCCTCCATCGCCGATATCGCGGACCGCGCGCTCACCCCGTTCCAGAGCAAGGGGCGGGAGCGCGTCGACCTCGAAGGCGGCGAGATCAGGCTGCCGCCACGCGGCGCCCTGGCCTTGGCGATGGCGCTGCACGAACTCGCCACCAACGCGGTGAAATACGGCGCGCTGTCGAACGATACCGGGCGGGTCCGACTGTGCTGGAGCCTCCTCGACGGCACCGCGCCGCACGATTTCCGCGTCACGTGGCAGGAATCGGGCGGGCCGCCGGTGGCGGTGCCGACGCGGACGGGGTTCGGCTCGCGGCTGATCGAGCGCGCCTTCGCCCAGGAAATCGACGGCACCGCGACCATCTCGTACCAGCCGGAGGGGATCCTGTTCGTCGCCGAGGGGATTCTGCCGGGGCGGCTGCAGGACTGAGCGGGTTCGCGTCGGCGAGCCAACGCTTCACCCTGCAGAGCTCACTGACGTGTCGCAGGTTTATCGCAGAACCGGCGGCCGCTTCTATGAGACCTGCTCAGGGCGAGCGTCCGGGCGCGGCTTGACCCGCTCGGGCCGAAGCTCGAAGACGGACGGGACGCAAGCGCGCGGACGGAGACGGGCATGGCGACACGCGGTTTTTCGGGACGACGGCCGCCGGAAGCGACGGCCGAGCGGCTTCCTCCGGGCCAGTATCTCGAACAAGACTTCCCGGTCCTGCAGATCGGTCCGAATCCACGCATCGACATGGACAGCTGGAGCTTCACCCTGCGCGAAGGCTCGCGGCCCCTGAAGAGCTGGAACTGGGAGGAATTTTCCGCCCTCCCCCGCACCTCCTGGCGCGGCGACATCCATTGCGTGACGAAATGGTCGAAGTTCGACACGGGCTGGGAAGGCGTCAGCATCGACGACATCCTCGCCGCCGCCGGGATCTCGGCCCCCACCGAGTTCCTGCTCGCGGAAGGCTACGACGACTACACCACCAACGTGCCCGTCGCCGACCTCACCGGCCCGAAGGCCATGGTGGCGACCCATTACGAGGGTAAGCAGATCGAGCCCGATCACGGCGGCCCGGCCCGGCTCCTCGTGCCGCACCTGTATTTCTGGAAGAGCGCCAAATGGGTGAAGGGCCTGCGCTTCACGAAGAAGGACGAGGGCGGTTTCTGGGAATTGCGCGGCTACCACATGTACGGCGATCCCTGGCGCGAGCAGCGCTTCACCGGTGATTGATCCCACCGCGCGGCCCCTCCCCTGGCGACAAGCCACCCTCCTGGCCATCGAACCGGTCACGCGGCGGGTGAAGAGCTATCGTTTCCGGATCGATTTCGACCGGCCGATCCTGGCCGGGCAGCATGTCGACGTGCGCCTGACCGCGCCGGACGGCTATCAGGCCCAGCGCAGCTATTCCATCGCCTCGGCGCCGGGCGCGGACGGCACGATCGAACTGATGATCGAGGGCCTGCCCAACGGCGAGGTCTCAGGCTTCTTCGATTCCGTGGCCGAGATCGGCGACACGATCGAGCTGCGCGGCCCCATCGGCGGCTCGTTCGTCTGGCGCCCGGAGGATGGCGGCCCCCTCCTCCTGGTGGGTGGCGGCTCCGGTGTGGTGCCGCTCCTCGCGATGCTGCGCCACCGCGCCGTGGCCGCACCCGAGGTGCCCGCCCTGCTGCTGTATTCCGTGCGCGATGCGGCCGAGACGATCGCCGCGGAGGAACTGGCCGTTCGCGCACGCGACGAGCCGCATTTCCACCTGATGCTGAACCTGACGCGGGCCGGTGGCCGCCGGGTCGACGGGGCGATGATCGGCGACGCGTTAAACCGGCTCGGTGCTCCGCGCCACGTCTACATCTGCGGCGGCAATGCCTTCGTCGGAAATGCCGCCGATCTGCTCCTCGATGCCGGGATTGAGGCAGGCCGCATCCGGACCGAGCGGTTCGGCGGCTGATAGGCGACGAATTGGATTTCGGTCATGGCATGAGGTCTTTCAGGACCGTGCGCGCCATGGCGTGAGCCCGACGCTGCATCCCAGGAAGATCGCGACGCCCAGCGGGACGTGCCAACGGGCCGACGCCCCGTCCTCAGGCCTACGATGCGCGGGTCCCCTCTCCTGGAAGGAGAGGGACAGGGTGAGGTGTATGACCTCTCCGGATATGGACCACTCCTCACCCCAGTCCTCTCCTTTCAGGAAAGGGAGCCCGTCGCGCCTCATGTCGAATCCGCTTGGATGAGCGAAGAGCGGTCGAGGAGATGTGTGAAGCCGGTAGTCCTCAAGCCTCGGCCCCGACCAGCCGGTCCGCCACCTCTTCCGCCAGCGACAGGCTGGAGGTCAGCCCCGGGCTCTCGATGCCGAAGAGATGGACGAGGTTTGGGAGACCATGCTCGGCGGGTCCGTCGATGAGGAAATCCGCCGCCGTCTCGCCTCGTCCGGTGAGTTTGGGGCGGATGCCGGCATAATCCGGCGTCAGGACATCATCGGGCAGCCCCGGCCAATAGCGCCGGATGGCATGGGCAAAGACCTCCGCGCGGGCCGGATCGACCACATAATCCGGGGCCTCCACCCATTCCACATCCGGCCCGAACCGCATCCGACCGGCGAGGTCGAGGGTGAGATGGATGCCGAGCCCGCCCTCCATCGGCGCGGGATAGATCAGCCGCGAGAAGGCCGGACGGCCCAGACAGCCGAAATAGCTGCCCTTGGCGAGGACCTGCCGGGGGATCCGCCCACCCGGATAAGGCTCGACCGCCCGCGCCACTGCCTGCGCGCCGAGACCGGCGGCGTTGACGACGGCATCGAAGGCGAGGACTTCCCCGCAGACCTCCACCCGCCAGCCCCCGTCATCGCGCCGGATCGCCCCGACCGGTGCATGGAAAGCGATGGCCCCGCCCGCATCCTCGATGTCGCCCTGCAGGGCCAGCATCAGGGCGTGGCTATCGACGATGCCGGTCTCGGGCGAATGCAAGGCTGCGATGCAGGCGAGATTCGGCTCCAGCGCACGGGCCTCCCGGCCCTCCAGCAGAACGAGGCCCTCGACGCCGTTGGCCCGGCCGCGCTCGGCGATCCCCTCCAGGGCGGCTCGCTCGTTCTCGGCGGTGGCGACGATGAGCTTGCCCGGCCGCGCATGGGGCACGCCGTGGCTCCGGCAGACATCGTAGAGCATCCGCCGGCCCCGCGTGCAGTGGCGGGCGCGGAGCGAACCGGCGGGGTAGTACATCCCGCCATGGATCACCTCCGAACTGCGCGAGGACACGCCGGTCCCGATCGCGCCCTCGGATTCGGCGACCACGACCGAATGCCCGCGCCGTCCGAGGACCCGCGCCACCGCGAGGCCGACGATTCCAGCGCCGATGACGAGCACGTCCATCTACGGTTCCCGCATCCACGGTTCCTGCCTGAGGGCCGACGACCGGGAGAGGATAGCCGAACAGGACGCAGAACGGCCAGACGACGGGAGGACCGGCGAGCTCGCACTTTCGGATATACGCAAACCACGCTTGGAAGCATTGCAGCATGGGGCGTGGCGTCAGCGCCGCATTGCGGCTAGAAGCACATGCTCCGTAACCGAACGAGGCCGGACCCACGACCGGATGCAGCGACGTCGCCACTCAGGGTGACTCGAATCCGCAGGGTTTGCCTTGTCTGCCTGCAAGGCCTCTGCCCCGTGCCCTTTCCTACCCTGCCGGCCCCGCTCGTCCGAGCGCTCGAGGCCCGCAACTACGAAGACCCGACCCCCGTCCAGAGTGCCGTGATCGAGGCGGCGGCCCAGGGCCGCGACCTCCTCGTCTCGGCCCAGACCGGTTCCGGCAAGACCGTCGCCTATGGCCTCGCCTTCGCCGACACGCTCCTCGGCGATGCCGAGCGGCTCGATCCGCCCGGCCCGCCGCTGGCCCTGGTCATCGCCCCGACGCGCGAACTCGCGCTTCAGGTTCAGCGCGAGCTCGAATGGCTCTATGCCGAGACCGGAGCGCGCGTCATCGCCTGCGTCGGCGGCATGGACCCGCGCCGCGAGAGCCGGGCTCTCGCCGAGGGCGCCCATATCGTGGTCGGCACGCCGGGCCGCCTGCGCGACCATCTGGAGCGCCGCAACCTCGCCACCCAGAACCTGCGCGTCGCCGTCCTCGACGAGGCCGACGAGATGCTCGATCTCGGTTTTCGCGATGACCTCGAATTCATTCTCTCGGTGACCCCGAAGGAGCGGCGCACCCTGCTCTTCTCCGCGACCCTGCCGAAGGCGATCGCCAGTCTGGCCGAGCGCTACCAGAACGACGCCCTGCGCATCGCCGTGAAGGGCCAGGAGCGCGGCCATACCGACATCACCTACCGCGCCGTGCGGGTGGTGCCGCGCGAGATCGAGCACGTGGTGGTCAACACCCTGCGCTACACCGATGCGCCCACCGCCATCGTCTTCTGCAACACCCGCAACGCCGTCCGCCATCTCCAGGCGGTGCTCACCGAGCGCGGCTTCTCGGCGGTGGCGCTTTCGGGCGAGCTAGGCCAGGGCGAGCGCAACGCCGCGCTCCAGGCCCTGCGCGACGGTCGCGCCAAGGTCTGCGTCGCCACCGACGTCGCGGCACGCGGGATCGACCTGCCCACCGTGAGCCTCGTCATCCATGCCGACCTGCCCCACGATGCCGAGGTGCTACAACACCGCTCCGGCCGGACGGGGCGCGCGGGCCGCAAGGGCACCAGCGTCCTGCTGATCCCGGCCTCGAAGCGCCGCCGCGCCGAGCAGATGTTCGCCATCGCCAAGGTCAACGCCGAATGGGCCGCCCCGCCCACGGCGGACGAGATCCGTCGCCTCGACGGCGAGCGCATGTGGCAGGACCCGCTCTTCACGGAGACGCCGGCCGAGGAAGACCTCGCCATGGGCGAGGCGCTGCTCGCCCAGCGCACGCCGCAGGAACTCGCCGCCGCCCTCGCCAAGATCTACCGCGCCCGCCTGCCCGAGCCCGAGGACGTCACCGACCCCGGTGCCGGCCCCGAGCGCAAGGAGCGCAAGATCTACGATCCCGCCGATTCGGCGCGGATCGATGCGGAAGGCCCCTCGGTCTGGTTCCGGCTCAATCTCGGCCGGCGCGACAATGCCGATCCGCGCCGCCTCCTGCCGATGCTGACCCGTCGCGGCAATATCGGCCGCCAGGAGATCGGCGCCATCCGCATCTTCGACCGGGAGACCAAGTTCGAGATCCGTGGCGGCGCCGCCTCGCGCTTCGCCGCCACCTTCGCCAAGAACGGTTCTCCGGAAATCCAGGTCGAGGCCCTTCTCGGCGGCGAGCCCGACCGCGAGGCCGAAGGCCCGAAGGGGTTCAAGAGCCCCCGCGCCGGGCGCCACGAGCGGGAAGCCGGCAAGAAGCCGCCGCAGCGCCGTCCGCGCTGAAGGCTTGTTCTCTCCCTCCGCCCATGTGCGGCTACGGCATCCCGCATGTCGCGGGATGCGCCGTCCTAACCCTCCTCCCCCTTGTGGGGAGGAGTTGGAGGTGGGGGTGGTTGGGTGACCCTCGACCGGCAGAGGGTAGCGGCGCCACCCCCACTCCTAACCTCTCTCCACAAGGGGGAGAAGGGACGCCGTCTGCTTGTCAAAGCAGAGGTATGAAGCCAGCCGCTCAAGGGGAATGAGCAGTGCCGGCAAGGTCGCTCCGTCAGTCGAACGACGCCGTGACGAACTGATCCATCTCGTTCGCGGGCCGGTAGGGCGCACGACGTAGGGTCACGGAGCGTCCCGTGAAATCCGGGTCGTCCTCCCGCACCACCCGGACCTTGCCGTCCGGTGAGACCCGGCTGAACGCGAAGAGCGAGACCGCGAGATTGTCGAACGCGGCTTCGGTGGAGCGGAACCGGCCGGGGGCACCGTTCGCCCGTTCGAACAGCCGCAACACCTCCCGCGCATCGAGCGAGAAGACGCGCTCATTCCGGACATGCGTCTCGGCATGCCGCGCCTCGACCGTCACGCCATCCAGTCGGCCGTCACGGTATTCCAGAAGGATCGGTGTGCGGTCCTTCTCGAGGTTCTGCCGGTCAAGATTCGCCAGATCGGCGGCGGCCTGCCTCATGGCCGAGATGTCGGCTGCCGACAGGGATGGACCCAGCTCGGCGATCATGGCTTCCACATCCGCGGTGGCCTCCCCGCCTCGGATGAGCGGAGTCGGCGCGCCGTAGACCGGGTCCGCCACGGCCGCGACCTCCTCCGGTGTGAGGCCGAAGACGAGCCGACCGATCCCGATATGCGGCACCGCCAGCCAATCGGGATTCATGGTCGCTCCGTTCCGCTCCATCGGATGGGCAAACGCGGAGGCGGCCGCCAGAAGACACGCCCAGAAGGCCAGGCGCCATGGCAGGATTCGCGTCATGTTCGGGCCGCCTCCTCTACGCCAATCACGCCGCCGCCTTCGATCCTGCAGACCGCATATCTGCACCATCGCGTCGATACCGGGACAGTGTGAGCCACACGGCCGACAGGAGGAAATAGAAAGCACCGAAGGCGGCGTAGGGCGCGAGGTCGGCGAGGCCGGGCGCCGCGACACCGGTCGCCTTCGTGAGGAAGAAGACGCCCGCGAGCGCCGATTGCGCGCCGCTGAGAATCATCGCCCATTGAGCGCCGGTGCTCCAGCGCCGGATGCCGGTGGCGAGTTGCAGCAGACCGGCGAGGATGGCCCAGGCCCCGAACACCGCGAGCACCGCATGGAGGCTCATTCCGACGCAGACGGCGACCGCGAGGGCGGTGACGGTGCTGATCGCGGCGTTGACGACCTGGCTGGTATTGGCCCTCCATCCACCGTTGCGCTGCGCATCGGCGAGGTTGGCCGCGGCATCCCAGGCGGGATAGGCGACGAGGAGTGCCGCCGCGACCGGACTCATGGTCGGTCCGACGGTCACGGCGGCGGCGACCCAGGCGGCGGAAACACCGGCCCGGACGAAGTAATAGGATGTCAGCCAACGCGATGCGGTAGGAGTTGCCATGTTGGTGTCCCTCTCGTGTGTAGACCATTCCGAGGATCGGCAAATCATCGCGCGCGGCGTGAGCCGTCAGATCCTCGGGTCTTCGTGAGACGTCGCCCCCTCGGCTTACGGAGGGGCGTCTTCACTGACCGCATGTGTAAGTTTCGGGGCCGGCACCAGCCATGACGGATACGCGGAAAGACTTGACCGATCGTCCGGAGATGGGTCCGCCGGAGGAGGCCGATCTCCTGTCGCAGGTGCTGGAGCAGATCCGGCTCACCGGCGACCGGGTCCAATCCCGTACCGTTTCGCATGACGAGCCGTTGCAGCTGGATACGGACGCGGCGCATGTTCTCGTCGTCGCCGCGGGCGCGCTTCACGTGGGCGATGGCGCCGGACAACCGCTTCTGCTCGACACGGGCGACCTCATGCTGTTGCCGCGTGGTCCCGGAGCCGCACGTCTCCTCGGGTCATCGGTGCCGACCACCATCATCCTCTGCCGGTTCTGGTTCGATCCCTACAGCCTGCGCGGCATGATCTCGGCCCTGCCCGACCGGATCCACATCCGGCACGAAGAGGGGGCGGAATGGCTGGACGGCATGGTGCATTTCATGATGCGCGAGACGACCGACCCGCAGCCCGGCGCGTCCCTGATGATCTCGCGGATCATCGATCTGCTCGTCATCCGCACCCTGCGGACCTGGGTCCATCTCGGGCATTCGTCCGGGTGGCTGAGCGGCCTCTCCGATGCCCGCATCGCGCGCGTGCTCAAGGTCATGCACGACCGGCCGATGCAGCCCTGGCGCATCGACGAATTGGCCGGCGTGGCCGGCATGTCGCGCTCGGGCTTCGCCGAGCGGTTCACCGAACTCGTGGGACGCGCGCCGCTGCGATACCAGAACGAGTGGCGGCTCAATCTCGCGCGGGACATGCTCGCGAGGCGCGAAGCGCGGGTCGGCGAGATCGGGCTGCGGATCGGCTATACGTCGGAGGCCGCCTTCAGCCGCGCCTACAAGGCCCTGTTCGGGCATCCGCCACGGGACGAAATTTAGGTCTCTGGACGGGTCCGCAGCCCAGGCGGCGCCCGTCGCAATCGACGATCAGAACTGGTTCGGCAGGTTCTTCACCGCGTTGCCGAGGGCTTCCACGCTCTCGGCGATCTTGCGTCCGGCCGGGGCGAGGGACGGCACCTTCAGGCCGAAGATTTCACTCTGTTCGGGTTCCGGCGCGGCGGCGGGGGCCGCTGCGGGTTCGGCGCTGGCCTCCTGCACGGGCTTGGCCGCCTTGACCGGCTTGGGCTTTGCCACCGCCACGCTCGGCTTGGCGACGACGGGCTTCGCCACGACGCTGGCGGCGGGCTTGACCGGCTCGGCCGCAGCCCGGGCGGGCTCGGCGGGAAGAGACGCGAAACTGGTCTCGGCCGAGCGGGCCTTGACCGTCTGAGCCGCGCTCGGGGCGATCACGGCCGCGACGCGGTTCGGCACGATGGGCGAGAGCGCGTTGGGCGGCAGGGCGAGACTCACCGGCTCGATCGGCGGCAGCGCTTTCGGCCGGGGCGCTTCGGCCTTGACGAGGGGGGGAGCAGGCGTCGCCGCCGCCAGCGTCACCGGAGCTTCGACCTTCGCGGACGCTTCGACCTTGGCAGCAGCTTCGACCTCGGCGGCGGCTTGAGCCGATGCGGGACTCTGGACCGTCGAGACCGTCTCGGCCTTCGCCGGCTCCTCGACGGGGGCACGCCTCTCCACGAGCTGGATACCGGGATCACGGGGCGGCACGGACGATCCGGTGGCCGAGGCCAGGGCCGGCACGCCGTCCCGCAGGTCGGGCCAATCGGCGGCTTTGGCCTGGGGGCCTTGCGCCTTCTGCATCTGGTAGATGTTCGGCCGCACCACCTGCGGACCGGCGAGGCTGCCCATCGCCGAATAGGCCGCGTAGGACAGGCCGGCCACGGCCACGCAGCCAAGCGTCCCGAGGGCGATCATGCGACCGCGCGCGGCGAGCTTCGCCACGGGCTTCACCGGCCGCGCCACTGCCGGCTTGGCCGGACCGAGCTTGACCGGAGCGGACCCGCGGGAGCCGGCGTCACGCCTTTCGCTCGGGTCGATGGCAACCTGCATCATCGGTCGAGTTCTCTAACAATGCTCGAAAAAACGTTTGACCGTTACGGAATCGCGACGGCGCAACGCGACGTGAGGCCGACATTCGGGCACAAAGATGTCCTCGGACACTTCGCCAGTCACGCCCGTGTCGTCGCTCACAGCAATCTCGATAAAGCATTGTCGCTTAACGCTCGGTATCCGGCGAGGACTTGAGGCCGGAGGCCATTTTCAGATGGCCCTGCGGCGGGGGAAACGGGCGTGGTGCGCTCCGCTCCGGATGCGCGCATTCCAAGTGGATGGGATATCGCTACAAGCGCGACGCCGCCCCCGATCCATCCCGGTACGATCGACGATGACCCTGTCTCCCCCAGGCCCTCCCCCCGTGGACACCGCGAGTGGCGCATCGCGACGCCTGACCTGGGCCGCCCTGCCGACGCGCGCGCGCCTCGTCGTCCTCGTCCTCGCCATCGACCTCCTGGCCGCCCTCGTCTCCTTCAGCCTCATCGTGGTGAACGCCCGCTCGGCGGTGGAGGTGGAGATGAAGGCGGCGCTGGCCAATATCGAGCTGATCGTCTCCGATACGATCGGTCTCGCCCAGTCCGATTCGCCCGCGCGCCTGCTCCAGACCCTGGAACTGCGCGTCCAGGGGCTTCGCCACGTCCGGGTCGCGGTGTTCGATGCGGAGGGGCGCAAGGTCGCCCTCGCGACTCCCCGCCCCCGCCGCGAGACCCATCTGGCGCCGCGCTGGTTCGCCGACCTGATCGCCCCGGCGCCGCAGCGGGACGACCTACCCATCGTGGCGCAGGAGCAGCGGATCGGCACCGCCCTCATCACCACGGAGCCCCTCGACGAGATCGACGAGGTCTGGGGCTATACTGTCTCCCTCTCGCTGGCGAGCCTGTGTCTCAATCTCGGCCTGCTCGGCGCCCTCTACATCGCCTTCGGCCGAGTCCTCGCCCCCCTGACCCAGCTCGCCGACGGGCTGACCCAACTGGAGCGGCACGATTACACCGCGCGGCTCGACCCGCCCGCCTCGCGGGAACTGGCGATCATCGCCGAGCGCTTCAACAGCGTGGCCGGGGCCCTGGCCGAGGCACGCGCCGCGAACGGCCGCCTCAACCGGCAGCTTCTCACCGCCCAGGACGACGAGCGCCGCCGCACGGCCCTTGAGCTCCACGACGAGTTCGGCCCCTGCCTGTTCGCCCTGGAGGCGAACGCCGCCTCGGTGACGCGGATGGCGCAGGGCTCGTCCGAACCGGACCGCAGCAAGCTCGCCGCCCGCGCCGAGGAGATCAGCACCATCGTCGGTCAGGTCCAGGGTCTCAACCGCGACCTCCTCAACCGCCTGCGGCCGCACGCCCTCGGCCAGGTGCCCCTCGCCGAGTGCCTGCAGCTGCTGCTGCGCAACTTCCGCAGCCGCCATCCGGGGACGACGTTCTCGGGGACCTTCGCCGATCTCGCCCGCGGCTACGGCGACCTCATCGATCTCACGGTGTTCCGCTGCATCCAGGAAAGCATGACCAACGCCGTGCGCCATGGCGCGGCCCGCACCGTGACGGTGGAGGCGAGCGAGCGTCCGGCCGCCGACGAACTGCGCCTCGTCATCCGCGACGACGGCACCGGCCTGCCCGCCGACCACGGCACCCCATCCGCCAGCCTCGATGGCGGGTTTCGCGGCGGAATGGGTTTATCGGGGATGCGGGAGCGCGTGGAAGCGCTCAGCGGCACATTTCGGCTTGACAATGCGGCGCCGGGGACGGTTGTCCGGATAGCGATACCGCTCGATCCCGAGCGGGCCGAGGACACGAGCCCGATCGTTTCCGCATGAACGCGTTCACACCGACATCGACCCAGGCGCCCGTCCTCGTGATCGACGATCATCCGATCGTCCTCCAGGGCTGCCGCCGCGTCCTCGAAGACGCCGGAATCGAGCGGATCGCCGAGGCCACCAGCACGGTGGCGGGCTATCGCCTGTTCTTCCGCCTGCGCCCCTCGATGGTGATCTGCGACCTGACTTTCCAGGGCAGCGGGCTCGCGGGTCTCGATCTCATCCGCCGGATGCGCAGCGCCTCGCCCGGCATCCGCATCCTCGTCTTCAGCATGCACAACGATCCGGTGATCGTCTCGCGGGCGCTGGAGGCCGGGGCGCTGGGCTACGTGCTGAAGGACCACGCCTCGGTCGAGTTGTTCGAGGCGTTCGAGAAGGTTCGCGCCGGCCAGGTCTATCTCGACCGGCGTCTGGCCACCGAGGTCGCCATGCTGCGCACCGACCCGCGCCGCACGCCCGAAAGCCAGTTGACCCCGCGCGAGCAGCAGATCCTCACCCGCCTGGCCCAGGGCAAATCCTACGGCGCCATCGCGAGCGACCTGTCGGTGAGCTACAAGACCGTCACCAACGCCTGCTCGCAGATGCGCCAGAAGCTCGGCGTGCGAACGCTGGCCGAACTCATCCACGTGGCGGTGACCCAGGCGCAGCGGCAGGGCTGAGATAGCCCGTCGGCAATCAGACGATGCCGTCGATCCGGCGCAGGGCCGGGACGACGAAATCGACGAAGGCGCGCACCGTCGGCCGTAGGAACTTCGCCGAGGAGTAGGTGAGGTAAAGCTCGGTCGGCCGGATCTCGTGATCGCCCAGGACCCTGACCAGGCGCCCGCTCGCCAGTTCCTCCGCGACGAGTTGGACCTGCGCCGTCCCGATCCCCCGCCCCGACAGCATGGCGTCGATGAGGACGCGAGCGTTGTTGGTCGTCAGCACCGGCCTCACCGGGAGCTCGACGGTCTCACCGTTCCGGCACAGGGGCAATGTATCGGCCCGGGACAACACCGTGTCGGTGACGAGGAGGCTGTGGTCGAGGAGATCGTGCGGCTCGGTGACCGAAGGGCGTTTCGCGAGATACGACGGTGCCGCGACGAGGATACGCTGGACCAGCCCGATCCGACGCAGGATCGCCTCCTGGTCGACCGGGCGGCCCATGCGGATGGCGAGATCGAAGCCTTCATGGATGAGATCGGCCGAGCGGTTCTCGAGTGTTAGGCGAATTGAGACGGCCGGGTGCCGATCCTGAAAGTCGGCGACGATCCGGTGGAGGCGGCTCTCTCCCAGGCAGACCGGGCCGTGCACGCGGAGAGATCCTCCGATTGTCCCAGCTTCGTTCCGAGCCTCATCGATCGCCGCGTCGATGGTGGCGAGGGCGCCATTTGAGGATTCGTAGAGACGCAACCCCACGGGTGTCGGCCGGATGGCGCGGGAGTTTCGCTCCAGCAGCCGGGCTCGCGCATGGGCTTCGAGATTGCGCAGGAGCTTGCTCACCGCCGGCTGAGAAATGCCGAGATCCTGCGCGGCCGCCGTCATCGAACCGCGCTCGACGGTGCGGATGAAGGCCCGCAAGGCGACGGTGATATCCATGCATAACCTCCGGTTATGGCAGCGAGCGCTGTCCGTCGCGTAGACGCTGTGCCGGCCTCGGACAACCATCCCGGCATCGAAACGATGACGGATGCCGATATGCCGATCCTGCGCCGAGACCTCCTTCGTTCCGCTGCATGCGCCTCGGTCGCGCTCGGGATCCTCCCCGATCTCGTGACCTCGCCCGCGTTCGCGGCCGTATCCGATTCCGGGCTGGATGCGGGCGTGCTGCCACCGGGAGCGGCCAGTCGCTTCGCGCAGCTCAATGGCATCCGCATGCATTACGTCGTCGCCGGGTCCGGACCGCCCCTCGTCCTGCTGCACGGCTGGCCGCAGACCTGGGCGGCCTGGAGGGGAACGATGGCGGCTTTGTCCGACCGCTTCACCGTCATCGCCCCCGATCTCAGGGGCCTCGGCCTCTCCGAGCGTACCGTCTCGGGCTATGACAAGCTCACCATCGCCGAGGATATCCGCGCCCTCATCGACCATGAGGCGGGTGGGCACGCCCGCGTGCTCGGACACGACATGGGCGGCAAGGCGGCCTACGTCCTGGCGCATCGTCACCCCGACCGCGTCTCCCGGCTCGCCCTGGTTGATTGCCTCCTGCCGGGAACGGAGAACATGGATTCTCTGCGCGGCGGGGCGTGGCACTACGGTTTCCACATGGCACCGGACATCCCCGAAATGCTCACCTCCGGCCGGGAGCGAGCCTATATCCGCGAACAGATTCGAGCATGGTCTTACCGCAAGGAGGCCATCACGGAGGAGGCGATCGACGAGTACGCGCGGCACTACGCATCGCCCGGCGGGATGAAAGCGGGCTTCGACTACTATCGCGCCCTCAGGGACGACGCGGCGCTGGCCGCCACCTTCGCCGGGAAGCGCCTCACCATGCCGGTCCTCACCATCGCCGGCCGTTACGGTGTCGGGTCGCGCCTGTCCGATGCGCTGAAAGGCGAGGCCGGAAACTTGACGACGGTGATCGTCGAGGACAGCGGCCATTTCGTCGCCGAGGAATCGCTGGAGACGTTCCAGCGTGCCGTGGCGCAATTCATGACGGCCTGATGGCCCGATGTGGAGACTGGTCTACCCCAGCCCACCCATCTCCCGCACGATCCCCCATTCCTCCTCCGTCACCGGCTGCACCGACAGGCGGGAGTTGTTGGCGAGCACCATCGCCTTCAGGCGGGGCTCGGCCTTGATCGCCTCCAGGGTCACCGGACGCGCCAGCGGCTCGACCGCACGGAGATCCACCATGCCGAACCGGCCGGTGGGGTCGGTGTCGTCCGGATAATAGGGGCGGATCACCTCGACGATCCCCACCACCGCCTTGCCCTCGTTGGAATGGTAGAAGAAGCCGCACTCGCCCACCTGCATCACCATGAGGTTGAGCTTGGCGACGTGGTTGCGCACCCCGTTCCAGGGCGTCCCGTGCTCCCCTGCCTCGACCTGCTGGTCCCAGGACCAGGTCTTGGGTTCGGATTTGTAGAGCCAGTACGCCATCGGTCGCCTTTTCGATCGTCGCGCCTCCTTAGCGCGGAGAAGCGTGGCCGTCAGGCGTCGCGAAGGGCCAAGTCCCAGTAGCGCAGGCTATCGCTGTTGATGGGTGTGCCGGCTTCCGCGTTGCGCGCGGTCACGAAGGCGTGGAACGCTTGCGCCTCGTCCGGACCGAGGAGGCTGCGGATCGCGGTGACGATCCGCGTGATGCGCAGATGGTTGTGGTCGTAGGGGCGCAGCCAGCCGTCGGTGCGGGTATAGAACAGCCGCATCCGCGCCAGTGCGGCGCGCAGGCCGGCGCGCGCGGCCTCGTCGGAGCGGATCGCCTCGGCCTCGTCGCGTTCCAGCACCGGGGCGCCCGGCACCGCCCGGCTCGCCTCGGGCAGCGGAAAGCACCATTGGATGAAGTCGTGGACGCCCTCGATCCGCGCATCGTCGAAGGCGAGGATGTCGGCGAGGCTGCGCCGCGCGCCGTCGCGGCCCGTTCCGGCGAGGAAGGCGTGGATCGGTCCCGTGCTCATTCGGCCTCCCGCTTGAGGGGACGGGCGAGGAGGCCCGCCACCATGGCATCGACGCTGGCCTCCCCGGAGACGATGGCGGCCACCGCCTCCGCCACCGGCATCTCCACCGCGTTGCGGCGTGCCAGGGCGATGAGTGCGGCGGCGGTGAAGGCGCCCTCCGCGAGCTTGCCGCCGGAGGCTTCCTCCGGCGAGGCCCCGGCACCGAGGCGCTGGCCGAAGGCGAAGTTGCGCGATTGCGGCGAGGAGGCGGTGAGCACGAGGTCGCCGAGGCCGGACAGGCCCATCAGCGTCTCCGGCCGTCCGCCATAGGCACGGGCAAAACGCATGAGTTCGGCGAAGGCCCGCGCGATGAGGGCGGCGCGGGCGCTCTCGCCGAGGCCGCGCCCCGCGACGATGCCGGAGGCGATGGCGAGGACGTTCTTGCCCGCCCCGCCGATCTCGACACCGCGCACGTCGTCGGTGTGGTAGACGCGCAGCGCCGGGCCGGACAGGGCGGCGGCGAGGCGGCCGGCGAGGGCGCCGTCCTCCGCGGCCAGGGTGACGGCTGTGGGCAGGTTGCGGGCGACATCCGCCGCGAAGCTCGGGCCGGACAGGACCGCCACAGACGCGCCGGGCATTGCTTCGGCAGCCACCGCGCTCATGAAGGCGTCGCTGCCGCGCTCGATCCCCTTGGCACAGAGCACGATGGCCGCATCCGGATCGATGGACGAACGCAGATTGTCCAGAACGCCGCGCAGGGTCTGGGCCGGGGTCACCAGCAGGACGATGCCCGCCCCGGCGAGATCGCGCGCTTCGCCGGTGGCGCGGATGCCGTCATGCAGGGTCACGCCGGGCAGGTAGCGGGCGTTCTCGCGGCTGGCCTGAAGCCGAGCGGCGGCCTCCCCGTCGCGGAGCCACAGGGTCACGGGCCGCCCCGTGGCCGCCGCCGCGTTGGCCAGCGCCGTTCCCCAGGCGCCGCCGCCCACCACCGCAATCCGGTCGCTCATGATCGATGGTCCTCTGGCGCCTGGTTCCCCTCGGCGAACGCCCCGTCCGCCGAGAGGCGATAGAGCACGTGCGGCTGGAGGTGGTGGTCCGCCGGCAGGGCGGGATGGAGGAAGTCCTCCGAGAAAGCCATGCCGAGCCGCTCCATGACCCGCCGGGAGGGTGTGTTGCCGGCGGCCGTGAAGGCCACCACCGCCGGCACGCCGCAGCGCCCGAACAGGTCGGCGAGGGCGAGTCTCGCGGCTCTCGTGGCGAGACCGCGCCCCCAGGCCGAACGGGCGAGGCGCCAGCCGATCTCCACGTTCGACCCTGCGGTCTCCCCGCCCGCGAACGGCATCGGCCGGATCAGCCGCATGGCGCCGACGAAGCCCACGAACCCCTCCCCCGGCACCTCCATCGCCCAGGGACCGAACCCGTCGGATTCGAAGCGCCGGTCGATGGCGCGCGCCTCGATGAGGCTCTCGCTCCGGTTCTTGGTGGAGGGGAAATGGCGCATCACCTCCGGATCGGCATTGAGCGCGGCGAAGGGCGCGTCGTCGGCCCTGATCCAGCACCGGAGGACGAAGCCCTGCCCCGTGAGCGAGGCGGGGGTCGAGGTGGGGACCGCGCGCCTGATCTTGCCGCGCCAGGCGAGGGAACGCCGGTTGAGGAGTCCGAGATCGGCCTTAGCCGCCAGCACCGCCTCGCCGAGATCGACGGCGACGGCCAGTCGTTCGGGCGGCATGTTGGCCCAGGCCGGCGGGGCCACGCTCTCGCGCCAGGGGCCGCCGCAGGCATTGTCGAGGAGGATGCGCGCGAAGCAATGATCGAGGCGCACCGGCCATTCCGGCCGGGCACGGGCGGCCTGGGGGAGCCGCCGGTCGACGAGGTCGCGCCAGCGCCTTTGCAGGGCGACGGGCGGCACGGTCCCTGTCAAGATACCCTCAGGCAACCGCCGCCGCCTCGGCGAAGGGCCAGCGGGCGCGGGCGGGCGCGGTGAGATCGTCCACGAGGCCGAGGCGCAGGCGCTCGATTCCCGCCCAGGCGATCATCGCGCCGTTATCGCCGCAGAGGGAGAGGGGTGGGGCCACGAAAGCGAGACCGGCCTCGTTGGCCTGTGTCGTCAGCGCCCGCCGGATCGCGCCGTTGGCCGCGACCCCGCCCGCGGCGACGAGGGCGGTCGGATGGCCCGCCATGGCGCCGAACTCGCGCAAGGCGACTCGGACCCGGTCCACCACCACGTCCACCACCGCCGCCTGGAAGCTGGCGCAGAGATCGGCAACATCGGCGCTGGAGAGCGGCGCCAGCCGCTCGGCCTCGATCCGCAGGGCGGTCTTAAGGCCGGAGAGGGAGAAGTTCGGCTCGCGGCGGCCGAGCATGGGACGCGGCAGGGCGAACCGCTCAGGGTTGCCGGTCTCGGCCATGCGCTCGACCTCGGGGCCGCCCGGATAGCCGAGGCCCAGGAGCTTGGCCACCTTGTCGAAGGCCTCGCCGATGGCATCGTCCACGGTGGTGCCGAGGCGGACGTAGTCGCCCACGCCCTTCACCGCCACGAGCTGCGTGTGGCCGCCGGAGGCGAGCAGCAGCAGGTAGGGAAAGCCGATGCCGTCGGTGAGCCGGGCGGTGAGCGCATGCGCCTCCAGATGGTTCACCGCGATGAGGGGCTTTCGCGCCACCAGCGACAGGGTCTTGGCGGTGACGAGGCCGATCAGCACCCCGCCGATCAGGCCCGGCCCCGCCGCGACGGCGATCCCGTCCACCTGCGACAGCGTCATCCCGGCCGTGTCGAGGGCACGGGCCACGAGGCGATCGAGGACTTCCACATGGGCGCGGGCCGCGATCTCGGGCACGACGCCGCCATAGGCCGCGTGTTCGGCGATCTGACTCAGGACCTCGTTGGAGAGGATGCGGCCGCGCCCATCCTCGCCCGGCATGACGATCGAGGCGGCCGTCTCGTCGCAGGTCGTTTCGATGCCGAGGACGTTCATGACGATGCTTTGGATTGTTCGGAGACAGGGTTTCCCACCCTAGCCGGGCAGGACGGTGGAGGGCAACGACGACCGGGGCAAGCAGAACAGGCCTGCCGTCGACGCCCTGTCGTGGAAACGGCTTGCCAACGCGGCGGCGAGGGGCGAATCCGGAACGATGGTGGCGATGCGGATATGGATCGCGCGGCCCGAGCCGGGGGCCACGCGCACGGCCGGGCGGCTCGCCGCTTTGGGCTACGAGCCTCTGGTGGCGCCGGTCCTCGTGGTCGAGGCGACCGATGCGCCCCTTCCGGGGGGACCATTCGACGGCCTTCTCGTCACCAGCGCGAACGCGCTTCGGCAGGCCTCCGGCTGGCAGCGGATTCACCACGTCCCCGTCTTCGCCGTAGGCGCGCGGACGGCGGCTTTGGCACGCGAAAGCGGGTTCGTCTCGGTGAAAACGGCCGGCGGAAACGCCGCTGATCTCGTCGGCCTCGTAGGGCGGGAGGTCGCAGCGGGAGCCTCGCTCCTGCATCTGGCGGGGGAGGACCGCAAGGCGGAACCGGCGGCATCCCTGGCCGGAGCGGGCTTCCGGGTGACGACCCACATTGCCTATGGCGCGCGGCCGGTGGCTTCGCTGCCCGCCGTCGTGGCGCTGGCGCTCGCTCCCCCCTCCACGCTGACAGGCGTGCTGCACTACTCACGAAGAAGCGCGGCGACGGCTTGCGAACTCGCTCGGCAGGCGGGATATGGCGGAGCTTTCGCGGCGCTCAGGCATTACTGCTTGTCGGCGGATGTGGCGGTTCCCCTGGCTCAGGCCGGGATCGCCCCTCATTTCGTCGCGGAACAGGCCAACGAGGAGTCACTTCTCGAAGGTCTGACATCAGGTTTCCGACAAGCGGTCTCGCCGAGGCCGCGGCCTCGGTGTTAGGACGAACGAATACGCTGTGACCGCAGGGCGGCAGACCGAGCGCGACACGCGCCGGGGGTGCTTCATGCGGCAGACGCAAGTCGGGAAGGGAGCAAGACGCCCGTGAATCCATCCAACAGCGACGGAAAAGGTCCGGGAACTCCGACGGGGCCGAACGGCCCCAAACTCGAACCAGGCAAGCCCGAGGCGGCCAAGCCTGAGGCGGCCAAGCCCGTCACGACGAATCCCGGCTCCACGACTCTCGGTGTTACGCCCCCCGGTGCGACCAATCCCGGTGCGGCCAAGCCGTCGACGCAGCCTTCCGCGTCGCCGTCTCAGCCGGCCAGAACCGATGCACCGAAGCCCGCCGTGCCGCCGGTCTCGACGGCGCCCAAGCCTTCCGAAGGCAAGCCCCCGGAAGGCAAGCCACTAGAAGGAAAGCCGGGTGACACGAAGCCTGAGACCGCGAAGACGGCCGTCCCCCCGACCGAGGCCGCCAAATCCGAGCCTCCCAAGCCGGCGGCATCGCCCTTCGACGCCGGCAAGGCCGGTGGTCTCAAGTCCGAGCCCGCCAAGTCCGAGCCGTTCAAGTCCGAGCCGCCCAAAGCCACCGCTCCGGGCGCTGCGGGCGCGAATCCGTCTTCGATGAGAACCGACCCGCCGAAGACCGGCGCATCCGGCAGCGGCGCTCAGTCGATGCCGTCGAAGGCGGATCTCACCGATGGGCCGATCATCGACCTGAAGGCCAAGCGGGTCCCCGATCCGACCGAGGCCACGAAGACCGGCTCCGCGTCGAGCGCGACGAAGCCTTCCGGCTCCGGCGCCTTCACCACGAGCGCGGACAAGGCCTCCTCGCCGTCGGATGCCAAGCCCGCCGGTTCTGAGGCGAAGCCTGCAGGCTCGACGACTCCCAAGATCGGCCCGGCCGGGGCCGCGACCGAACCAGCGCGGCGGCGCCGGCTTCGGCTCGGTGGCGGCGGCGGGGCTCCTCGGCGGCGTGATCGGCGCGGGCCTGCTCTTCGCCGTCGAGCGGTCCGGTGCCCTGGGCGTCGCCGACGACGGGCGCATCGCCGCCCTCGACCAGAAGATCGCGACGCTCGCGCCGAAGGACGCCCTTGCCGCCCTCGACCGGCGCATCGGCGCCAACGAGGCCACCCTGAAGCCGTTGCCGGAGGCGATCCGCTCCGCCGATGCGGCCGCCAAGGACGCGTTGCAGAAGGCGGGCGCCGTCTCGGCGAGCCCGCCGGCCGATGGGGCCGCCCCTGCTCCGGCCTTGCCGCAGGATCTCGTCGCCCGCCTCGACGGGCTCGACCAGCGCGTGGCCGCCCTTCAGGAGGAGCCCGGCCGCGACCAGTCCGGCAACGCCGCCCTCACCGCCCTCTCGCCCCAGGCGCTGTCCGGCCTCGACGACAGGCTGAAGGCCGTCGAGGGCAAGGTGGAGAATGCGGCCAAGCCCGCGGTAGACGATGCCCTGGCCAGCCAGGTCACCGCTCTGAAGGGTGACCTCGAGAAGAGGACAAGGGCGAATTCCGAAGCGGACGAGGCCCTGACCCAGAAACTCGCCAGCCTCCAGCAAACCCTGGAAGCACGGGTGAAGGCGGCCACGGAAGCGGTCCAGGCGGCGACGCAGGCGAGCCAGCAGGCGGTCGACGCCAACAAGACGCAGGCGGCGGAAGCCGCGAAGGGCGTCGAGCGGCTCCTCCAGGCCCAATCCGAGAAGATCGCCGGCCTCGACAAGGCCGTCGCCACCCGCGCGGAGGCCTCCACCGTCCAGGCCGCCATGCGGGTCGTGGCGGCGGACCGCATCGTCGGCGCGCTGAACACCGGCTCGCCCTATGCCGATGCGCTGGCGGCCCTGCGTAGTTCCGAGCCGGGTGATCCGGCGCGGCTTACCGCCGTCGCGGCCTTCGCCGACAAGGGCGCCCCGACGGCGCGGAGTCTGGCGGCCGAGTTCCGCCCCATCGCGGAGCGGATCGCTGCGATCCGCAAGGCGGCCCAGGCGAAATCGGTGGCCGAGACCGGCGACATCAAGCAGCGCCTGATGAGCATGGCCGAATCCATCGTCCAGGTCCGCAAGGTCGACTCTCCCGCCGCCCCCGGCGAGGCCGCGGCCGAGGATGCCGTGCCGAAGGTGCAGGACGCCCTGGATCGCGGCGCCATCGCCGAGGCGGCCAAGGCGTTCGCCGGCCTGCCCGAGGATGTGCGCACGCAGTTCGGCGAGTTCGGCACCAAGCTCGCCTCGCGCGCCGCGGCGGGTGACGCCGCGCAGGCGCTGCTGGCGGATGCGTTCAAGGCGCTGCCCTCCACCGGCGCCGCCCGGTGAGGATCGCCCCTCCGGTTCGGCCGTCCGGCATGCCGGGCGGTAGAACCTCGATCATCATCTGTGGGCGCGGCGCGCCCGCCTTTCCCGATACGCGCGTCCCCTCCCCGGCCGACGCCACCTTCCGGAGTTCGTGATCCCATGTGGCGCGCCCTCGCCTTCCTAGCCCTTCTCGCCCTCGCCGCCTTCGGGGCGACGTGGATCGCCGACCGCCCCGGCACGGTCACCATCGTCTGGAACGGCTACGAGCTCGCCACCAGCCTCGCCATCGCCCTGATCGGCGTACTCATCGCCGCCATCGTCATCGGCTTCATCTGGGCCATCGTGCGGGGCATCATCACCCTGCCGGAGACCCTGGTCCGCGGCTCCAAGGAGCGGCGCCGGGCCAAGGGCTTCTCCGCCCTCTCGCGCGGCATGGTCGCGGTCGGCTCGGGCGACCCGCTCGCGGCACGGCGGCACGCCAGCGATGCCGAGCGCCTGCTCGGCGCCGAGCCCCTGGCGCTCCTGCTGAAGGCGCAGGCCGCACAGATTTCCGGCGACCGCGAAGCGGCGGAACACGCGTTCCAGCGCATGGCCAACGACCCGGAAACGCGGGTGCTGGGCCTGCGCGGTCTCTTCGTCGAGGCACGCCGCCGCGAGGACGACGTCGCCGCCCGCGCCTATGCCGCCGAGGCCGCACGCCTCGCCCCCAGCGTCACCTGGGCCAACGAGGCAATGCTCGAAGCGCAATGCGCCGACGGCGATTGGAGCGGTGCCGTCCAGACGGTGGAGCGCCGCGCCTCCTCGGGCCTCATCGAGAAGGGGCTCGCCCGCCGCCAGCGCGCCGTGCTCCTCACCGCCGCCGCCCAGACCCGCGAGGCGGGCGAGCCCGAGGCGGCGACGCAGCGCGCCCTCGATGCCGTCAAGCTGGCGCCGGACCTCGTCCCCGCCGCCTGCGTCGCCGGACGCCTCCTGGCGCGGCGCGGCGACCTGAAGAAGGCCGCCAAGATCGTCGAGGCGGCCTGGCGCGCCAATCCCCACCCAGATCTCGCCAAGGTCTATCTCGGCCTGCGTGTCGGCGATTCCGTGCGCGACCGGCTCGCCCGTGCGGAAAACCTGGCCCGGATCTCCACCTGGCATCCCGAAGCCCGCCTCGCCCTGGCGCAGGCGGCCCTGGAAGCGCAGGAATTCGGCAAGGCCCGCGAGGCCCTGGCGCCTCTCTTGGCAGACCGCCCGACGGTGCGCGCCTGCCTCGCCATGGCGAAGGTCGAGGAAGCCGAGCACGGCGCCGGCTCCGGCCGGGCGCGCGAATGGCTGGCCCGCGCCGCCCATGCCCCGCGCGACCCGATGTGGATCGCCGACGGGGTCGCCTCGGAGCGCTGGGCGCCGGTCTCGCCGGTCACCGGCCATCTCGACGCCTTCGTCTGGAAGGCACCGACCGAGCTGCTCGAAGGCCCGTCCGGCAACGACGTGACCGGCGATCTCGACGACCGGGACGACCGCAGCCAGCCGGCGCTCGCGCCCGCCGTGCAGGGCACGGAGATGCCCGCCCCGGTCAGTGCAGCCGTGGCCGCGCCGACGAAGCCTGCGGAACCCACGGCCGTGAACGGCGCCAAGATGGCCTCGGCCCCCTCTGCGCCTTCGACCGGACCGATGGCGCCGGGCGCCGCGACACCGGTGGTGTTTCCGCCGCCGAAGGGCTCCGATACCACGGCCGAGACCAAAGCTCGGCTCGTCGGCTGATCCCGCAATGGGGCAAGAAGGGCGGCGCCGCGCCGTCGCCCTTTAAAGGTCGGTTCACGCAAGCTCGCTAAAGCTGTGTCCAGCGAGTTCTGCGTAAACGAAGTGCCATGTCCCCATCTCTCGACGATGCGCCGGACTTCTCCGGCCTGATCGAACTGTCGCGTCTCGGTGACCTCGATCTGAAACCTGTCATCCTCCGGGTGCAGACCGATCTGTTCCTCACCGCCTCGGTGCGGGACCGGAAGACGGTGGAGGCGTTCGAATCCCTCGCCGGCGGTCTGATCCCCACCGTCGACGACGAGACGGCGGAGATCGTGGCGCGCAAGCTGGCGCCCTTCCCCGCGACCCCGCAATCCGTGCTCGCGGCGCTCGCCGCCCGCGGCGGCGAGATCAGGGACATCATCATCGCGCAGGCGCCGGACCTCTCGGCCCGCGTGATCGAAGCCGCCCTCGCCGACGGATCCGACATCGCCGCCGCCATCGCCCGCAGGGCCGATCTGAGCCGCAGCCTCATCGAGGAAATGGCCTCCCGCGACGTGGCCGCCATCGATCTCGCCCTGGCCGAGAACTGGCAGCTCGCCCTTCAGGGCACCACCATCGCCCTCCTCGTCGGCCGCGCGCGGACGAAGCCCGACCTGGCCCAGGCGCTGCTCGCCCGACCGGACCTCGCCCCTGGCGATCTGGCGCCGCTGTTTCTCTTCGCCGACGAGGAGCTGCGCGAGGCGATCGGCCGTGCGGTGGGCTCGCGCGCGGCCCTCCGGCCGTCGCCTCCCGTGCCGCGCGAGGCGGGCGCCGTCCTTACCGGTTTCTCGGGGAGAAACGACGTCGCCGGCTTCGTCGCGGCCCTCGCCGAGATGCTCGGTCTGCAGCGCAACTTCCTCGGCGCGACGCCGGACCCGAGCCAGCGCTACGAACTCCTCACCCTCGCCCTTCGCGCGGCCGGACTGCATGAGGAGGAGGCGGTGTATGTCTTCCTCACCCTGAACGAGACCGTGGCGCGTTCGGTGGACCGGGTCTACGACTTGGTGAAACTCTTCCGCACCATCCCCAGCGGCGCGGCCCGCGACCTTCTCAGCGCGGTCCTCGACAAGCCGCTGCCCGAGCGGCTCAACGGGGGCACCGCCCACCAGCCCTACACCGCCCCCGATGCGGTCCGCCCGCGCATGGCACCGGCCGCCGCAGAGCGTGCGCCGCTCCGCCCCGCCCTTCCCGGCCGCGTGAGGCAATCGGCGTCGAACTGACCCTCCGCCGGGGCTCGCCTCGTCCTATTCGGCGAGATCGAGGTGGTGGCGGCCCGCGCGGTCGTCGATCTCGATGATCCAGAGATCGTCGTCGAAGCGCAGTTCCTTGCCGAGGCGGAGCTCGACATCGGGCGGCGAGGCTTCGCTCATCAGCCGGACGAAGCTGCGATCGGCCCCGTCCTCGGTATCGACGAGGGATTGCGGGGCCGGACCATAGAGATCGGCCCGGCCATCCAGGCGATCGACCTTCACGAAGATCGCCCCCGCCTCGGGCGCGCCGCGCCGGCGCTGCACCGCGTCGATCCCCTCGACGGCAAGGCGGCGGAGATGGGCGGAGACCCAGAAATCGGAGCGCAGGCGAGGCATGGCCCGCCTATAGCACCGAAGGCGTGGCGCGGGCATTGGCCTGAAAGAGGGCCGGCAGAGAAGGCGCTCAGAACCGAAAGGTGTTCCGGCCGGCGGCTTTGGCACGATAGAGCGCCCGATCGGCCGCGGACAGCAGGACGTCTGGAGATGTACCATCGCGCGGCGCGCAGGCGATGCCGACGCTCAGTCCGACACAGAGCTCCCGGCCGCCATATGGGATCGGTACGCCGACCGCGGATACGAGGCGCTGGGCCAATTCGGGAAGTTCCGCTTCCCTGGCGGTCAGGATGGCCGTGAACTCGTCACCTCCGAGGCGGGCAACGAAATCGCCTTGCCTCAACTCGGCGCGCAGGCGGGCTGCACAGACCGCCAGAACGCTGTCGCCGGCCGCATGACCCATCGTGTCGTTAATGCCTTTAAAGTTGTCGAGGTCCATGTAGAAGAGCGCGACACTCTCGCCGGTGCGGCTCGAATGGTCGAGCGCGGCTTGAAGGCGTTGGCTGAATTGCGAGCGATTGGGCAGGCCCGTGAGAGGATCGAAGGACGCAAGCTGTTCCAACCGCTCTTCCAGCAGCTTGCGCCGCCCGACGTCGCGGACCGAGACGACGTAGCCGTTCGGCGCCTGCGAATCGGGATCGCGGCTCAGGCGTAGGGAGGCTTCCATCCAGACCCACCCGCCGTTCTTGTGCTGGAGACGCAGTTCGATCACGGCGACGTCGATATGACCGTTGCGCACGCTCTGCATGAACCGCCCGAAGTTCGGAATGTCGTCCGGATGGGCGATGTCGATCGCCTTGCGTCCCACGAGCTCCTCCGGCTCGTATCCGAGCAGCGTCCGGATGGAGGGTGAGACGTAGAGGCGGACACCGTCGAGATTGCCGCGAATGATCGTATCGGTGGACATTTCCGCGAGGTGACGAAACTCCGCCTCCCGCTCCGTGGCCCCGCGTACGGCACGGGCCAGATCGTAGATTTGCCCGGCCATGGCGGCGAGGTCGGTGAGGAGCCTGATCTTTTCGGCCGAACCGGCTTGCGGACGGACATCCAGCACGGACAGCCGGCCGACCTGATCCGGACCGAACGGAGCGCTCGCAAAAAAGGCGACATCGGCGCTCCCGGCCGGCAGCCATCCGGTGTAGGCCGGGTCGGTTCGCGTATCGCCGCACCAGAGCGCGGGCCAGTCCCAATCGGGCCTGCCATCGATCATCTCGGCCGCATTCCTCAGACGGGGGCCGGCGTCGGAACCAAGATCCGTCCAGGTCCGGGACTCGCCACGAAGACACACGGACGCGGCCGATGCATGGAAGAGGGCTCGCGCGATCCGGCAGCATTCCGAGAATTCAGGTGCCGGCAGGATCGGCAGTGCAAGGCCGCCGATCGATCCCACCTTTTCGTGTCGCGTCATACCGCGGATGCCGATCCCTGCGTGACCGATGCATTGTCAACATCAAATGGGTTAAGATGCGATGATTGGGAAAAGCTTCGCGTCAGTAGATCGGGTGTTCGATTCGATCGGCACCGAACGGCGATGACCGCGGCGATCGCGAGGGCGGAGGCATCGCTGCGAGTCGGCTCGTCGTGGCGGGTGGCGAGACGACGGACGTGTTCGACATGGCGCCCGGCCCCGTCGCTCTTCGTTGAGCTCTGAGCTTCGGCGGTCTATGCACAGCCCATGGACCTCCAAGTTTCCGCGAGTCGCTCACCGGCTCCCATCGCCTGCAAGCTGCCGCTTTACGGGAAGGCGGCACCGTTCCTGCCCATGAGCCGCGCCGAAATGGACGCGCTCGGGTGGGATGCCTGCGACATCGTCCTGGTGACGGGGGACGCCTATGTCGATCATCCGAGCTTCGGCATGGCGATCATCGGCCGGCTGCTCGAATCGCAAGGGTTCCGGGTCGGCATCATCGCCCAGCCCGATTGGCAATCGGCGGAGCCGTTCAAGGCGCTCGGCCGGCCGAATGTGTTCTTCGGCGTCACCGGCGGCAATCTCGATTCGATGGTGAACCGCTATACGGCGGACCGGCGGCTGCGAAGCGACGACGCCTACACGGCGGGTGGACAAGGCGGCGCGCGCCCGGACCGGTGCACCATCGTCTACACGCAGCGCTGCCGCGAGGCCTACAAGGACGTGCCGATCGTCCTCGGCGGCATCGAGGCGTCCCTGCGCCGCATCGCCCATTATGATTACTGGTCCGACAAGGTGCGCCGCTCGATCCTGGCGGACGCGAAGGCGGACCTGCTCCTCTACGGCAATGCCGAGCGCGCCGTGGTCGAGGTGGCGAACCGCCTCGCAGCCGGCGCAGCGCCGCACGAGCTCGACTCCGTCCGGGGCGTCGCCCTGTTCCGCCGCGTGCCCGAGCATTACACGGAGCTGCCCGCCGACGATCTCGATTCGGCCGACGAGGCCGCCATGCGCCGCCCCGGCGAGACCGTGATCCGGCTCCCCGCCTACGACGAGGTCAAGGACGACAAGGAGGCCTATGCCCGCGCCTCGCGGGTGCTGCACCGGGAGGCCAATCCCGGCAACGCCCGCCCCCTCGTCCAGCGCCACGGCGACCGCGACCTGTGGCTGAACCCGCCGCCGATCCCGCTCTCCAGCGAGGAGATGGATGCGGTCTACGACCTGCCCTACGCCCGCGCGCCCCATCCCTCCTACGGAGACGCGAAAATCCCCGCCTGGGACATGATCAAGTTCTCGGTGACGATCATGCGCGGCTGCTTTGGCGGCTGCACCTTCTGCTCCATCACCGAGCACGAGGGCCGCGTCATCCAGAACCGTTCGGAGGGCTCGATCCTGCGCGAGATCGAGCTGATCCGCGACAAGACACCGGGTTTTACGGGCGTGATCTCCGACGTGGGCGGGCCGACGGCCAACATGTACCGGATGGCGTGCAAGGACCCGAAGATCGAGGCGGCGTGCCGCCTGCCGTCCTGCGTCTTCCCCGACATCTGCCCGAACCTGAACACCTCACATGACGACCTGATCCGGCTCTATCGCAAGGTCCGCGAGGTGGAGGGCGTCAAGAAGGTGATGGTCGCCTCCGGCGTGCGCTACGATCTAGCGGTGCGAAGCCCGGAATACGTCGAGGAGCTCGTGACCCATCACGTCGGTGGCCGTCTCAAGATCGCGCCCGAGCACACCGAGCGCGGCCCCCTCGACCTGATGATGAAGCCAGGGATAGGCACCTACGACCGCTTCAAGGAGATGTTCGACGCCGCCGCCAAGAAAGCCGGCAAGAAATACTATCTGATCCCGTATTTCATCGCGGCGCATCCAGGCACGACCGACGAGGACATGATGAACCTCGCCGTCTGGCTCAAGAAGAACGATTATCGCGCCGATCAGGTCCAAACGTTCCTGCCCTCGCCCATGGCGACGGCCACGACCATGTATCACACCGAGATCAACCCGCTGCAGGGCGTGCGGCGCGGCGGCAGCGAGCCGGTCGACGCGATCAAGGGGATGAGGCAGCGCCGGCTGCACAAGGCGTTCCTGCGCTACCACGATCCGGAGAACTGGCCCCTGTTGCGCGATGCGCTGCGGGCCATGGGCCGGGCGGACCTCATCGGGCCGAGGCCGGACCAGCTCATTCCGTTCTCGCAGCCGCCGGGAACGGGCTCGGGTAAGCCGGGGGGCCAGCCGCGCCCCATGCGCCATCCCGGCGCGCCGCGCTTCACCACGAAGGGCGTGCCGCTGCGGAAATGACGGTCTCGCCCGTCGGAAAACCGGATTTTTGGAGGCGCAATCGGGGTTCTGCGCGTCGAGGCGGACCAACGGGAACACCACCCCTCGCGGAGCTACGGCTTTCACACATCTCACGGGCAGCACGAGTCCCCTCTCCTGAGAGGCAGGGCGATCGCATATGCCGATTTGCTCGTCGAAAATCGAATCGCAGCACCCCGTCATCCCGGGGCCGCGTAGCGGAGCCCGGGATCCAGAAACACAGGCGGTGCAGGACTTTGCACCGTCGGCGGCTCTGGATTCCGGGCTCGCCTATGGCGACCCGGAATGACGGCGTGGTGCCATATGCGATAGCCCTGCCTGTGAGGAGAGGGACAGGGTGAGGTGAGTGAGCTTTCCGGAGGTGGACTACACCTCACCCCAGCCCTCTCCTTCCAGGAGAGGGAGCCCGTCGCGCTTCACGTCGAACGCTACGGCATAGGTGCACAGCTGTCCGGCAGATGAGTAAGTCCAGTAGACTCACGGTGACCGGGAGCGGGTCCCAAATGCCGGATTCCTTGCCCTACCCCTTGGTCGAACCGGAGCGCGAGGCGAGTTCACGCAAGGTGCGACCGGCGGCGACGCCCTTGACCGGCAGCTTGCGGTCGCGCTCGAACTTCTCGATGGCCGCCCGTGTGCCGGGGCCGAGGACGCCGTCGGCGACGAGCGGTCCGTATCCGAGTTTCACCAGCGCCCGCTGCGCCTGCGCCACGGCCTGATCGGATTTCGGCGTCACCGAAGCGGTGGTCTCCCCGGCCTTGATGATGTCGGCGATGACGTCGCGCTTGGTGGAGGGCGCCGCGGATGCCGGCTTGGAGGCGGGTCTCGCCGCCCCGATGGCCGGTGCGGCCTTCGGTTCGGGGGCGGCTTTGGGCTCGGGAGCGGTCTCGGCCTTGGGCACCTCGATCCTGCGCGGCGGGGCCTCCGCGACCTTGACCGGCTCGGGCGACGGGCCGGCCGTGGGCTTGGCGGCGGCGGTGCCTTTGGCGAGGGTGGGGAAGAGCGGCGCCGGGTGGCGTCCCCCCTGATAGCCCAGCGCATTCATGGCCACGGCCGCCACCGCGCCGATGGCCACCACCGAACCGAGGACTTCCCCCGGCCTGCGCAGGCAGAGCCGGCCGAAACTGCCGATGGCCGACGCCACGCCGCGCAACCAGCCGAAGGCGGGCCGGCGGCCGGGGGCGGCGGGTTTCCGGCGCGGGGCGGCGGTCTGAGCGACCCTGGTGGGAACGACGATCTCGCGCTGGTCGCGCTTCGGCAGCGGTTCGCGCATGGTCTATCCTCTCGAACGCGGAAGACGGCCCGGCGAGTCGAGCCGACAACGGAAGACCTGCCCCGGCGAAACGCCGCGCCGGTACGGGCCGCGCGCACCGCGTCCGGGCCGTCGAAGCCGGGACGAGGTGCGCGTCGTGGTGCGGTGGTTGGATAAGGTGCTCATCCCGCGCGCTGCATCGGAATGTAGCGTTCTCTCACCGCCTCGGGCGCGGGGTCGAACAGACCCATGGGACGGCGTACCGGGACCACGATCCCCTCCGTGACCGGCAGGGGCGCCGAGCGGCGAATGCCCGTGCGGATCGGGGCCGGGGGAGCGGTGCTGGACCCGCGCCGGCAATCGATGGGCAGCGTCACGGTCACGCTGGTGCCCTGGCGCTCGGCGCTCTCGATGGAGATGCTGCCGCCATGGAGGCCGACCAGCCCCTGCACCACCGAGAGACCGAGTCCGGTTCCCTCATGCGTCCGGTCGTATCCGCCGCCGGCCTGGAAGAACGGGGCGCCGATGCGGGGCAGGTCGTCGGCGCCGATGCCGATCCCCGTATCCGCCACCACGATGTCGAGATGCGACGCGCTTCGCCGCACGGAGACCTCGACACGCCCGCCCGGCGCGGTGAACTTCACCGCGTTGGAGAGGAGGTTGATGAGCACCTGGCGGCAGGCGCGTGCATCCGCGGTGATCTCGATGCCCGCAGCGTCGGTGCCGCGCACCAGGGTGATCCCACCCTGATCGGCTCGCAGCTGCATCAGGTCGCAGCAGGTCCGCACCAGGGAGCCGACATTCATCGTCTCGGGAACGTAATCGAAATTGCCACTCTGGATCCGCGACATGTCGAGGAGCGCGTTGACCACGTCGAGGAGATGGCGCCCGGAGCTACCGATGATCTCGGCATATTCGCGGCTCCGCTCGGGACCGAGGGTCATGGAGCCCTGGCCGGCGAGGACTTCCGAGAAGCCGATGATGGCGTTGAGCGGCGTGCGCAGCTCGTGGCTGACAGTGGCGAGGAAGCGGCTCTTCAGGTCGTCGGCGCGTTCGGCCTCGGCGCGGGCGTGCTCCAGCTCCTCCGCGTGGCGACGATGCTCGCTGACGTCGCGGGTCACGGCGACCACACTCGAGCCCTCGACCCCCGACTGGGTGCCGGCGATGCGGTGGGCCCGCATCTCGGCGAAGATCACCCGCGGCTCGCCTTCGGCGCGCAGGGCCGCCGGGTCGAGATGCAGGCGGAACTGGACGGTGGCCGGCATGCCGCTGGCGGCCACATCGCTGATCGTCTGCAGAAGGGCCGGACGGTCCCCCACATGGACCCGGTCGAGGAGCCCGTGCCCGCGCAGGCGAACGGACTCGATGCCGACGAAACGCGACGAGGAGGCGCTGGCTTCGATGACGCGACCGTTCCGGTCGTGCCAGGTGACGAGGTCGTCGATGGCCGAGAGCAGCATGCGGTCGCGCATCTCGTTGTCGCGCATCCGGGCGAGCCAGCGGCCCTCGTGGCGCAGATGCTCCATGGCCTGGGCGGCCACGTGACCGATGGCGGTGATGGCGAAGACCGGCATCGCCAGGGACCGGGACAGGTCGAGGAGAGGCAGCGAGATGGCGCCGTGCGGCAGGAACGCCACGACCAGGGCGCCGATCATCGCGACGATGGCGGCGGCCAGCGTCGCCCGGCGCGAACCGGACACGACCGCCTCCAACGGGATCGCCACGAGCCAGATCGCGGCGGCGGAGTTCACGCCGCCCGACATGAGGGCGAGGCAGACCACGAGGCCGGTGAGCCCCGCCGACGAGATGGCATGGGCGACCCACAGGATCCCCGTCCGCGACAGGAACACGGCGGCGAAGACCGGCAGCATCAGGCTGGCGATGGCGAGGACTTCGAGGCCGGTGGGGACGCCCCGCCAGAGCAGATAAGGCGGCAGGGCGGCCATCATCACGATCCCGGTCGCGAGGCGCGACACCAGGAACCGCTCGTGCCGGAACCGCACGGCCTCGTCTTCGACCACCGACTCGTGGACGAGCCCGGCGAGCCGGAGATCGATCATGGAAGCCAGGCCGCTGTAGATACGCAATACGCACACGCACAGCGCGAAGTGCCATACCGGCCGCTTCGTCGCCCCTTGCTGGACTTTGACTCGGGTTCGACTTGAACTCGACTGAGGCCAAACCTCGCAGACCGGACTTAAGCGAGTGTTGCGCAGACCCGACCGATTGTTCGCGGATGCTTTCCGGTCCGTAACCACGCCTATTCGGTGGACGACCCCTTTCGGGGCACATCGCCCGCTATCCACAGGGCCTGGCACGACATGCCGGTTCGCTCGAGGGTGGCGGCAAAGCCGTGTTCACCATGGTTCTCGATTTCAGGGCGTGCGTGAGAGGCGCTTTACGTTCTGCGCCGAGGCTCGGTCACAACGGGCCGCTCACGGCCGGCACCGAACCAACCTGGGACTTCCATGTCGTTCCTCATTCGCGCCTGCCTGGCGATCGGCATCCTCTCCTACCTCGCCGCCCATCGCGACGATCCGGGGCTCGCGGCGCCCCTGACGGCGCCGACCGTGGAGAACACCGCCTCTCTCGCCTGGGACGCCCTGCCGAGCGATGTCCGCGAAAAGGCGTTGCGCCAGGGTGCCGACGCTTTAGTCCAGAAGGTGGCGGGGGCCATCGCGAGCCCATCGCGCGACACGCTGGCGGAGACCGATCGTCGTCCGGCATGGCGCGGCGTGGAGGAGCGCTGATCGGGGCGCGGGCGTCCGAACCGGCCGCTTCGCCCCTCAGATCTCGTAGGACGCTGCCTGTCGTGCGCGCAGGACGTAGAGCGAACGGGGATCGAGGCGCAGGCGCGCGTTGGGGGGAAACAGCGCCTGTCCGGCCTGGACCATGCCGGTCGGCCGGGTGGTGTCGAAGACGACCATCCACGGCCCGCCGATGACCGGGGCCAGGGTGAAATCGATCGCCTCGTCGGCGGCGTTGATGAGGATAAGCAGGCGGTCCGCGCTCGGCAGGTCGTTGCCGATCTGCATACCGAAGGCCTGCCGGTGACCGTCGCCCCAAGCCTCGTCGTCCATCTCCGCGCCGCAGGGCGAGAGCCAGTGGACGTCGCGCAGCGGTCCCTCCCCGATGATGGCGCCGGTGAGGAAGGTCAGGCGGCGCAGGGCCGGCTGCTCGCGGCGCAAGGCCGTGAGGTTGGCGACGAAGGCCGTGAGTCCGGGATCGGGATCAGTCTCCCAATCGAGCCAGTTGACCGCGTTGTCCTGGGCATAGGCGTTGTTGTTGCCGTTCTGGCTGCGTGACCGCTCGTCCCCGGCAAGGAGCATCGGCACGCCCTGGGCCAGAAAGGTCGTCGCCATGAGGTTGCGCTTCTGCCGCGCCCGCAGACTCAGGATCGCCGGATCGTCGGTGGGGCCCTCGACGCCGTAATTGCGCGAGAGGTTGTGGCCGTGGCCGTCGCGATTGTCCTCGCCGTTGGCGTGGTTGTGCTTCTCCTCGTAGGCCACGACATCGGCCAGGGTGTAGCCGTCGTGGCTCGCCACGTAGTTGATGCTGGCGAGCGGCGACCGGCCGGAGCCGGCGAAGATCTCCCGCGAGCCCGATAGGACCTGCGTGAGCTTCGGCAGGATGCCGTGGTCGCCGCGCCAGAAGCCGCGCACGCTGTCCCGGAACTGGTCGTTCCACTCGGCCCAGCCGCGCGGATAGGCGCCGAGCTGGTAGCCGCCCATGCCGATATCCCACGGCTCCGCGATCATCTTGGCGCGGGAGAGGATCGGATCCTGGGCGATGGCCTGGAAGAAGGCGGCTTTGGCGGTGAAATCGTGCGGCGTGCGGCCGAGGCTGGTGGCGAGGTCGAAGCGGAATCCCGCGACGCCATAGGCGGTCACCCAGTGCCGCAGGGAATCGAGGACGAGCTGCATCACTCTCGGATGGTCGAGGTCGAGGGTGTTGCCGCACCCGGTGCAGTCGATCTCCTGCCGCCGGTTCTCCGGGTTGAGCTTGTAGTAGCTGGCATTGTCGATGCCCCGGAACGACAGGGTCGGTCCGGTATGGTTGGCCTCGCAGGTATGGTTGTAGACGACGTCGAGGATCACCTCGATCCCGGCGGCGGCGAGTTCGCGGATCGCCGCCTTGAGGCCGCCGATCCCGGCCGCCCCGAGATAGCGCGGCTCCGGCGCGAAATAGCCCAGCGGCGAGTAGCCCCAGAAATTGACGAGCCCCTTCTCCACCAGGAACCGGTCGTCGGCGAAGGCCTGGATCGGGAGGAGTTCGATCGCCGTGACGCCCAGCTTCAGCAGGTGCTCGATGATCGCCGGATGGGCCAGGGCGGCGTAGGTGCCGCGCTCCGCCTCGGGGATTGCCGGATGACGCTGCGTCAGCGCTTTCACGTGGGCTTCGTAGATCACCGTCTGACCCAGGGGCCGGCGGATGGGGTCGAGTGCGAGATCCGGCAGGTCGGGCGCCGTCACCACCCCGCGCGGCATGAAGGTGGCGCTGTCGCGACGGTCGATCTGGTCCTCCCGCTGGAGGCCGCGCCGGTGTCCGTAGAGGGAATCGTGCCAGCGGATGCGGCCCTGGATTTCCCGCGCATAGGGATCGAGCACCAGCTTGGCCGGGTTGAAGCGATGCCCGTTGGCGGGCTCCCACGGTCCATGGACCCGGTAGCCGTAGAGCTGGCCGGGATACACGCCGCGCAGGTGGCCGTGCCAGACGTCGTCGGTGCGGCAGGGCAGCGGGACGACACGGCTTTCATGGCGCTCGCCCGGCTCAAACAGGCACAGGTCCACGCCGGTGGCGTTCTCCGAGAACAGCGCGAAATTGACACCGCGGCCGTCGAAATGCGCCCCGAGAGGACCGGGCACGCCATCGTCGATACCGATCATAGATGTCTTTCGCAGGTGCATCGGCTCGCCGAACGCGAGCCGGAATTGGGAACGGGGCTACGCAAGAACGATACCCCGGCATCCCGCCCGGCGCCGATCCCGACACGATGCCGAGGGAGAGACGATGAGGCCCACCCTGTTGTACCGAAGGGGAGGAAACCGCTACTCGGCAGCCGCGGCAGCGCGCGGCGGCTCACGCTCCACGGTCCGGAAATTCTCCAGGTCCGTCAGGAAGTTTCGCGCCCACCAATCCACGTCTTCGCGCGTCATGCGGTCGACCATGGGCTTCCAGCGCTCGATCCGCTCGCCGCGCGGCATGTAGAGCGCCGTGCGGATCGCTTCCGCGACCTCGAACCGGTCGTAGGGATTGACCAGAAGCGCCTCGGGCAGCTGCCGGGACGCGCCGGCGAATTTCGACAGGACGAGGACGCCCGGATCCTCCGCCGTCTGGGCGACGATGTATTCTTTGGCGACCAGGTTCATGCCGTCGCGCATGGGCGTCACGAGGCCGACGCGGGCGGCGCGATAGAGGCCCGCCAAGACGGGGCGCGGATAGGCCTTCGTCACGTACTGGATCGGGGTCCAGTTCGGCTCGCCGAGCGCGCCGTTGATCTCACCGACGGTCTCGTTCACCTCGCGGCTGAGCTCCTCGTATTCGGGAACCTCGGTGCGGGATTTCGGCGTGATCTGGAGGTAGACGACATTGCCCCGCTGGTCGGGGTTCGAGGCGAAGAAGCGGTCCACCGCCTCCATGCGCTCGGGCACGCCCTTGGAATAGTCGAGCCTGTCGACGCCGATGAGGAGCTTGCGGGTGCGCAGGCCCGCCATGGTCTCACGGACGGTCTTGTTCGCACCGGCATTCTCCGCCGCCTCCTTGAACCCGGCGACATCGATGCCGATGGGGAAGCTGCGGATGCGGGTGCGACGCCCGTCGACCATCAGCGAGCCGCCGCCGAGGGGGATGGCCCGCAACTCGTCGATGAGGTTGCGCGAGAGATTGTGGACGTCCGGGTCGGTCTGGAGCCCGATCAGGTCGTAATCGGCGATGCCGCGCAGGAGATCGTTGCTGGCGGGAAGCGTGTTGAACACGTCTGCGGCCGGCCAGGGGATGTGGTGGAAATAGCCGATGGGGTTGGCGATGCCGAGGCCGCGCAGCTCCGAGGCGAGCGGCAGAAGATGATAATCGTGGACCCAGATGATGTCGTCGGGCTCGATCAGCTTGGCGAGCGCCCGCGCGAAGATGCGGTTGACGCGCTGGTAGCCGGCATAATCGGAGCGGGAAAACGCACCCAGGCCGAGCCGGTAATGCATGATCGGCCAGAGGGCGCGGTTGGCGAACCCGCTGTAATATTCCCGGTGGTCCTGAGGCGAAAGATCGACCACGGCGTATTGCACACGGCCGCGATCGATAAGCTCGGGCTCCTCGGACGGATCCTCGACGACTTTGCCGCTCCATCCGAACCACAGACCCTCATAGGACGTGAAGGCCTCCTTGACGGCGACCGCCAAGCCTCCCGCGGCAACGGACTTCCCGCTGTCCTCAGGGATGGCCACACGGTTCGATACGATGACAAGGCGTGCCACTCAGCGGGCTCCGGTCCTCAGCGTGCGGCGCACCCTAGGCGCACCGGACAGGATGATTCCGACAGTCAACGCGCATAACCCGGCGGTGATCCGTCGGATACGGCTACGTATGGTGATAATCCGTCGACCAACCTAGCCGACCGCGCCGCCCGCGGCCAGGCCAGGCAGAGGCGAATGTCGGTTCCGTAGTGGATCAGCCGATCCGCCCCCGCCCGACGATGCCGGTTCACCATCGGATCTGCGACGTCGAACGGACGGAGGCGAACGCGGCCCGGCGCGCATCGACGGGGGTGTCGCGGCCGGTCCGTCGTCCCGCGTTCGACGATGCGCATTCCTTGCGGAACCGCGTCTGTTTCCATGTTGTTGAAGAGCCACATGTGACATCGCCCAAAAGCGATCGAGGAGTATGCCCGTGAACGCAAATCAACCGACTGGCCCGGCATCTGCCGCGAACGCTCCCGGGATCGACACGAACCCGACCGGAGACTGGAAGGCTCTTCGCGGCGACGTCGAGGGCATCGCCGACGTGGCCGTCGAGCGCGGCCGGGGCTTCGTCGCCGCCGCACGGGCCCAGGCCACCGACTATGCCGACCGCCGCAAGGGCGACGCCGCCCAGTCGGTGAACGATATCGCCCAGGGCTTGCGGGATTCGAGCAAGTCTTTCGAGGAGCAGCCGAACATCAAGGCCTTCTTCGACAGCGCCGCCGAGGGTCTCGAGCAGCTCGGTTCCTCCATCGAGAACCGCAGCTTCGCCGAGTTCTACGACGAGGCGGAGGCCTTCGCCCGCCGCGCTCCCGTCGCAGTCGCCGTCGCGACCTTCGTGACCGGCTTCGTCGTCTCGCGCTTCATCAAGTCGTCGAGCATCGCGCCTGACCGCGATGCCCGCGACTCGTTCCGCAGCTAGGCGGGACGCCATGTCGAACGCCCCTCAATCCAGCATCCAAAGCCTCGTCGGCGATGCCCTGCGCGAGACCAGCGAACTTGCGCGCAAGGAGATGGCGCTCTTCCGCACCGAGATGACGAGCAACGTCCGCACGCTGTTCATCGGCCTCGCGCTGATGGTCGGCGCGGGCGTGTTCGGGGTCGTCGCCCTGTTCGTCCTGGTGGACGCCCTGGTGAAGTGGCTCGCCACGGTGGTGCATTCGGAAGCGTTGTCCGCCCTCATCGTCGGCGGCGTGCTTTTGGTGGTCGCCATTGTCTTCGCCCTGATCGGACGGAACGCCATGTCCCTCTCCACCCTGGCGCCGACCCGCACGACACGGCAGATGCGCCAGGACGCGCGCGCATTGTCGGAAAGGGTATCGGGATGAGTGAATCGTTGAACGACCTCGAAAAGGACATCGAGGCGAGCCGTGCCCGCCTCGACCAGACCATCGATCGCATCCAGGACAGGCTCTCCGTCCCCAGCATCGTCGACGACATGCTGGGCAATGTCCGCCGGACACCGTTGAGCGGAGCCTATGACGGCGCCCTCGACGCGATCCGCCGCAATCCCGTTCCGGTCCTGCTCATCGCAGCCGGCATCGGCTGGCTACTGCATCGCACCGGAAAGGATCGGCAGACGCTGACCAAGCGTTCCGTCATCGATCCCAACGGTGCGCTGCCGGTGACACCGGTCACAGCCGCCAAGGCCTACGACCCCGACCAGCCGACCCGCCAGCCCGTGAAGGAACTGGCGGAGGAAACACAGATTTAGGCCTGCAAAGGCCGATCGAAACCTGACCGACCCGGCAGCGGCATCGCCGCTCCATCTCCCATCCGACAGGAGCCGTTTCCATGAGCCACAGCAGCATACCGGGCGAGCCCAAGAGCTCCCTTCCCGACGACATCGCCCTCGCCGCCGGCCTTCCCCATGGCGCCGCCAGCGTTCCCCACGGTGACGAGACCAGCCGTTCGCTCCACGACATCTCCGACCGGGCCCGCACTGAGACGCGGGCGACGGCGGGCAGCATCCGCGACCAGGCCGGCGACCTCGCCGACGATGCCCAGGCCAAAGCCGAGGGCTATGCCGACCGCGCCAAGGCGGCGGCACTCGAGGCGCGGGACACGGTGAAGGACAAGGCGGAAGCGCTGATCGACCGCGCGTCGGAGACCTATGACGACGCGCGCGACTGGGCGACGGACACTCACCGGTCCACCCGCCGCAGCATCGGCGAATTCGCCGAGCGCGGCAGCCAGCGCCTCGACCGGGGCAAGACCAATGTCGAGCAGTTCGTCACCGAGAACCCGCTCCTTGTGGGCGTCGTCGGCCTCGCGGCGGGTCTGCTCCTCGGCGCGCTCCTTCCCAGGACGCGCCGCGAGGACGAAACGGTGGGGCCGTGGGCCGACGAGGTGAAGGACCAGGGCATCCGCTACGCCCGCGACTTCGCCGACCGCGGGCGCGAGTTCGTGGAAAGCGCCCTCGACCCCGAGAACCTGAACGCGGCGACCCAGGGCGGATCCGAGCCGTTCCGGAAGCCCGACGTGCAGCCGGTGCGCCAGCACTGAGAACGGGTTTCCCCAGCGGGTTACAGGATGAAGCAGGGGCGGCGCTCGACAGCGCCGCCCCTTCGTGTTGGGACTGCGATCGGCGTCCGAACCCGGCATGCGATCCTCCCCACCCTTCGGACGATTCGATGAGTGAGGCCTCCTGTGGCAGCCCCTCGGCCCCGCCTGCTCTGGTGCGGCGATACCGCGATCACCGTCGAGTTCGGTGAGCGGATCGACCCCGACGCCAACGCGCTGGTCCTGGCCCTCGACCGCGCCGTGCGGAAAGCCGGCATACCGGGACTCATCGAGACCGTTCCCACCTACAGGTCGCTCACCGTCCACCTCGATCCGTGCGCGGTCGAGCCCGGCGACATCGAATCCGCGCTTCTCGCCCTGGTCGGTACGGTCCCCGCCGAGACGACACCGCACCGGCTCTGGCGCATTCCCGTGGTCTATGGCGGTGCGTTCGGCATCGATCTCGCCGATGTCGCCACCCATCACGGGTTGAGCGCCGACGAGGTCGTCTCCCGGCATGCGGCACCCGAATATCGCGTGGCCATGAACGGCTTCCTGCCGGGCTATGCTTATCTGTCGGGTCTCGACCCAAGCCTCGCTTTGTCACGCCGGGAGAGTCCGAGGCCGGTGACACCGGCCGGCACCATCTCCATCGGCGGCGTTCAGGCCCTGGTGGCGAGCATCGCGGCACCCAGCGGATGGCACCTCCTCGGGCGGACCCCCGTGCGCTCGTTTTTGCCGGGCCGCGACCCGGTCTTCCTATTCGAACCCGGCGATGCCATCCGCTTCCTCCCCATCGAGCCGGACCGCTGGGACGAACTCGACCGGGCCGCGCGCGCCGGGGAGCGCATCGTCGACTGCGAGACCGCGCCGTGACCGGGCGTCTCGTTATCAAGAGATGCCACGGCGCGCTCAGCCTCCAGGATGGCGGGCGGCAGGGCTACCAGCGCTACGGCCTCTCCGGCTCCGGCGCGATGGACCGCCTCGCCATGGCGAGCGCCAACGCGCTGGTGGGCAATGCCCCTGACACACCGGTCCTCGAACTCGGCCTCGGCGGCGGCCGCTTCGTCGTGGAGGCGGGACAGGGATGGTTCGCCTGCGCCGGCGCGCCCTGTACGCTGCGTATCGACGGCGCACCCGTTGCCGGCCACCGCACCGCGACCCTGGCGCAAGGCGCCGAACTTACCGTGGACCCGCCGCGTGAGGGAGCGTTCGTCTACCTCGCCGTGGCCGGCGGGTTCGAAGCGGACGCTGTGCTCGGCAGCGTCTCGCTCCATCTCCGCGCCGGTATCGGGAGCGTCGGCGGTCGGCTCTTCCAAGCGGGCGACCATCTGACCTTCACCGCGAGGGAGAGCACCGCACCGGGCGACCGGACCATCGATGCCGTTCCCCTCGACCGCGACGCGCCGATCCGCGTCATGCTCGGCCCCCAGGCCGAACGCTTCCCGCAAGGCGGGATCGACACGCTGCTGGGCGCGACCTTCACCGTGTCGCACCGCGCCGACCGGATGGGATACCAGCTCGACGGCCCCGCCATCGCCCATGGCGCGGGCGGGTACAACATCGTCTCGGACGCCACCGTCATGGGCTCGATCCAGGTGCCGGGCAACGGCCTGCCCATTGTGCTGATGGCGGATCGGCAGACCACGGGCGGCTACCCGAAGATCGCCACGGTGATCTCGGCCGATCTGCGCCGCCTCGCCCAAAGCCGGCCGGGCGATCCGGTCCGGTTCGAGGCCGTCACCCTGGCAATGGCGAGGGAGGCCGCGCTCCGGCGGCAGCGCGACATCGCCGATCTGCCCGGACACCTTCGGCCGCTGGGGGGCCTCGACGCCGAGCGGCTGCTGGGAGCCAACCTCGCCGGTCACGCCGTCGATGCCTTGCGGGAAGGCCCATAAGACGTGACGGCCTCCGCTCGCGCCGAGATTGACCCTTTCGATATCGCGCGGCACCCCGATGCCGCTGGGCGTCCGTGTGCGGGAGGAGGGCCAGGATGCGGATCACCGCGCTGATCTTCGGCCTTGTCCTGCTCGTGGCGACGGTCTTCTGGTTCGTCTACCTCGTCCCCCTGGGATGCGCGATGAACACGACCGGTTGTAACGAGCGGTTCACGGTGAGGAGCGGCCTCGGCCTGGTCCATTTCTGGACGCTCTTCCTCATCGCCGTGTCGGCGCTGGCCTATGGTTTGAGACGGCCCTGATCGTTCGTGCCTGCCCGACGAAAGCTACACCGGCCTCGAGGGGAAGCCACCGCTCCCTCGTTTCTTCCGGACTTCACGGGGCCTGCCATTCGACGCCGGCATGCTCTCGGATATCGCCGGGCGCGGACCCGGTATCGGCATCGCTGACCCAGTCGCTCGGCTCGACCACATCGACGATCTCGTCGTCGGGATAGGCCGCGGCGAGAAAGACTTTGGCCTCACCCTCGGCGGCAGCCCGGACCGTGACCAGCGGGCGAAAGCCGTTGGCTGCGCGGATATTGGCGATGAAGAGCTTCGTCATGTCCATTCTCCTGAGCCGCCTGAGCGCGCGACTCTCGGCTAACGCGGGAAACTGCGATCCGCGCGGGCGCTCGATGAAAATGATGGCCGCCGCCTGTCGCAGCCCAGAGGCACCTCGCTCGGCGCGGCTATGCTTGCCGAATTGCCCTCATCCGTCTCGACGCCGCGCGAGCGAGCCGCTATCGGGGCGGAATGAAGCTCGCCGATTGCGACATCCTCATCCTCCCCGGCTATGCAGGCTCGGAAGACGGCCATTGGCAGGCCGGCTGGGCCGCCCGGATGGCCAATGCCCGCATCGTCGAGCAGGAGGACTGGCACCATCCCGAAGCCGGCTCCTGGCGCGCGCGCATCGTCGAGGCGGTGGAGGCGGCGACGCGCCCGGTGATCCTCATCGCCCACAGTCTCGGTGTGGTCGCTTCCGTGCAGGCCGCGCCTGCCTTCCCCGAGGGCAAGGTGCGGGGCGCCCTGTTGGTGGCGTTCCCGGATGTGGAGCGGACGCCGAACCTGCCGTCCAGCGTCACGGATTTCGCGCCCGTTCCGCGCGATCCCCTGCCCTTCCCGTCCCTGCTGGTGGCGAGCCGCAATGACCCCTATTGCGCCTATGACCGGGCCGAGGACTTCGCCTATTCCTGGGGCTCCGCCCTGGTCGATGCGGGCGAATCCGGCCACATCAACGTGGCGAGCGGGCACGGGCCGTGGCCGGAAGGGCTCATGCGCCTGGCGGGCTTCCTGAAGGGGCTCTGATTCACGCCTTCTCGGCCCCGCCCATCGGCTTCAGCAACTCACCGGCTACGTCCGACAGCCGCGGTGGCTCCTCCCTGACGAAGGGAAGCGGGCGGCAAACGGCCAGGGCGGCGAGGCCGAACCGGGCGGTCATCAGGCCATTCAGCACGCCCTCGCCGAGCTTCGCCGAGACCCGGGCGGCGATGCCGAGGCCGAGCACCTGCTGGATCATGCTCTCTCCCACCGCCATACCGCCCGTGACGGTGAGATGCGCGAAGGCGGCACGGGCAAGACGCAGGAACCCGAGGAAACCCGGCCGCCCGCCATAGATCGTCGCGATCTGGCGCAGGAGGCGCATGGCGGCGAAGACCACGAAGGCCACGTCGACGATGGCGCGCGGGCTGAGCGCCGTCACCGCCGAGACCTGCTTGGCGGCCGAGGCGATGGCGTTGCGGGCCTGCCGGTCGAGGGGTTCGAGCAGTTCGTGCTCGGCGAGCCCGATCCGGTCGTCCACGTCGAGGATGGTATCGCCCAGGGCTTTCAGGCGCTGGCGGCCGGCCGCGAGTCCGGTCCTTGTGGCGTAGAGGGTGCAGAGTTCGGCGACCACCGCCTGCGCGCCGGTGTGATCCCGCGTGGCGATGGCCTCGATGGCCTTCGCCCGCAGCTTCTCGATCCGGCGCTCGCGCCAGATGCCCGCGAGCTCGCGCATCACCAGGGCGAGGAAGGCGATGGCCGCGAGGACGAGGAGGGCCAGGGCGACGCCGCCGAGCCAGGGCGCGGCGGAGAACAGGTCCGCGATCATCCGCTCCAGCGACAGGCCGACCGCGAGGGAGACGAGGCCGCCCAAAGCCAGCATCAGCACCGACAACCAGGGCGCCCGGGATTTGGGAGCCACCGGCACGGCGGTGCCGTCCGCTGCCTCGACGATCTCGAACGGCTCTTCGACGATCCTGACCGCGTTCGGCGGCACCGGCGGCGGAACGACGCCCTCCAGGCCCTCGGCCGGGTCGGCGGCGGGGATGCGGAAGGCGCGGGGACGGTTCGGAGAGGTCATGGGCGGACCGTTTCTGAGGTGGAGCAAGCAGACTGCGGAGCCACCTCATTCCCATCCGCCCACCTCATCCTGAGGTGCCGGAGCGGAGCGGAGGCCTCGAAGGAGCCCTCCAGTTCGCGCAGCGGAGCCTGGAACCCTCCTTCGAGGCCGCTGGCGCGGCACCTCAGGATGAGGTCGGCGGGTGGGATGGGATGACGGACGGCGGCGCTTGGTCGGGGGGCGGCAGGTGGCTGGAACGGCAATGCACGGACTCGATCCGACGAAGAGCTAGCAAGTCGCAGGACCACCTCATTCCCATCCGCCCACCTCATCCTGAGGTGCCGGAGCGGAGCGGAGGCCTCGAAGGAGCCCTCCAGTTCGCGCAGCGGAGCCTGGAACCCTCCTTCGAGGCCGCTGACGCGGCACCTCAGGATGAGGTCGGCGGGCGGGATGGGATGACGGACGGCGGCACTCACGTCAGCTTGTCGCCGATGAGGAACTGCATCGCCCGGTCGAGGCGGATCTGCGGCAGGTGGCCGGGGCGGCCATGGGCGTCGGGCCGGATCAGCGGGGGGCGGAAACGGGGAAAGCGGAGCGATCCGGGCGGGACTGCGCCGTCGAGGACGGATTCGGGTCGCGAGGGCAACTCACCGGGGAACACCGCCGCTTCGCTCCGCCCGTCGAAGATCTCGTCGCCCACATGCTCGCCCGCCTCGGGCGTTCCCGAGACCGCACGCAGGGTCATGCCGTCATCGTGGACCGTGGTCTCCCGCGTGGCCCGCACGGAGGCGAGGGCGACGGTGCCGACGCGGGCGCCGGCCGCCTCGGTCCGGCGCATGGCGCGGGAGACGAGGAGCCGCAGCAACGCCTCCAGGCGGTCGTGGCTGGTCTGGTGCAGGTGATCCGCCTTGGTGGCCGCGAACATGATGCGGTCCGCCCTCGGCGCGAACAGGCGCGACAGGATGGTGTTGCGGCCGATCCGGAAGCTGAGGAGCACGGTGTCGAGCGCCTCTTCCAACTCGGCGAGGGCGGCCGGCCCGGCATCGACGGCAGCCAGAACGTCCACGAGGACGATCTGCCGGTCCACCCGCTGAAAATGGTTGCGGAAGAACGGCTCCACGACCTTGGCCTTGTAGGCCTCGAAACGCCGCTCCATGAGCCCCGCGAGGCTGTTCGGGACGATGGTCTCCGGCAGGGCGTCGAGGGGCGCGAAGGTCAGGGCCGGCGATCCGGCGAGGTCGCCGGGCATGAGGAAGCGGCCCGGCGGCGTGGTGGCTACCGATTCCGGTCCGGCGCGGAGCGCGGTGAGATAGGCGGTGAAGGCGATGCTGGCGCGCTCGGCCACGACCTCGTCGAGGGGGCCGGACGGGTCGAGATCCTTCAGCACCGCGAGCCAGGGCGCCGCGATGGCCGCACGCCCGGTGCGGCGGGTGCCCGCGATGGTGGCGGCGGACCAGTCCTTGTAGCTCTGGTCGATCAGGGCGAGGTCGAGGAGCCATTCGCCGGGATAATCCACTACGTCGAGCATCAGCGTGCCCGGCCCGGAGCGCCAGCCGCCCTTGCGCTCGTACTCGATGGCGAGGCGGAACTGGCTGATCCGGTCGGTGGAGCGCGGCCACAGGCGCTGCTCCGTCAGGGCTGCGAAATGATCCTCGTAGGGAAAGCGCGGAACGTCGTCGTCGGGTTGCGGCACGAGGCGGGCCCGGCGCAGCCGTCCCTCATGCGCGGGCGCGAAGGCCGGCAGCGCATGGGTCTCCACCAGATGGTGGATCAGCGCCGTCGTGAACACCGTCTTGCCCGACCGCGCGAGACCGGTGACGCCGAGCCTCAGGGTCGGCTGGATCAGGAGATCGCTGGATGCCTCGGCGAAGGCCTGGATCGCGGAGCCCGCGCGCGAGGCGAAGCTGATCATGAAGCGAGGGTCTCGTTTGGCCGGAGGGGGAGGATGGGTGGCGAATGCAGGGGTGAGCGACTGTCTGTCAGGTCAAGAGGCCAGAGCGAGGTCCTTGCGGATCTCGCGGGCTTTGGCGTTGAGGCGCACGAGGAGTTTGTGGGCGAGGGCGACGCGGACGAGCTTTTTGGGCTTTCCGGCTTGGCTCAACCGCTGGTGGAAGGCGGCAAAGTCGGGATCGTATCGGCGCACGATCTCGGCGACGACGAACAGGACGGCCCGAACCCCGGCGCGTCCGCCGCGCACGGGGCGCTTGCCGGCGCGGCGTCCGCTGTCGTGGGCGATGGGCGCCAGGCCGGCGAGCTTGGCGACAGCCTTGTTGGACAGGGTTCCGATCTCGGGCATCTCGGCCATCAGATGGGCGACCGTGCGGTCGGCCACGCCCTTGATCGTGCGGAAGCATCGGTCGAGGGCCGTCCAGACGGGGTCCAGGGCGATGGCCTGGGCGATGTGGGCTTCCAGCACCCGGATCTGCGCCGTGATGGCCGCCAGGACGGGGGTGAAGGAGGCGAGCACCTCCGGCTCGGTGACGAGGCGGGCCTGGTTGGCCTGCCCGACCTTCAGCGCCGTGAGTTGGCGCAGGCGCACCACCAGGGCGGTGAGCCGGACCTGGGTCGCCGTGGCCGGCGGGGTCGGACGCAGGCCTTTGGTCGCGGCGTACCAGGCGATCATCCCGCAATCGATCCGGTCGGTCTTCTCCAGCACACCCATGCCGTCGGCGAAACGGCGCACGGCGCGCGGGTTGACGACCGTGGCCGGAACGCCCTCGGCCCAGAGCGCGCCGAAGACCGCGCGTTCGTACCCACCGGTGGCCTCCATGGCCACCAGATCGACCCGGTGCTCCCGACAGAACGCCGCCAGATCGGCGCGGCCCTCCGGGGTGTTGGCCATCTGCCGCCAGGCGCCATCGCGGCCGATGCGGGCATCCAGCGTGTCGGCGCCGATATCCACTCCACAGACGATGTGTGTCACGGTAACCTGCCTTGTCCATGCGACGGGCTGTCGAGCGACTGTCCGGTCGTGCGTGACGAAGCGGCCCACGGTCCCAAAGCTCACCCACGGTTGTGGCCAGAGGTGTGGCGGGCGCCGCGGACCGCGCGCCGGGTGGGGCGGCCACCTCACTCGGCGCACCCTCGAATGGACACCACCCGGGGACGCCTTTCCAGATACAAGGTGGCGCGCGTCTCAGGCGAACGCAAGAACCGGACGCGTCATCGCTCCGCCGCGCCGGGATCGACTTGGCCAGGATCGACCTGGGCGGCGGCGAGCCGTGCGATGGCGGCCTCGACCAGATCCGGCCCCGCCCGCAGCACGCCGAGTTCCACCGCCGACATGGCGAGCATCACCGGGGCGAGACGGGGCGAGGGCCGGCCATCCGCATCGAACAACGCCAGATCGTCCTCGACCTTGAGGCCGACGCTGGCGGCGATCCGGGTGGCGTAATTGCGGATCCGGACCTCGTCATTGCCGCAGAGGGGCGCCGGTGCCGCCAGATCCTGCAGCCGAAGGCCCGGCATCCCGGCCGCGAGGGCGGGCAAAGCCGCGGATTCCGCTGCGAACCGGTCTGCCAGCCGGGAGGACGGCGATGTCGCCCCGGTCTCGGACAGGCTCGCGATGATCGGCGTGATCGCCGGCCTGCCGATCGTTTCGGCCGCCCCCGCGACACGGACGGGCCGGGGCTTCGGCCCACCCGCCATCCTCGCCAGCGGCGACCAGGGCTGAACCCGCAGCGGCCCGCCCCGCGCGACCATGCGGGGCTTGCGCACGCCCCCCCGCGCATGGCGGGCGAGGAAGCGGGCCCGCAGCGTCTTGCCGAGACCGAGTGGCGCGAGGCCGGTAGAGACCTTTCCGCCCGAACCCCCTGCACTGGAAACAGCGCATTCCGCCGGCGCCCAACGGCGGACGATGGAAAGGGCGTTGCGGCGGCCGAATTCGCGGTAATAGCGCCGCAGCAGGGAGGCCGCCGCATCGGCGCCGTCGCCGGCGGTGGCGAACCCGGTATGCCCCTCGGCATCGCTGCCGATCTCGCCCCGCCAGCGGGCGCTCTTGATGCACCAGTAATTGTTGAGCTTGACGCAGCGCGCCACGAAGGCCGGCGGGACCGGCGCGTAGCGCGCGACCAGGGCCAGCGAGGCGGGACGCAGGGCCGTGCCCGCCTGCGCCCGCCAGTTCGACACCGCCCTGTCGCTGGCGAGAAAACTCGGGGCCTCGGATGGAAGGGCAACCATCGCCACAGCCAATTCCGCACGAGCGACGCCAGACTTCACGGCGTCGAGGCCGATACCCATGCGCGGCATCAGGGATGTCAGGACAAGAAGCGTGGTGACGAACACGGGATCAGCGGTGGCGGGCCATGGCACTGAGCAACGGCCCAGCCGGTGATCCGTTCAATCGATTCCGATAGCCTCAGGCGGCGTCATCGCGGTCGAGGCCCTTGGGCGTCACGAACCGTTCGAGCCGGCCAGCGCCGGGACGGAACCCGGTCCAGGCATCGCCCTCGATGTCGATGACGGCGAGCGCCGCCGTCGGGAACTCCACGGACAGACGCGCCCTCGCCTCCCGGGGACCGTCGCCCACGAGATCGAGGGCGAGGTCCTGCAGGCCGGGATTGTGCCCGATCATGAGCAGGGTCCCGATCTCGGCGGGAGTCGCGCGGATGACCGTGAGCAGCGCGCTGTCCGGCGCCTCGTAGATCGCATCGACGATCTCGGTTTCGGGGTTGCCGAGGGCGGCGGACATGCCCTCCCAGGTCGATCGCGTTCTCAAGGAGGGAGAGACGACGACCTTCTGGGGGATCAGATCCTGCGCCGCGAGATAGGCCCCCATCCGCGGCGCGGCCTTGAATCCGCGTGGGTTCAGCGGACGGTCGATATCGCGCACGCCCGGCGAACGGTCAGATTTGGCGTGGCGCAGGAGCATCAGGCGGCGCATGGAGGATGGACCCTTACTGGAAGCCGACGACGGGGTGCGGCGTGTAGAGCGCTTCGAGCACGGCAATCTCGTCGGCACTCAACGCGAGGTCGAGCGCCGCCACGGCGTCGGTCAGGTGGGTGGGTTTCGACGCCCCGATGATTGGTGCGGTGACGATCGGCTTCTGGATCACCCAGGCCAAGGCCACCTGCGCCCGCGACACGCCCCGCGCTTGCGCGATCTCCGCCACCTTGGCCACGATGGCCCGGTCCGCTTCCTCCGCGGAGGCATAGAGGCGCTTGCCGACCTCGTCGGAATCCTGGCGGGCGCTGCCCTCGTCCCAGTCGCGGGTCAGGCGCCCGCGCGCCAGCGGGCTCCAGGGCAGGACACCGATGCCCTGGTCGGCGCAGAGCGGCAGCATCTCGCGCTCCTCCTCGCGGTGGAGGAGGTTGTAATGGTCCTGCATCGTCGCAAACCGGGTCCAGCCATGGAGATCGGCGGTGAACAGGGCCTTGGCGAATTGCCAGGCGTACATGGAGGACGCGCCGATATAGCGGGCCTTGCCGGCCTTCACCACGTCGTGGAGCGCCTCCATCGTCACCTCGATGGGGGTGCCGTAATCCCAGCGATGGATCTGGAAGAGATCGACATGGTCGGTGCCGAGGCGCTTCAGGCTGGCATCGATGGAGGCGAAGATCGCCTTGCGGGAGAGGCCGCCGGCATTGGGCTGGTCTTTGAGCGGATAATAGCACTTCGTCGCGAGCACGACGCTGTCGCGGTCGGCGAAGTCCTTGAGGGCGCGCCCGACGATCTCCTCGCTGGTCCCGTCGGAATAGTAGTTCGCGGTGTCGAAGAAGTTGATGCCGAGCTCGATCGCCTGCCGGATAAGCGGTCGGCTCTCGTCCTCACGCATGGTCCACGGGTGGGGACCGCGCTCGGGAATGCCATAGGTCATGCAGCCGAGGCAGAGCGGCGACACGTCGAGGCCGGTCCGGCCGAGCTTCTTCATCTTCATGGACAATCCTCCGATGACATGTCGGCCCTATCCGGGCCTGCCTTCGCTCACCAGAAGGCCCGGTTTCAATGGCGACGCCCTGTTTCATGTCCCCGCGTCATCCCGGTGCCGCGTAGCGGAGCCCAGGATCCAGAAACGCAGGTCCGGCCCATTCCTCGCATCCTCACGGCTCTGGATCCCGGGCTCGCCTTCGGCGCCCCGGGATAACGGTACGGCTCGATACCCGCCCGCTTCAGCCCCCTCTTCCCTCGCGACGCATCATGAAGGCCAGTTTCTCGAACAGGCCGACATCCTGCTCGTTCTTCAGGAGCGCGCCGTGCAGCGGCGGGATCAGCTTGCGTCCGTCGCGCTCGCGCAAGGTTTCGGGGGAGACATCCTCAGAGACTAGGAGCTTGAGCCAGTCGAGCAATTCCGACGTGGAGGGCTTCTTCTTCAGGCCCGGCACCTCCCGCGTCTCGAGGAAGACCCGCAGGGCCTCCTCCACGAGGCGGTGCTTGATGCCGGGGTAATGCACCTCGACGATGGCCTTCAGCGTCTCGGCGTCGGGGAACTTGATGTAATGGAAGAAGCAGCGGCGCAGGAACGCGTCCGGCAGTTCCTTCTCGTTGTTCGAGGTGATGATGACGATGGGGCGGCGCTCGGCCCGGATCGTCTGCCCGGTCTCGTAGACATGGAACTCCATCCGGTCGAGTTCGGTCAGAAGGTCGTTGGGGAACTCGATATCCGCCTTGTCGATCTCGTCGATCAGGAGAACCGGACGCTCGGGATGCGTGAACGCCTCCCACAGCTTGCCGCGCCGGATGTAGTTGCCGATCTCCGACACGCGCGTATCGCCGAGCTGGCTGTCGCGCAGGCGCGAGACCGCGTCGTATTCGTAGAGCCCCTGCTGCGCCTTGGTGGTGGATTTGACGTTCCAGGTGAGGAGCGGCGCGCCGAGCCCCTTGGCGATCTCTTCCGCCAGCACCGTCTTGCCGGTGCCGGGCTCGCCCTTCACCAGAAGCGGCCGTTCCAGCACGATGGCCGCGTTGACGGCGGTGGTGAGGTCCGAGGTGGCGACGTAATCGGCGGTACCGGTAAAGCGCATGAGGCGTCGGCTTTCTGGAAGAGGCTCTGTGACCGGTAAGCCTGGCGAGAGCGAAGGTACAGATCGTCATCGGATCGACCGATGCGGTGCGGATGAGCCGCTTGGCCCGACGCCATCCTGTCAGGCCGATTTTCGTGGGCGCCCGCCCTTTGCGCCGTTGGCCCGGGCGGCGGCGGCCTTGGCCAGGGAGGTCGAACGACCGGCATGGGAAGCGAGGTAGGACCTCGTTCCGAAGATCCCCGCCACAAGTCCCGGAACGGAAATGTCGATATCGAGCCTATCCCAGCGAAGGCCGTATCCCGCCCCGAGGACCTCGATCTCCGCGATGGTCGCATCGTCCGCGTCTGCCAGCCCTTGGACGAGATGCGGCGGGAAAGCGAAGGTACAGCCATTCGTCAAAGCCAGGACCACCTGCCTGCGCTCGCGATCGTAATGCGCGGATGCGGCCCGTGGCTCGGTCGATTGTGCGAGACGGCCCCGCTCCAGGGCGGCGTCAACCGCGTCGTCGGTCAGCTCAGCCATGGATCTCCTTCCACCGAATGAGAAACGCGTCACGATGCTCCAGGACCAGTTTCATCGCCTTGCGGACCTCGCTTCGGGTCATCCCCTCGGCGGAAACCAGGGCTGGCTCGGGCACGAGGTTGATCTTGGCATGCCCGTCCCCAAAGACGTGAACGTGAGCCGGTTCATGGTCATCGACGAAGATGATCACGCGCAATCCACCCGAGCGAAGAACCGTGACCATCAATAACCCATCCGGATGGGTTATTGATCTACCAGGCCGTTCTCACCCCGTAAAGCGCTCCGATCTCAGAGCGACTTTCCGTCGCTCCACACGCAGTTCGAGGCGAGGATCGCGAGGTTCACGTCGGATTTCTGCGGTTGCGGCAGCACCTTGCCGTCCATGGCGAGATCGATCTTCATCTCGACCTGGCCCTTGGCCTCGTTGGTCCGGCGGGAGAAGTAGCAATATTGCTGGAAGGGCACTTCCTCGTTGGCGCGGAAGTTCCAGCCGGTGACGATCTGGCCGTCCATGTAGGGCACCTGTTTGAACACCGTGAAGGTGGTGTTCACGGTGGCCTTGGAGGCGGGAGCCGCGTCCTTGCCGAGCTGGGCCTGGGTCGGCGCCGGGGACGAGCGGACGGGGCCGCCTTCCAGTTTCAGGACGTTGTCGGTGAGGGTGACCTCCCCCTTGGTCTTCAGCGTCACGTCGGACAAAGCGGCCTGCATGGCGGCGGCGATCTTCTCGGCCGCCGAGTCGAACTGGTTCATGTAGGCGTAGCCGTAGGACGCCGCGCCGATGCCGATGCCGGCGAGCGCCGCGAAGGCGCCCGCGCCAATGGCCCGGAACAGGAAGGCGCGCGCGGCGGTGATCCTCGTCTCCGCCCGGAGCCTGCCGTTGACGTTCTGCGCCAGGACGACGTTTTCCGGCGTCCCCGATGCGTGGATGCTCATGCGCCGGCTCCCGCATTAGCCGCCGGCGGGATGTGAATATTGGGCGCGGTGCGGCGATCCAGCGGGATGACCTCGCCGGTGGGCGTCACGTCGCGCACGGGCTTGGGCGGCGCCAGCCCCATCTCCTGGCGAATCGAATCGGTGATCGAGTCGAGCATGTAGGGCGTCGCCTCGAGGTTCACGGCCGCGCCGAGATCGTCCTCGTCCATGAAGGTCTTGCGCACAGAGACCGCGCAGAGCGCCAGGATCGTCGAGGCGAAAGCGGCGCAGAGGGCCGGCACGAAGACGAAGATGCGCAGGAACGCGTGGACCTGCGCGTCCGTCACGTCGATCGGGTCGACGCCGTAGACCATGGCGGTGAAGGAGTGGAGCTGCGAGCGGTTCACCGAATTGCGGTAGGCCTGTTCGGCATCGGCGACCTTGCGCTCGGCAACGCCGCGGTCGAGTTCGGCCCGCGCCCTGCGGGCTTCCTCGAGAGACTTCGTCACCACGGCCCTGTCGGCGCTCGCCTTGCCGACGCTGGCATTCAGGGTGGCGGTGCGCGGATCGGTGACGCATTTCAGGTTGGAATAGCGCTGGCCTTTGCTGTTAGTGCCCGAGACGCGCTCACAGCGCTGGGCGGGCAAGGCCGAGAGCTGGCTCGCATTCTCGGCGGCGCGCTTCTCGATCTGGTCGAGTTCCGTCGTGTACTGGGCGACACGGGCATCGGCGGCGGCGATGCGATTGTCGATGGTCGAGCGGTCGGCCTGCGCATCCTTGAGGGCGGTCTTGGCCTTGGCGGCATCCATGAGGCGCGGGTGGAACATCATCTCGCCGAGCTGCGACACCGACTTGGTGGTGACGCCTGCGGCAAAGATGATGCCGACGATGGCCAGCGCCCGGATGAAGTAGGAGCGCTGGGTTCGCGCCAGGATGCCCAGCGGCACGCGGCAGAGCTCCACCGCCGCGTAGACCAGCGGCGCGAGGAGCATGAAGTAGAAGGCCTTGTCGTCCCCGTCGCTGTAAACCCCGGCGAACAGCCAGGCGCCCCAGAGGGACGCGCCGATGACCATGAACTCGACGAGATACGCGATCCCGACATAGCCCCACTTGATCCGGTAGCCCTTCTCGAGATGGCGCTCGTGCGTCCAGCGCTCGGACTCACGGATCCAGTCACGTCGTTCGCGCTGAACATCCCGGTTGGGCGGCGACTTTCGCATGAGGCACTCGTGTCTTCAGAAAACGCGACGAACGACGCAACAAACCGTGAGGTAAGCCGGGGCTTAACCGATCGTTAAGTTCCGCCCTATGCGGCCATTGTGCCGTTTTTGCGCCATTCCGTATCGCAGCGCAAAACCCCTTTCGCGCCAGCGCGTCCCGCATGCATGGCTCAGTGCAGCGAGGGATTAAATCCGCATGGACCGGTAAAAAGCAGGTTGCCCAGGCGGTACATGGGCTTGCATGGTCTCATCGCTGCCGGCGACCCGATGGATTCCCGCGGCCGGAGTTCCCTGTGCAGAACTTCGGCTGCCCCGTCTCGGCAAGCTTCGCGCGCACCACTCTCGGGAGACCGCCCAGCTCGATGACGGACGTTCACGCCGGATCCTACAAGGAAGCGATCATCTTTCTCGTCACCGCGGGCGTGGTGGTGCCGCTGTTCCACCGGCTGCGCATCAGTCCGGTGCTGGGCTTCATCGGAGCGGGCGCGATCCTCGGGCCGTTCGGCCTGGGGCGACTGGCCGACACGGTGCCATGGGTCTCGATCTTCACCATCGGCAACCGGTCCGAGATCGCGCATCTGGCCGAATTCGGCGTGATCTTCCTGATGTTCATGATCGGCGTCGAGCTGTCATGGGAGCGGCTCCGCACCCTGCGCCGCCTCGTCTTCGGGCTCGGTTCGGCCCAGGTGCTGGCCTCCTCCCTCGTCATCGGCATCATCCTGTTCGCCCTCGAAGTGCCGTTGGCCGCCTCGGTCATCGTGGGCCTCGCCCTCGCCCTGTCCTCCACCGCCGTGGTCCTGCCGGTCCTGGCCGAACAGAAGCGCCTGAACACGCCCTCGGGCCGCGCGAGCTTCGCCGTGCTGCTGTTCCAGGACCTCGCCGTGGCGCCGATGCTGTTCGCCATCGCCGTGCTCGGCCGCAGCGACGGGGCGGATGTCGGCGGCGCGCTCGCCCTGGCGCTCGGACAGGCGGCCATCGCCCTCGTCCTCATCGTGGTCGCCGGCCGCCTCGCGCTACGGCCTCTGTTCCAGCTCGTCGCCCGGACGCGCTCGCCGGAACTGTTCATGGCGGCCTGCCTCCTCGTCATCGTGGCGACCGCCCTCACGGCGGCGGCGAGCGGCCTCTCGATGACGCTGGGCGCCTTCGTCGCGGGCCTGCTCCTGGCGGAGACGGAGTATCGCCGGGCGATCGAGGCGACGATCGATCCGTTCAAGGGGCTGCTGCTCGGGGTCTTCTTCGTGTCGGTGGGCATGAACCTCGACCCGGCCCAGCTGATGGCGGCGCCGAAGACCATCCTCGGCCTGTCCATCGGCCTGATCCTGATCAAGGGCGCGGTGATCCTCGTGGCGGCCCGTTTCCTGCGCATCCCGCGCGGCGTCGCGTTGGAAGCCGCGCTCCTCCTCGGCCCCGGCGGCGAATTCGCGTTCGTCCTCATCGGCGGCGCCATCGCGGGCGGCCTCGTGCCGGATGGCCTCGGACAGGCGGCGCTGATCGTCACCACGGTGACGATGATCGCGATTCCGGGGCTGGCGAGCCTGGCCCGGCGCCTCGGCAAGAGGATGTCCCGCTCCAATCTCGGCCGCGCCCGCGCCGAGCCGGTGCCGGACAAGCAGCAGAACCGCGTCATCATCGCCGGCTACGGCCGGGTCGGACGGCAGGTCGGCGAGATGCTGGCCCGCCACAAGATCCCGTATCTCGCCCTTGATGCGGACGCGGCCCGCGTCTCCGAGCACCGCCGCCTCGGCAACCCGGTCTATTTCGGCGATTCGTCCAACCCGGAACTGCTACGGCGCTGCGACATCGCCAATGCCCGCGCCCTCGTGGTCACCCTCGACAACCCGAGGGCGGTGGAGGCCGTGGTGGAAGCGGCGCGCGCGGAGCGCCGCGACATCACCATCGTCGCCCGCGCCCGCGACGCCCGCCACGCCACGGCGCTCTACGAGATGGGGGTCGACGACGCCGTGCCGGAAACGATCGAGGCCTCCCTGCAACTCTCGGAAGCCGTGCTGGTGGATGTGGGCGTCCCCATGGGCCTCGTCATCGCCTCCATCCACGAGCGACGCGACGAGTACCGCGCCATGCTCAAGCGCAAGGAGACCGAGGTCAGGCCGGCGTTTCGCGCGCGCCGCACCGTGGGCAAGAATGTCGACCCGGCGAAGATAACGGAAGCTCGGGAGACACCGTCGAAAGAAGAGCAGCCCGCGAAGAGTGCCTGATCGATCCGGCTTTGTGTCTTCTTCCGGACAGAGTGGCGCAGTAGCAATGTCGGAGAAGTGGATAACTCGGGAGAGCGCCTGAATTCAGGCGCATCAACCAACGAATGCTATTGCGGACATCGGAGCGCGGGATAGTTTCGAGGTGTCGATCGTCTCAAGACGCCGGTTCGAAGCCGCGATGATCTTAGAAACGTAGATTTGGCCGGACGGTGCTTACCCACCGATCAGGGATCGAGACCGCTCACGATGAGCGGAAAAGTCAGAAGAGGCGGCCCTGGCCGCGTTCGGGCATGGTCGGAGTCGGCTTGTCCGCCGGCGATGCGGGCGCGGGATCGACGGTTTTGGTACGGGCGGGCGCACGGGCCTTCGGCTCCGATCCCGGCGAGAAGCTGCAGCGATAGATGATCTCGTCGGGGGGCCCGACGCCGGTGTTGAGGGGGACCGCCACGGTGTCGCCGGAATAGCGCCAGTTCCGCGTGCCCTTGTCCCAATAGAGCCAGACCGTCGTCGGATGGCCCTTGATGGCGAAGACCGCCGCCTTCTTCGAGATCGCCTGGACGGTGCGCGGCTCGTACATGCCCTTCTGGCGATAGGCTTCCTGAAACGAGGCGGGCTGGCGCTCGATGAAGGTGTTCCGCACGATCTGAATCGTCGCGCCCGGCTTCGCCAGAAACCGCTTGAAATCACTCAAGGAGCGCAAGACGAGCGCCATAACGTCCACCCTTACTCTGCCAAATACCCCGGCCCTGACTTGGCGATCACTCTGTCTCCCAGCTGTTTGATTTCAATGACAATGTTGAAGGTGCGAAGAACACAGTAGGCGGTGATATCAACAGAAAACCGGACTTATACCCAGCTTCGTCGGCGCCGAGAGATGAAAACAGGGTTCATGTCTCACTGAATTCAGGATTATTTCCGTTATCCGGCTCACGAGTCCGGCGTCGCTCACCGACCATTCCGGCGGGCATGACCGGTGCGCGGACACCCTTGACCCGGACGCCCGGTTCGCGCGTTCTCCGCCTCATGCTGCTTCACTTCTTCACGGCCCTGCGCGACGCCAAGATTCCCGTCACGCTCCGGGAACATCTCACGCTGCTCGAGGCGATGGACCGCGATCTGGCGGACAAGCGCGTCGAGGAGTTCTATCTCCTCGCCCGCACCGCCCTGGTGAAGGACGAGCGCCATCTCGACCGGTTCGACCGGGTGTTCGGCACAGTGTTCCAGGGAATCGAGACCCTCGGCGAGGCCATGGCGCCGACGGCAATCCCCGAGGAATGGCTGCGCAAGCTCGCCGAGAAATACCTCACCGACGCCGAAAAGGCAGAGCTGAAGGCGCTGGGGTGGGACAAGCTGTTCGAGACGCTGAAACAACGGCTCGCCGAGCAGAAGGAACGCCACCAGGGCGGCAACAAGTGGATCGGCACCGGCGGTACCTCACCCTTTGGCGCCTATGGCTACAATCCCGAAGGCATCCGCATCGGCCAGGACGGCAACCGAAATTTCCGCGCGGTGAAGGTCTGGGACAAGCGGGAGTTCAGGGATCTCGACGACGGCGTCGAACTCGGCACCCGCAACATGCGGGTCGCCCTCCGGCGCCTGCGCCGTTTCGCCCGCACGGGCGCCGCCGACGAACTCGATCTCGACGGCACGATCCGCGAGACCGCCAGCAAGGGCTATCTCGACGTGAAGCTGCGCCCGGAGCGTCGCAATGCCGTGAAGGTCCTGCTCTTCCTCGATGTCGGCGGGTCGATGGACTGGCACGTGGCGCTCGCCGAGGAGCTGTTCTCGGCAGCGCGCGCCGAGTTCAAGCATTTCGAGCATTTCTACTTCCACAATTGCCCCTATGAGCGAGTCTGGAAGCAGAACCGCCGGCGCCACGACGAGGCGATCCCGCTCCTCGACGTGCTGCGCACCTATCCGCCCGATTATTGTGCCGTCTTCGTCGGAGACGCCTCCATGAGCCCCTACGAGATCGCCATGCAGGGCGGCTCGGTGGAACATTGGAACGAGGAGACGGGCCAGGTCTGGCTGGAACGGGTGCTCGAACGGTTTCCGAAGTCGGTCTGGCTCAACCCGGTTCCCGCCGAGCACTGGGCCTATACCCAGTCGATCGGCATGATCCGCAGGATCGTGTCGGACAGGATGTTCCCCCTGAACATCGAGGGGATCGACGGGGCCATGCGGGCGCTGGTGAGATGACGGGCGACGGGCTGCCCGCCGGCGGGTTCAGCCCCCTCGTGCCGGAACTCGACGTCCACGACTTGGCCGCCAGCCTCGCCTTCTGGCGTGAGGTCCTGGGCTTCTCCGTCGCGTATTCCCGGCCGGAGAACGGGTTCGCCTACCTCGAGCGGGGCGGAGCGCAGGTCATGCTCAACGTCATCAACGGGAACTGGCTGACGGGTCGCCTCGAACCGCCGCTCGGTCGCGGGATCAATCTTCAGATCGCGGTCGATGCCGTCGATCCGATCCTGGCGGCCCTCGACGCCGCGTCCTGGCCCTTGTTCCGGCCCGCGCACGAGGCCTGGTACCGGATCGGGAAAATGGAAGTCGGCCTCCGCCAGTTCCTGGTCCAGGATCCCGACGGATATCTGCTGCGCTTCGCCGAGGGTCTCGGCCGACGCCCGCTCAGCCCTGGCGAGCCGGCGTGATGACCTTCAGACCGTCGAGTTCCGGCTTGATCCGGATCTGGCAGCACAGGCGGGACGTCGCACGCACGTCGGAGGCGAAATCGAGCATGTCCTGCTCCATCGGTTCGGCCGGTCCCACGGCATCGACCCACTCGGAATCCACATAGACGTGGCAGGTGGCGCAGGCGCAGGCGCCGCCGCATTCCGCGTCGATCCCCGGTACGTTGTTGCGGATCGCCGCTTCCATGACGGTCGATCCTACGTCGGCTTCCACGGTCCTGGCCGTTCCAGCATGGTCGACGTAGGTGATCTTGGGCATCGAAGACTCCAGGCTCGTACAACGCGTCTGCGGCCGGTTGTGCGGCGCGACTGCCTTGAAGGCGCGGCCCGGTGAATGCAAGCGGCACCGGCCTCATCGCCTCACATTCCTGCGCTTACGCCGCAGACGCCGACCCGTTCCGTCCCTGCGGCCAAGATCAGGCGGGTGCGTCGATTTCCGACAGGGTCGCCTCCACCGCATCGGTCAGCGCGACATAGGCCGGGGCCGGAACGCCGTCCCCCCGCCGCAGGCCGTCCTCGATGGCGGCGCTGAGTTCGGCGACCCGCGCGGCGCCGACGCCGAGGGCGGAGCCCTTCAGCGTATGCGCGAGGTCGGCGCGGTGGTGGTCGTCCAGGCCCGGATCGGTGATCCCGGGCAGCAGCCGGCGGCATTGGCCGGAAAAGAGCACGAGCAGTTCGTGGGCGAGGTCTGTGTCGCCGAACGTCTGCTGGGCGAGGTAGGCATGATCGATCAGACTGGTCACCCGTCCCCTCGCCTTAACCGAAGCGGGCGTTTGAGCGCCCCTCCACCAGTCTATCCACAGGAGCGTCCGAGATCGTTCGCTTCCGTTTAAGCGTTGCGGCATCATGCATAAAGCCGACGGGACGAAACCGGCCACACGCTTGGTAACCATTCCGTTAAGGTTTTTTGGACGGTTCGATCCACTCGGGTATCCGGGTCTCGCGCCGAGGTCTAAAGTTCCTTGGTAAATTGGTAAAAATGTCGTCGATCACCGGATGCGGCCGGCTTCGACGACCTGCGTAACGAGGCGTTGGATGGCCACGGAAAAGAAGCTCAAGGACCCGGCCGAGGCGGCTCTTTCCGCCATCGAGCAGGCCCTCAACCTGGACTTCCCCTCGACGCAGGCGACGGAACCGCGCGTCGAACCGCGGCTTCCCGATGTCGGCGACAACGATCCCCTGAGCGACCCCAGCGGCCGCCTCGCCCCCCCGCGCCTCGATCTCGACCAGCCCCTCGCTTCCGACCTGCCGCCGCCGGACCGCAACCGGCCGCGCCGGGAGGGTGGCCTGCTGCCGCCAGACCGCTCCATGGTCGCCAACGACGACCGCCAGAACATCGGCATCCTGCAGCAGACCCTGCGCGTGCGGCCGTCCGGCACGCCCTACATCGTCGCCGCCATCGTCTCCGCTCTCTGGTTCGCCGCCCTCCTCGCGCTGGCCTGGAACCAGTCGGGGGGCGAGCTGAGGAGCTTCATCGCCGGGATGACCGCGCTGCAGGCCGCCGTCGGCGCCACCGCCGTCGTCGGCCCCATCGTCCTGTTCGCCATCATGGCGATGCTCGCCGTCCGCGCCCAGGAGATGCGCCTGGTGGCACGCGCCGTCGGCGAGGTGGCGATCCGCCTCGCCGAGCCCGAGAACTTCTCCACCGATGCCGTCCTCACCATGTCGCAGACGGTCCGGCGCGAGGTTGCGGCCGTGGGCGACGGCGTCGAGCGGGCCCTGGCCCGTGCCGGCGAGCTGGAAACCCTGGTTCGCGGCGAGATCGCCACCCTGGAACGCGCGTATTCCGACAACGAGATCCGCATCCGCTCCCTGGTCGACGAGCTCGTCGCCCAGCGTGAATCCATCGTCGCCAATGCCGAGCGCGTTCGCGGCGCGATCACCGGGTCGCACCAGAACCTGACGCAGGAGCTCGACGGAGCGGCCGAGCGCATCGTCGCCGCCGTCACCGGCGCCGGCGAGCGGGTGACTGGCGCCCTCGACGCCCGCGGTGAGGCCATCACCTCGGCGCTGGGCAACCGCGGCGACGCCATCACCGCCGCCCTCGGCGAGGCCGGGGACCGCGTGGTAGGGCTCGTGACCGACCGTGGCGACGACCTCGTCCAGCGCCTCGCCAGCACCAGCGAAGGTGTGCGCAGCAGCCTCACCGAAGTCGGCAACACCCTGACGCAGTCCCTGGAGAGCCGGGCGGCGGACGTCACCCTCGCTTTCGAGCGCACGGGCGGCATGCTCACCGCGACTCTGGCCGACAATGCCGGCCAGGTCGCCCGCACCCTCGCCCAGACCGGCATGGAGGTGATCGAGAGCCTGAACCGCCAGGGCAGCGAAGTCCGCCAGACCTTCGAGGCATCCGCACGCGGGCTCGAGAGCACCTTCCTCGCCCGTGGCACCGAACTCACCACGAACTTCTCCCATACCGGCGGCGAGATCACCGCCCGCTTCGCCGAGACCGGCACGGCGCTGCGCGAGCATTTCGCCGCCACGGGCGCCACGCTCACCGATGACATCGCCGCTCGCGGCGCCGCCCTGCGCGCCGAGATCGAGGCCGCCGGCAGCGGCGTGTCCGAGGCGATCGAACTCCGCACCCGCGAGGCTCAGGCCGGTCTGGCCCAGGCCTCCGAGGGGATCGTCGAGACCTTCGCCGCACGGACGGGCGCCCTGCGCGACGACCTCGTGCGCTCCATCGAAACCGCCGGCAACGGCATCGACGACCGCGCCGGTCTCCTGGCCGAGCGCATCGATACGGTGGCCAACCGCCTGCACGAGACCCTCACCGTCCAGGGCGGTTCGCTCGAGAGCAACCTCGCCTCCGCCGGGGAGCGGATGGGGGACCTCGTCACCCAGCGCGCCGAGGAAGCCGCGCGGGCCATGGATGCGGCGCTCGCCGCCCTCGGCACCCATTTCGAGACCCGGGCCATGGGCACGGTGGAGAACCTCCGGGGCACCGTGGCGGGCCTCAACGGCGAAATCGATGCCCGGTCGGCCGAGGCCGCGACCGCTCTGCGCAACAGCGCCGAGGATACGGCCTCCGTCGTCAACACCAGCATCCGCCGCCTCAACAAGGCCGGCGAGCAGGTCGGCGGCCTCGTGACCCAGCGCGTCGAGGACGCCACCCTCACCCTGACAGGCGCCTTCGGGGTTCTCGGCAGCACCTTCGATTCCCAGTCGGGCAGCGCGATTCAGAGCCTGCGTGCCGTCCTCGACACCCTGGCCACCGAGATCGGCTCGCGCACCAGCGAGGCCGCCGACATCTTCCGCCGCAGCGCGGAAGAGACCACCGTGGCCCTCGGCGCCAGCACGGCGGAGGCGGCCCAGGCCCTGCGGCGCTCCTCGGCGAGCGCCACCGGCGAACTCGAAGCACGGACCGTGGAGGCGGTGCAGATCTTCGAGCAGCGCCTGTCCGCCACGTCCGCCGAACTCGCCGCCCGCACGCAAGAAGCCGCCCAGCTCCTGCAGCAGGCCGCCAGTGGTCTCAGCGGCGAAGTGGGAGGACGCGCTCAGGACGCGATGGAGGCCCTGCGCCGCACCCTCACCGAGATCGACGAGACCCTGCTCCACCGCGCCACCGAGGCGACGGGCTCCATCGCCCGCGCGGCCGAGAATGTCGGCGGCGAGCTCGCCGCCCGGATCAAGGATGTCGAGGCCTCCTTCGGCACGCATAGCCGTGGCCTCACCGACCTCATCGCCACCCATGCCGAAGAGGCGCATGGCCAGCTCGCCAATACCGGCCGCGAGATCGTCCTGGCGGTGACCGCCCAGAGCGCCCGCGTCAGCGACGCCCTCGCCCAGAGCGGCGCCACCTTCGCCGACACGACGGAAAGCCGGGCGAAGGCCATCGACACCGTGCTCAACGACCGCCTCGCGGCCCTGCAGGAGACCATCGCCCGCGGCGACATCCTCGCCGACCGCATCGCCCGCGACACCTCCACCCTCAGCGAGACCGTCACCGGCCAGCTGCAGGAGATGGACCGGGTCATCACGGTGCAGGGCAAGGCGGTGGCCGACACCATCGCCGAGCGCACCCGCGAAGCGCGCGAGACCGTGGAGAGCCAGCTCGGCGCCCTCGAGGAGCGCTCCGTCAAGCGCACCGCCGAGATCGGCGAGACCTTCACCCATCTGGTGAACCAGATCGACGGTCAGCTCGGCTCCCGCGCCACCGCCCTCAACGAGGCCCTGATCCTGCGCACCAGCGAAATGGCGCGCATCATGGTCGAAGGCAGCCGCGACCTCGTACAGACCCTCGATGCCCGCGCCGACGGCATGGCGCAGGACATCGCCGCCCGCAGCCTGGCCCTGGGCGATACCCTCGGCAGCCGCTCCACCGAGATCGCCGCGCGCTTCGAGCAGCAGGCCGCCGACCTGTCCCGCCGCATCGACGAGGGTGTCGGCCGCTTCGACACCAGCGTCGTCGGGCGTCTCGACGCCATCGCCGCCGCGCTGGAGGAGCGCAGCCGTCTGATCGACGAGACCTTCGGCTCCCAGGCCTTCGAGGCGATCCGACTCATCGAGAGCCGCACCCGCGCCGTGGACGAGGATCTCGCCAACCGGACCCGCGAGCTCGTCGAGATGATCGAGAGCCGGACGGGCCATGCCAACGACGCCCTGGCCGGACAGGCGGAGGCGATCCGCTCCTCCTTCTCGCATCGCGCCGAAGCCCTGGCCGCCCTCATCGACGAGCGCACGGCCGCCATGGGCCAGGAGCTCGACGAGAAGGGACGCGTCGTGTTCGGCGCCCTCGGCACGCGCATCACCGAACTGGCGCAGCTGTTCGATCGCGGCGGTTCCTCCCTGGCGGAGCTTCTGGAACAGCGCGGCGACACCATCATCGCCCGCCTGCGCGACGTCGTCGCCGATGCCGACCGGCTGCTCAGCGAGGGCGAGGGCCGCCTCGGCTCCACCCTGCAGACGCGGACCACCGATCTCGGCAGCCTGCTCGACGAGGGCGTGCGCACCGTGCACCAGCTCCTGGACAACCGGACCAACGAGATCCGGACCATGCTGGACGATCACTCGCAGGTCCTCACCAGCAGCCTCGACGACCGGTTGGCACCCCTGCACGATTCGCTCGGCCAGCATGGCCGGACCTTCGTCGATACCATCGAGGCCAGCCTCGGCGGTGCCGCCGGCGCGGTAGAAGCCCGCACCCGCGACCTCGTCGCGCTGTTCGACCAGCGCATCGGAGCCCTGGACGAACTCGTGGACGGTCGCGGCGCCAGGATCGCGGAATCGGTGGAAGCCCGCACCCACGGGTTGCGGACCCTGTTCGACGACGTCCTCACCGCCCTCGACGGCCTGGTGGACAGCCGCGCCGAAGCCCTCACCGACCGGGTCGATGCACGCACTCATGCCCTGAGCGCCCTGTTCGACGACCGCCTGCGCGCGATCGACCATCTCATCGAGAACCGTGCGGCCGAACTCGTCCACACCATCGACACCAAGGGCACGGCCCTGACACAGACGGTCGACGACCGGACCCAGGCCATGGGCGCCCTGTTCGACGACCGGATGCAGGCCCTCGACACCCTCGTGGCGGACCGTTCGGCCGATTTCGTCCGGACCCTCGATACCAAGGGCTCCGTCCTGACCCGCTCGGTCGATGCGGGCACGGCCATGATGAGCACGCTGTTCGACGAGCGCCTGCGCGCCCTCGATCATCTGGTCGAGAGCCGGACGGCGGACCTCATCCACACGGTGGACGAGCGCGGCGGCAACCTCACCCGGAACCTCGACGACCGCACCGGTTCGCTCCGCGCGCTCTTCGACGAGCGCTTCCATGAGCTCGCCGCCCTCGTCGAGACCCGGACGGCCGAGTTCGCCCAAACCGTGGACGACCGCGGCGGCAGCCTGACCCGGTCCCTCGACGACCGCACCGGTTCGCTCCGGGCACTCTTCGACGAGCGGCTCCATGAGCTCAACGCCCTCGTGGAGACCCGGACGGCCGAGTTCGCCCGGACCATGGAGATGCAGGGCAGCGCCCTGTACCGGTCCGTCGACGAGCGCACGGAATCCATGGGTGCGCTGTTCGACGAGCGCCTGCGCGCCCTCGACCACCTCGTGGACGACCGCGCGGCCGAGTTCGCCCGCACCATCGACGGGCACGGCACGTTGCTGACCCGGGCCGTCGAGGCCGGCGCCCAGTCCATCGGGACCGTCTTCGACGAACGTCTGCGCGCCCTCGACCTTCTCGTGGACAACAGGTCGGCCGACCTCACCCACACCATCGACGACCGTGGCGCGTCCCTGGGCCAGGCCGTCGAGGCCGGCACCCAGTCGATCGGCAGCGTGTTCGACGAACGTCTGCGCGCCCTCGCCGACCTCATCGACAACCGGACGACCCAGGTCACCCACACCATCGACAACCGCGGCGCATCCCTGGGCCAGGCCGTCGAGGCCGGCGCCCAGTCGATCGGCAGCGTGTTCGACGAGCGCCTGCGCGCCCTCGCCGACCTCATCGACAACCGGGCGAGCCAGGTCACGCACGCCATCGACGGTCGCGGCACGTCCCTGGGCCAGGCCGTCGAGGCCGGCGCCGAGGCGATCGGCAGCGTGTTCGACGAGCGCCTTCGCGCCCTCGCCGAACTCGTGGACGGCCGGACGGCGGAGTTCACCCGCACCGTCGACGACCAGGGCCTATCGCTGACCCAGTCGGTGGATACCCGCACGCAGGCCATCGCGGCCTTGTTCGACGAGTGCCTCCGCGCCCTCGAGCGGCTGGTGGACGACCGGACCACGGCCTTCGCCCGGACCATCGACAATCAGGGTACGGCCCTGACCCAGGCGGTGGATGCAAGAAGCGAAGCCTTCACGAACCGGATCGACAGCCGGATGAAGGTCTTCGCCGCCCTCGTGGCATCGCGCGGCGATGCCCTCGCCACCGCTTTCGACGACCGCCAGGACGCCTATGCCGCCCTGGTGGACGAGCACAGCGCCACGATGCTCGCCGCCTTCGACGAGCGCGTGGACCGTCACGCCGCCCTCGCCCAGGCCCATGCCGACGCGCTCGCCACGGCTCTGGACCAGCGCAACGAGGCCGTCGCCGCCCTCATCGACGCTCGCAACCAGGACATGATCGCCGGCTTCGACCGCCGCTCGACGGCCCTGGCCTCGCTGATCGAGGCACGCGGGCAATCGCTGGCCCGCCGCCTCGCCGAAAGCGCGGAGACCATCACCCGCGCCATCGAGGAGCGGGGAGGATCGATCGTGGAGACCATCGACGGTCGCGGAAACCATATGGTCGAGGCGATGGCGACCCATTCCGAACGCCTGCGCGAGATCGTCGAAGGTCCGGCCTCCCAGCTCGTCGCCTCCCTGGGCGAGCGCAACCAGGAGATCGCGCGCATCCTCGACGAGAGCGGAACGCCCCTCGCCGAGACCCTGCGCGAGCGGGTCCGCGACCTCGCCGAACAGTCCGACGCGTCGAGGAACGCGCTGCTCGCGGCCATCGACGGCGGAGCCTCCCGCGCCCTGGCGAGCCTCAACGAGGCGAACGACCGGCTCCGCAGTGAACTCGGCGGCGTCCTCGACCGGGTCGAGGGCGTGAACTCGGCCCTGCGCGAGCTCATCACCGATGCCGGCGAGAATCTCGGCGCCATCGAGCAGGGCCTGTCGGGCCGGGTCGAGCAGGTGCAGGCGACGCTGTCCGCCATCGGCACCGAGACCGAGCGCGCCAGCCGGAGCGTGGCCGAACAGGTCGAGCAGCTGAAGGCGGTCGCCGAGGGCGCCCTGCGCGATGCGGCCGACCTCGCCGCCTCGCTCGATGCCCGGGGAACCTCGCTCACCGAGATCTCCCGCGCCCATTCCGGCACGCTCACCAGTGCGGCGGGCTCGCTCGAGACCGTCGAGACGCGCCTGATCGATCTCCTCACCAGCCGCGACAAGGCGGTGGAGGAGGTGCTGACGCGCATCGAGGCACGGTCCGGCGCCCTGGAGGAGCAGACTGCGCGCTTCGACACGCTGATGGCCGAGACCCTTCGCTCCGCCGAGGAGCGGGCGCGCGGCATCGCCGGCAGCCTGTCCGAGGCAGCGCAGAGCGCGGGAGCCAGCGTGACCGGAGCCTTCGAGGGCCTGCGCAAGGATGCCGGGAGCGAGGGCGAGCGGACCGCCACCGCCGTCCGTGCGGCGATCTCCGGCGCGTCCGAGCAGATGATGACGGTGTTCGAGGGCGCGGCCAGCCGCTTCGGCGACTCGGTGGCGGGGATGCGCGAGATGGCGGCCGAGATCCGCCGCGAACTCGAGGCGACGCGGGCGGACCTGCAGCGCGGCGTTCTGGAAATTCCCCGCGAGACCCAGGATGCCACCAGCGAGATGCGTCGGGTCGTGTCCGACCAGATCAAGGCGCTGAACGAACTGTCCTCCCTCGTCTCGCGCTCGCGCCGCAGCGTCGACGTGACCGAGGCGGCAGCCCCCGCCCCGCGCAAGGCGGACGTCCAGCCGGCCAAGCAGCAGGACGTGCAGGTCTCGGAAGCCGCTCCTCCCAAGTCGAAGCAGAATGCGGCCAACCCTGTGGCGGCATCGGCGAGCGCCAAGCCGTCCGAGCCCCAGGCCCGCGACGACAAGCCGAACGATCCGCGGCCGACTCAGCAGATGACCATCGTGTCCGCACCGGCGGCAGCCGGGCGGGCGGGCAACCAGGCCGCCCTGCGTCCCGGTGAGGCCGCACGCGGCGCCGTCCCGGCTGCACGCGACGGACGCGACAATCGCGGCTGGCTCTCGGATCTCCTGACCCGCGCCTCCCTCGACGACGACACGGACGGGTCCGATCCGGCGAACGCCTCCCCCGCGCCCGTCGGTCAGCCCAAAGCCGCCAAGTCCGGAGCCGCGAAAGCGGAGCCGGCCAAGGGAGCGGCCGGTGCCGAGCCGAACAAGGCCGCCGTCGAGCGGAGCCGCACCGCCCTGGAGACGCTCTCCACCGACATCGCCAAGATGATCGAGCATCAGACGGCGGTGGAATTGTGGGAGCGCTACCGTCGCGGTGAGCCGAACCTGTTCGACCGCCGCCTCTACACGGCCCAGGGCCGGCAGACCTTCGAAGAGATCCGGAGGCGCTACGCGGCCGATGCCGAGTTCCGCCGGACGGTCGACCGTTATGTCGGTGAGTTCGAGCGGCTGCTCGGCGAGGTCTCGAAGAACGACCGCGACTCGCGCCGCGCCGATGCGTACCTCACCTCCGAGACGGGCAAGGTCTACACGATGCTCGCCCATGCGAGCGGCCGCTTCGAAGGGGCCTGACATCCCTCGGCGACGGGGCGGCATCGCCGCTCCGTCGCCTGTCCGTCGCCGCGTCGGATCAGATCAAGCCGAGGACGGAAAGCTCGCGGCGCAACGATTCCGGCATGTCGGCAAGGTCGTCGGAACGGCCCATGGCGAGATCGGCCGGTGCCGATCGCGCCGTGAGGTAGCGCCAGCCCTGGAAGGGCCGGCAGGGGCGCGGATTGACCGGCACCACGACGGGATCGAGGACGAGGCGGCAGCGGCCGATCCCATCGGTATCCGTGAACGGCTCGATCGCCGTGATGGCCTGGCGGCAGCACAGGGTGCCCTTGATGACCCAGTAGATCGAGCCCTGCCCGGCAATGGCGGAGGCCCGTTTCGGGACCATCCGGGTGACATGGGTGGTGGACGGATCGCGGCCGGCCTGCACCGCCTCGTCCCGGTAATGGGCGATGCGCTGTTCAAGGTCCTCGATCGTCGCGGGTCCGACGCAGAGCTTCAGAAGGTGAAGGGCCATGACGGCCCTCTTATCAGCGCGGACGAGAATGCGCGCGGGACTTTCGTTTCCCTCAGGAGAACAGGGCGAGTTTCTCTTTCTCGCTCAGCCCGTCGATATCGGCGAAGGCCGTGGCGATGTCGGTCTTCTCCGGCGCCGGCTCCGCCTCGTCGGATTCGACGTCCGCGACGCCGACCTCGTTCCCCTCGGTCGTGTCCGTTTCCTCGGGGGCGGAAACCTCGAGAACGGACTCTTCGGGAACTGACTCTTCAGGAACGAACTCTTCGGGAACGGAAACTTCGGGATCCGCCTCGATGAACGCGTCCTCGTCGGCGGGCTCGGCCATCGCCTCGAGCGAGGGGGGCTCCGCGGAGTGAGGCTCGTCGTCCACGGTTTCCTGAGGGGCGATGGGCGGCATCGCCGGCTCGGGCTTCGCCGCGGACGCCGCCTGGGCCTCCGCCCGTAGGGAATCCATGCCGATGAACCGGTCCACATCGCTCTGGTCGAGATCCTGGGCGACGGTCGACGCGGTGGAGCCCGGTGCCGGCGGGATCGGCTCGACCTCGCCGCCCCAGATCGCGATCATCGCCGCGAGGCGTTCTTCGAGATAGCGGAGGGTATGGATGATGCGCGCGGTGCGCTGCGCCGTCAGGTCCTGGAACGAGCAGGCGGTGTAGATTTCCGTGGCCCGGCGGTCGAGCACGTCGCAGATCTCGGCGTCCGCACCCGATTCGCGCATGGTCCAGGCGGTCTCCTGGACCTCTTCGGCCGCGCCCAGGATATCGGACGTCGCGCGTTCGGTGGCCCGGACGATGGCGTCGAGGGCGACGGAGGCGATGCCCAGCCGGCTATGGTCCTGATCCACGGTGCTGATCGCCGCGATCTCGGCCTTGGTGCGGGCGATGGCATGGGCCATGTCCATCAGGTCGCCGCGCATGCGTCCGACCCGCTCGGTCTCCCGATCGGAGGGGCGGTCCGCCGTCACCGCGCTTTCCAGGCGTGAAATGGCGCCGAGCAGCATGTCCGTATCGGCGCTGCGGTTGCGCCTCGTATATTCGGCGAGGAACCAGCGGCCGCGTTCGCTCTCGCTCATCGCCGCTTCGATCCGGTCGTATTCCGACTCATCGACCGAGGTGAGCGAACGCATGACAGACATAGAACTCGTGTCCTCGATGGTGCCTCGCGCCGTTGCGCGAAGTCGCGGGTACCAGCACCGGTAGATTGACACGATGGTTTTAACGCCGCCTTTACGGGTCGAATCGTCGTCAGCGGCCGTCAACGCTTCGCCTTCAGGCCGCTCCGCCCCTCGATCGAGCGGTCCATCCGGTGTCCCAAACCCCTCCGACGGAGCCGAACGCGACGCGTCTGTCGCTGCTCTATGCCGTCGTCTTCGTCGAGATCGGCATCGCCATGCCGTTCATGCCGGTCTGGCTCAAGGCGCTCGGCCTCGATGCGCGGATCATCGGCGCGCTCCTGGCGCTGCCCATTGCCATGAAGATCATCGCCACGGCGCCCCTCGTGGGGCTGATCGACCGGGGCGTGGCGGCGCGCCGTCTCCTCCTGGTCGGAAGCGTGGCGGTGGCAGCGACCTACGCGCTGATGCCCGCGGGTGCCGCCATCGGCTGGCCCATCCTCGCTGTGCTCGTCGCCGTGAACGCGGCGGCCGGAGCGCCGCTGGTGCCGACCATCGACTACCTCACCCTCGCCGCCGTGCGGCACAGCAAGCGGCTCGATTACGCCCGCATCCGCATGGCCGGGTCCATCGGCTTTCTCATCGCCAGCCTGCTCGGAGGCGCGGCCCTCGGCGCCATGGGAGAGCGTCTGGCCGTGCCGGTCCTCCTCACGGGCCTCGCCCTCGTCGCCGCCCTCACCATCTTCGCCAGCCCGGTGGAAGCTCATATGGCGCAGCCGCGCATCGCGCCGGGCACACGCCCAAAGCTGCCCCGCGTGCTCTGGCTCTGCATCGGCGCGCAGGCGACGATCCAGGCGAGCCACGCGGCGACCTACGCCTTCGGCAGCATCCACTGGCAGTCCAGCGGCATCTCGTCCTCGTGGATCGGCGTCCTCTGGGCGACGGGCGTCGCCGCAGAGATCATATTTTTTGCCACGGTGGGGCGCTGGCCCGCCCATTGGCGGACGCCGTTCCGCCTCATCGGGCTCGGCGCCGTGGCATCCCTCATCCGCGTGGTCGGCCTCTCCCAAGTGGGAGGCGAGCTCGTCCCGGCCTTGCTCCTGCAGACCCTGCACGCGTTCAGCTTCGGCGCGACGCAGCTCGGGGCGATGACGGCGATCTCGGCCTTCGCGCCCGATGGGGCGCGGGGACGCGCCCAGGGCATGTCGAGCGCCGTCAATGCCTGCGCCTCGGCCAGCGCCACGATCCTCTGCGGTGTCGCCTACGAGGCCGGCGGGGGGAGCCTCGCCTTCGCGCTGATGGCGCCGCTCGCCCTGTCCGGCCTGTGCCTCGTGTCACTTTCCGCGCGGATGGCGGCCGCCGAGCCCTTCACACGGCCTCGTTTGTAGGCCAGCACTCGGCCGTCGGTGGCGGAGCTTGACCATTCCGTAACCTTGATCTGCTTTTTTCAGAAGCATGAACCGGGAGTCGCGCTTCGTGCGCCACGCTGCTGCCAAGCCGAACCCTGACGCCGCCGAAGCCGCGATTCTCGGCGAGGGCGGACGCGTGGTCCTGAGCGGCCGCTGGACGGCCGATCAGGGCTCGTCCGTGGAGAAGGCCGCTGCGCAGATCGCCGGAAGCACCGACGGCGCCCCCATCCTCGTGGATCTCTCCAACGTCGCCCGCCTCGATACGCTCGGCGCCTGGGTGCTGGAGCGGACGCGCGGCGAGATCGAGGCATCCGGCGGGAGCCTCGCCTATGCGGGCGCCTCGGCCGAGCACCGCATCCTGCTCGGCGAGATGAAGCTGCCGGAGGACGGCTATGCCGGCAAGCCGAAGCGCGGACGCCTCGTCGGTTTCCTGCACGATCTCGGGGTCCGGGTCGTCGGCGCGAAATCGGACATGGTGAGCGGCCTCGCCTTTCTCGGCGAGGTTGTGACCGCCTGTATCCGGGTCGCCTCGCGGCCGAGCACTTTCCGCGGCACGGCCCTGGTCAACCAGCTCGAACAGGTCGCCTTCCGGGGCGTGCCGATCATCATGCTGATCTCGTTCCTGGTGGGCGGCATCGTCGCGCAGCAGGGCATCTTCCAGCTTCAGCGCTTCGGGGCGCAGAGCTTCGTCGTCAACCTCATCGGCCTGCTCATCCTGCGCGAACTCGGCGTGCTCCTCACCTCGATCATGGTGGCGGGGCGCTCGGGCTCGGCCTTCACCGCCGAAATCGGCTCGATGCGCATGCGCGAGGAGGTGGATGCCCTGCGGGTGATGGGCCTCGACCCCATCGAGATCCTCATCGTCCCGCGCATCCTCGCGCTGGTGATCGGCCTGCCGATCCTCGCCTTCCTCGCCTCGCTGGCGGCCCTGGCCGGGGGGGGCCTCACCGCCTCGCTCTATGGCGGCATGACGATCGACGCGTTCCTGGCCCGGCTCCAGGCCGCCGTCTCGTTCCACCACGTGGCGGTCGGGCTGATCAAGGCGCCGTTCATGGCGCTGATCATCGGTATCATCGCCACGATCGAAGGTTTCGCCGTCGAAGGATCGGCTGAATCGCTCGGGCGTCACGTCACGGCCTCAGTCGTGAAGTCTATCTTCATGGTCATCGTACTGGATGGACTTTTCGCCGTGTTCTTCGCGGCCATCGATTTCTGACGCCCGTGAATCACATGTCCTCGCCCCCCGCGCGGTTCGACAGCGCCCCAGCCCGCGACGTCATCATCGGCGTCCGCGATCTCGTGGTCGGCTTCGGCGACAAGATCGTGATGAAGGGGCTCAACCTCGACATCTATCGCGGCGAGATCCTCGGCTTCGTCGGTCCGTCCGGGCAGGGCAAGTCGGTCCTCACACGGACCATCCTCGGCTTGGTGCCGAAGCGCTCGGGCACGATCGAGGTGTTCGGCGAGGACGTCGACGCGATGACGATGACCCGCCGCCGGCAGATCGAGCAGCGCTGGGGCGTGCTGTTCCAGCAAGGCGCCCTGTTCTCGGCGCTCACGGTCAAGCAGAACATCCAGATGCCCATGCGCGAGCACCTGAACCTCTCCGAGCGCCTGCTCGACGAGTTCGCCCGCCTCAAGATCGAGATGGTGGGCCTGAAGCCCGATGCCGCCGACAAGCTCCCCTCTGAACTCTCCGGCGGCATGATCAAGCGCGCGGCCCTGGCCCGCTCGCTCGCCCTCGACCCTGAGATCCTGTTCCTCGACGAGCCGACCTCGGGGCTCGACCCCATCGGCGCGGGCGAGTTCGACGAACTCGTCGCCACGTTGAAGCAGACCCTGGGCCTCACCGTCTTCATGGTGACCCACGACCTCGACAGTCTCTACACCGCCTGCGACCGCATCGCGGCGCTCGGCGACGGGCAGATCATCGCGCAGGGTCCCATCGAGGCCATGCTGGCGAGCGACCATCCCTGGCTGCGCTCCTACTTCCACGGCAAGCGCGCACGGGCCATCGTCCCGCAGGGAGGCCGGCATGCGACCGCCTGACGCCGTCGTGACGATGCAGGCGACGGTCGGTCGGACCGGAGCCTGTGTCATGCCGATCCGGGTTCGTGACCGCGACGGTCGCGGACACGGCACGTCCCCTTTCTGGTTCAAGGCCGCAATCCTCACACAATTCGCGGGCCGCACGGGTCCCCTCTCCTGGAAGGAGAAGGACAGGGTGAGGTGTGTGACTTCCTCGGAGATGGACCACACCCCACCCCAGCCCTCTCCTTCCAGGAGAGGGAGCCGCGTTGTGCTCCACGCCGACGTATCCGAGCCTTCGGAAAGGCTTTTGGGCGGATCGACAGGAATACCTCTCATCCAATCCGCGCGGCGCCCGAGCGGAGCCGAACGCCAAATCGCGCAGCGATCGATCGGGGCTCGCGCACCGCGTGCGTCCCCGCACCGCACTCGCCCCACCACGCCGAGGTATCGCTGATCCAATGGAGACTCGTGCGAATTACGCCCTCGTCGGCGCCTTCACTCTCGCGGTCGTTGTGGCTGCCTTCGGGTTCGTTTTCTGGCTTCAGGGCGGATCGCGCAGCCAGGAACGGCAGGGCGTGCGCATCGTCTTCTCCGGCAGCGTCGGCGGCCTCGCCAAGGGCTCGACCGTGGCCTTCAACGGCATCAAGGTCGGCGAAGTGATGGACGTGCGCCTGCTGCCGCAGGACCCGCGCCGCGTCGTTGCCATGGTGGAGGTGGACCGCACCACGCCCCTGCGCGCCGACACCCGCGCCCGCCTCGATTCGGCGATGCTCACCGGCGTCTCGACGATCTCGCTCTCCGGTGGCAACGCGGATGCCCCGGCGCTGACGCCCGGCTCGGGCGATCAGACACCCACCATCTTCGCCGACAGTTCCGACATCCAGGACATGATGACGGCGGCGAAGCAGATCGCACAGCGCGCCGACGACATGCTCCAGCGCCTCGACAAGCTGGTGGCCGGCAACGAAGGCGCCATCACCCGCACCCTCGCCAACGTGGAATCGTTCTCCAAGACCCTCAGCGATGCGGGCCCCGCCGTGAGTTCGCTGGTGAAGGCCATCGACGGGCAGAAGCTCAACCGCGTCATCGACAATGCCGAGCGCTTCTCGGCGGCGCTCAGCACGGCCAGCCCCGACATCGAGGGCGCGGTCAAGGATGCCCGCTCGCTGGCGGCCAAGCTCAACGCCTCGGCCGACCGGGTCGACAACGTGCTGAAGGGCGCCGAGAGCTTCCTCGGCTCCGCCTCGGGCCAGACCGGCAGCAGCACCTTCGCCGAAGTGCGCGACGCGGCGATCTCCGTGCGCGATGCCGGCAAGGCCTTCCGCACCCTCTCCGAGAACCTCGACAAGCGCACCTCCACCATCGCGTCGAGCTTCAGCAAGCTCAGCGGGACCGGACGGCGCGAGGTCGAAGCCCTGTCGTCGGACGGCCAGCGCACCCTCAACACCCTGAACCGGACGGTGAAGAGCCTCGAGCGCGACCCGTCGCAGGTCATCTTCGGCGGCAAGCCATCGTTGCCAGAATACAACGGTGGTCGCTGAACCCGGGAAAGCCTAGCCGCATGTGTCCGGCGTCACGGCACGGAAACCGCTATGGCGTAGTTTACGGTTGCGCTTCCTGCCGCGCTGCACAGGTTTCCAGGCTCTTCGGATGACGTTTCGCTCGCATGCCCTGGCGCTCGCCTGCCTCTCCGCCATGCTCGGCGGTTGCGGCGGCGGCGCGCCCCTGACCTTCGACCTCGCCGCGCTGCCGAGTTCCGGCCGGCCGAGCGTGGCGGCACGGTCGATCTCGGTGGCGGAGCCGGTGGGCCTCCAGCCCTTCGAGCAGGATCGCATCATCGTGCGTCAGGCCGGCGGCGCCCTGTCGTTCCTCGGCGGTGGACAATGGGCCGACCGCCTTCCGCGACTGTTCCAGACGCGGCTGATCCAGAGCCTCGAGAATTCCGGGCGCCTGAAATCCGTGAGCCGTCCGGGCGACAAGATCGTCGCCGATTACGCGCTCATCAGCGAGATCCGTGCCTTCGACATCGCCTCGAATTCGGGCGAAGCGGTGGTGGACGTCTCGGCCAAGCTCATCGCCGACGGCACCGGCAAGGTGGTGGCCGCCCGCATCTTCACCGCGCGGGTGCCTGTGGCCAAGATCGAGGCGGGCAGCGCCGCGGTCGGTCTCGATGCCGCCTTGAGCATTGTGCTCGCCGACATGGTCCGCTGGGTGAATTCCGGGCATTGATTGGCCCGGTCGGACGATCGGTCAGCCCTATACGATCAGGAAGTCCTGGGCCGTCAGGGCCGGATGGTCCTTCACGACGGCGAACAGGACGGCCGCGGCGCCGTTGACCCCGTCGCGATCATAGAGAAGCCGGCCCGTATCGGTTTCGTAGACGATCCGGTCGTCGCTCTGCGTCGCCGTACCCGTGGCGTTCGCTGCGAACAATCCCGCCGAGAGAACACCGGTCTTCACCAGGGCCGTAAAGATGGCATTGTCCAGCTTGATCGTATCGTTGTTGCCCGAAGCATTGGCGAAATCATTGATCGTGTCGACATTCGTGGCGCCGAGCTTTGTGTCGAACACGAAGCTGTCGTTGCCCACGCCACCATAGAGCGAGTCCTTGCCGAGACCGCCCTCGATCGCGTCGGTGCCCGCCCCGCCCGAGAGTTTGTTGGCCGCGGTGTTGCCGACGATCTTGTTGGCCGATTCGTTGCCGGTGGCCGAGATCGCGCCCGTGCCCGTCAGAAGGATCGTTTCCGCATAGGTTCCCGCTAGGGAATAGCTGACGGAGGTGACGACGACGTCCTTTCCGGTCTCCTTCAACTCGACGATGCGGTCGTCCCGCGAATCCACGTAGTAGCGGTCGTTGCCGCTGCCGCCGATCATCGTATCCGCGCCCGCTCCTCCATCGAGGATGTCGTCGCCTTCACCGCCATACAGGGCATCCGCACCGTTGAGGCCGTAAAGCCTGTCGACCCCGTCGCCGCCATTGATCTCGTCATTGACGAAGTCGTGCCCATAGAGGAGATCGTCGCCGCCGGCGCCGTAGACGAGGCCGTCGCGCGGATCGACGATCTGCATCTTGATGGACGAACCGGACGCATCGCCCCCGGAGCCACTGTAATCGGTCCAAGTCACCATGACGCGGCCGTCGAGGAGCGCGGTGACGGAGGGGTTGAACTGCGAGTTCGACGTCGTCGTGTTGACGATGGCCTCGCCTCCCATCTTCGCGCCCGACCCGTCGAATGCCTGGAGGTGGATCGACGAGCCGGACGTGTCGGGCCCGCCGCTGCCGAAGACGTTGGATTCCGCCCAGGAGACGACGAACCCGCCATTGTACAGGCGCGTGATGGTGGGATCGCCCCCATTGGTCGTCGCGTTCACGAAGATCTCGCTGGCGATCGGCTGCGCGGTGCCGCCATAGACTCCGAAGAGCCGCGCATGAATGCCGCCGCCGCTTCCCTGGTTGAACGACGTCCAAGTCACCACGAACCGACCCGCGCTGATATAGGAGACGTCGGGCTCCATCGGGAGGTCGCCGGTCGGGATGTTGACCTGGAATTCGGACCCGTAGGTTCCGTCGGGACCGAGCAGCGAGCCCTTGATGCTGTACCCGCTCTCCCAGACGGCCACGGGGAGGATGCTCAGCGGCCCGGCCGAGATGGCGGGACGGGACTGGACCCCATCGACGACGCTGTTGACGACGAAGGACGGCTTGAGCGTTCCGTCCGCGTTATAGGCGGCGGCGCGGATGTCCCCGTTCGTCGATTCGAGGTCCTGCCAGACCAAAATCGACTCCGAGCCATTTCTCAGTTGGGCGACATCGGGCTGAAATTGATTGGTGAAGGACGTCGAGACGATACGGCTCTGATAGGTGCCCGCCGCATCGAAGACCGAAGCGTAGAGGTCCTGGTTCTCGGGCGAGGCGTAGTGCTGGTAGGTGACGATGAAACCGCCATTCTCGAGCGGCGCGATGCTCGGCAGCGTGTCGCCGATCGTCGTCTTGTCGACGAGGAACTCGCGTCCGATCCGCGCTCCCGTCGTGTCGAACATCTGTCCGCGTAGAACCGCAGTGGAACCGCTGCCATCTTGCCAGACGGCCACAACGTTTCCGTTGTTCAAGACCGTGACGACAGCCGACGTCTGGTCACCCGCAGTCTTGGTATTGACCAGCGTCTCCCCGCCCCATTTGCGAACAGGCATGGCACGATCCATTGATTGGCAATTGATCTGCCATCAATGAATATTCAATTCACAATACCGTCAATACGATCGATTTAGACTACGACCTAATTTCGATCACGTTTTCGTGATCAGTCATCGATTGGATTTCTTCAGTTTTGGTACCATCCCGGGCATCCAATACCGGTCGGATTATTTAGCCTACTCCATTACGGCGGCCTTCATGATCACCACCATGATCGCCTTGGCCGGTTCGGTGCCGACGCAGCGCACGGTGTGCGGCCTGTCGCAGCGGTAGCGCAGCGTCTCGCCCACCCGCGCCCGCTGGAACGTGCCGGCCACCTCGACTTCGAGGGCGCCCTCGGTGACGGTGAGGGATTCCACCGAGCCGCGCTGGTGCGGATCGGAATCGAGGACGCCGCCCGGATCGGCCGTGACCTCGTACCATTGCAGCCATTCCACCGTCTTGATCCAGCCGACGATGGCGAGGCGGATCTTGCCGTCGTCCGAGAGCAGGATCGGCGTGTCCGCGCGGGAGGTCTTCTCGATGAAGGGCTCCTCGTCGCTGGTGGCCAGCACCCGCTCGATGGAGACGTCGAGGGCCTGGCTCAACCGCCAGATCGTCGCCAGGGTCGGGTTGGTCTCGTTGCGCTCGATCTGGCTGATGATCGATTTCGCCACACCGGACTGCTCGGCGAGTTCGGAGAGCGAGAGATTGTAGGCCTTGCGCAGCCGCTGGATGGTCTTGCCGAGCTGGCCCGAGAGAACCTGTGCCCCGTTCAGGATGTCCCGCTGCCGCCCCCGCTCGGGCGTCGTCGCCTGATCTTGCATCGTCCCAGAACCCATCGCGCCGTTCCGTACATCGAACGATCGTGCGGTACTTCAAACGCAATCAGGCATCCGATGCAAGGCGAACGAGGCCAACTTCTCCGTCGTCTCAATGCCAAAGGGCATGGAAATGATGAACCGGTCCGTGTCCTCGTCCCACGTTCACGGAGCCGGATGCGGCGATGGCGGCGGTGACGTAGCGTTTGGCCTGGGCGACGGCCTCCGTCAGGGGCAGGCCGCGGGCGAGGCCGGCCGCCACGGCCGAGGACAGGGTGCAACCGGTGCCGTGCGTGTTGCGGGTCTCGACGCGGGCCGACGCGAAGCGCCGCAGCGTCCCGTCGGCGCTCATGAGATGGTCGACGCTCTCGGTGCCCTCCGCATGGCCTCCCTTGATGAGGACGGCGCGGGCGCCCAACGCCAGGAGCTTGCGCCCCTGCACCACCGCCTCGTTCTCGCTCTTGGCCACGGGGGCCTCGATCAGGGTGGCGGCCTCGGGCAGGTTCGGCGTCACCAGATCGGCCAGGGGCAGGAGGTGGCGGCGCATGGCCTCCACCGCCTCGTCCGAGATGAGGCGGTCTCCGCTCGTGGCCACCATGACCGGGTCGAGGACGATGGGGATGCGGGAGGCATGACGGCCGAGCCCGGCGGCCACGGCCTCGATCACCGCGGGCTTCGACAGCATGCCGATCTTCACCGCCTTGACGTCGAGATCGGAGAACACGCTGTCGATCTGGGCGGCGATGAAATCGGCCGGCACGTCGTGGATGGCCTGGACGCCCAGGGTGTTCTGCGCCGTGAGCGCGGTGATGACGCTGGCGCCGTAGACCTTGAGCGCCGCGAAGGTCTTGAGATCGGCCTGGATACCGGCGCCGCCGCTGGAATCGGAGCCCGCTATGGTGACGGCGATGGGTGTCATGGCGTGTCTCGTCCCTTGCGTTGCGGCAACCCTAGACCATCGTCCGGAACGAGGGAATCCGGCCCGATTGAAAATGATTTTAGAACAGGGACTTAGAGAATTTCACCGACGACCCGCTTAGGCCTGGGTCTAACGGCCCGCGCCCCTCGCCGCGAGGGCCGAATCCACCCGGAAGCGCAGGTCCCTGGCGCGGGCCTCCACCTCCTCAGTGGAAAACAGGGCGGAGATCAGGGCGATGCCGTCGGCGCCCGCCGCGATGATGGATGCGGCGTTGCTGCCGTCGATCCCGGCGATAGCTCCCACAGGAAAGCCGGTGCCCCGGGCGAGGCGCGCCCGGAAAGCGATGCGTGTGAATCCGTCGAGCCCCACGGGCGGATCGGGATTGTCCTTGCTCGTGGTGGCGAACACGCCGCCGATGCAGGCATAATCCACGGGCAGACGATAGAGTTCGTCCGCCTGGGCCGCCGATTTCAGGGTCAGGCCGATGATGGCGCTTGAGCCCAGAATGCGGCGCGCCTCCGTCGGATGCAGGTCCGACTGGCCGAGATGCACGCCCTCGGCCTCGGCCGCCAGAGCGAGATCGCAGCGGTCGTTGACGAGGAGCGGCACCGCGGTGCCCGCGATGGCCGCGCGGATGGCGCGGATGCGCGCCAGGGCCTCACGCGCGTTCTCGATGGATTTTTCGCGGTATTGAAGAAGGGTGCACCCGCCCGCGACGGCCTCGGCCGCCATCTCGGCGAGGTCGGCGCCGTCATCGCCGCAGACGTCCACGTCGAGGATGCCGTAGAGCCTCACGTCGACCGGCACGCTCGAGCCCAAGGCGGTGTCGCGTCCGATCACGTCGTTCCTCCGATAAGCCGCAGCGGCGGCATCCTAGTGGCAAACCTCCGGCGTTTGGTACCCGCTTCGAACGTCCAAATCGGGGGAAGGCCGCAATTGGTCCTGTCGGCCGCCCTCCGTCCCGCGCGGACGGATGCCCCGACGCGGCATGACGATCCCGGATTCCTTTTCAGGGCTTCGGTGGAGATTATACAAGGCACGGTACCGGCCCTCGAGATCGACGGGCGGAGGGAGCGTGATCCCCATGAGGCCGATGCCGTCGCCGCTCAGTCCCGAACTCCAGGCCGCTCTGGCGAGGGGGCTGGAGCGACGCGCGGACCATGGGGTGGCCGGCCCGGACCTGGATCGGATCGTCGACCTCCTGGGCGAGGTGCCACCCGAGCGGATCACCACCGCCGACGCGGCCATCGCCTACGCGGCGGGGCTCCACCGGGAGCCGCTCCCGTCCCGCCGGCGGTGGTTCGGCAAGCCGCGCACCGATTCGGAACTGCTTGCCCGGTCACCGGACCTCGCCCTCCTGTTTCTGTTCCACCGGGACGGACGCATGCGCGAGTCCGCCCTGGCGCGCCTCTCCGACGGCCTGCCCTCGCCGTTCCTGTTCGCGGCGGTGGCATGGCGGCTGAACGACTGGTCCGAGCCGGTGCGCGCGGCCGCCATGGCCTGCGCGCGGCGCTGCTTTCCGCGCACGCCCCCCCGAGGTGGTGGCGCGCTGCGCGGCCGCCCTCCACCTTCAACGGCTCGGCTGGTCCCGGTGGAGCGGCGAGCGCGCGGTCCTCGACGAGGCCTTCGGCCGCCCGGACGTCGCTGCGCGTCTGGCGGACCTGTTGATCGGGCAGATGACGGGACCGGTCGCGCGGGTGCTGCGCGCCGTGTCGCGAACACCCGCGCTCGACCCGTACCTCCTGAGGGTGGCCGCCGAGGCGGTGCAGCCTGCCGCACGCGCCGCGGCGCTCTCGCTGCTGGTCGAGGGCAAGGCCTCCTGGCCGGTGCGCCGCGACTGGCAATGGGTGGACAAGTCGATAGGCCGGCGCCGTCTCGTGTTCGTCTACGACGCGCGGCCCCTGACGGTGGAGCCCGGACTCGACGCCGTGATCGCCCAGGGCATCGCCGATCGCTCCGCCGCCGTGCGGCGTGTGGCCCTTGAGGGTGCCATGTATCGCCTGAAGGGGCGTCCAGAGGCCCGTACCTACGCCACGCGGCTCCTCGGGGACCGCTCGCCCTCGGTGCGGGAGCGGGCCGAGTTCATCCTGCGGACCGACTCGGGCGAGGCGCCGCAGGCACCTGCGAGCGAAAACGGATGCGGGTGAAGGCCATGTACGGCATCGTCGCGCACGGAGAGGTCATCGGTCATTCCGAACTGGAAAACGGCGATCCGCCGATGGGAGTCGCGTTCGGCCGCTTCTTCCCCGCCGCCGGCTTCGACGCTTTCGTGCGGACCGTTCCGCCGGACGAGGCGGAGGGCGACGAAGTTCTCATTTGGAACGCGCTGTCGGCCACGAGCCCCGAAGGAGTCGTGATCGATTGCGCCGGGGTTGCGGTGTTCCGCTACGCTCTCGGCGACGAGGTCGACCTTGAGGTGACCGTACTCGGCATCTCCTCGCCGCCCTACGGTAAGCTGTTCCCGAACCGTGTCGACGCCTCCGGCGACCGTGCCACGCAGGACCGATCCAACTGGACCTCGCTTGCCGCCCCCGGCCCATCGGCCTACTCCCCGCATCGACGAAGCACGGAGACAGGCATGACCACCGAAGCCGGGCGCACGCCGAAGCAGAAGATGATCGCGGGGGAACTCTATCACCCCGACGACGCGGAACTCGGTGCCGACCTGCGCGCCTGCCAGATCTGGCTCGCGCGCTACAACGCCATGCTCGGGCGCCCCGCCGACGAGCGCCGGGTTCTGCTGCGCGAGATCTTCGCGGGGGTCGGCGACGGGGCGGTGGTCCGGCCGCCATTCCATTGCGATTACGGCTTCAACATCAGCATCGGCGCCAACGTCTTCCTGAACTTCAACTGCGTCATCCTCGATTGCACCACGGTGACGATCGGCGACCGGACGCAGATCGGGCCGGGCGTCCAGATCCTCACGGCGGACCATCCCCGCGAGGCGGAGGCGCGCGAGGCCGGGCTGGAATTCGCACGCCCCATCGCGATCGGCCGCAACGTCTGGATCGGCGGCGGCGCGCTGATCCTGCCCGGCGTCACGGTGGGCGACCATGCGATCATCGGGGCCGGCGCCGTCGTCACCCGCGACGTGGCGCCCGGCGCGACGGTGGTCGGCAACCCGGCCCGGCCGGTGCCCGCCAAGGCGTGAGACGACGCGCGCACCCTGTCGCGCGTTGATTCCGGCACACAATCTGCCATGAGACCCATTCACGGACCGGGGGGCGGGACAGGTGACGAGGGCGCAGGACGGGTTTGCGGTGGAGGCGACCGGCGCGCTTCCCAATCCGTCGGCGGTCGGGCTCGTCGCCGTCATCGTCGCGGCGACGGACGGTGAGCCACGCGCCCTCACGGTGCGGGTTGCGGGCCAGTCCACGGGCCGTGAGACCGGGTTGCCGGCAGGCCCCCTCGTGCCGGAGCACCCGACGCTGGAGCGCGGCCTGCGCGCCTGGGTGGAACGCCAGACGCAGCAGCGCCTCGGCTATGTCGAGCAACTCTACACCTTCGGCGACCGCGACCGGCAGGGCGACGATTCGGGCGGGCTCCACTCCCTGTCCGTGGCCTATCTCGCCCTCGTGCGCGAGATGCGCTCGGCCGCCCTTCCCGACGCGTCGTGGCACAACTGGTACGCCTTCCTGCCCTGGGAGGATTGGCGTGCCGGCCGGCCCGAGACCCTCGACGGCATCGAGGCCAAGCTCCTGGCCTGGGCCGCCGGGGCGGTGGATTCCAAGGTCCGGCGCCGGCGCGAGGACAGGCTCGGGCTCACCTTCGGCATCGGCGGCGGGGCCTGGAACGAGGAGCGCGTGCTCGAACGCTACGAACTCCTGTTCGAGGCCGGGCTGATCCCCGAAGCCCAGGGGCAGGCGGGCGAGGCATGCGCCACGGATATCGCCACGACGGGGCGCCCCATGACCTTCGATCACCGCCGGGTGCTCGCCACGGCGATCGGGCGGTTGCGCGGCAAGATCAAGTATCGCCCCGTGGTGTTCGAGCTGATGCCGCCGACCTTCACCCTGTTCCAGTTGCAGCGCACCGTGGAGGCCCTGTCGGGCGCCAATCTTCACAAGCAGAATTTCCGCCGCCTCGTCGCCCAGCAGGGGCTCGTGGAGGAGACCGACGAAGTCACCAGCGGCGCCGCCGGCCGGCCCGCCCGCCTCGTCCGCTTCCGCCGCGAAGTGCTGCTGGAGCGCCCGGCGCCGGGGTTCCGGCTGACTCCATCGCGGCGGTCGACCTGACGCCTCGCGTGCCGGGGCGCGTTTCAGCCTCGGCGATGCGGCAATGGCCCGGCAGGGCTACATCGTGGCCAGGATCGATTCCAGCAGGCGGCGGCTCGTCGCCAGTTCGGTGATGCGCTCGTCCACCTGTTCGATGTGCCGACGCAACGTCTGCCGAAGCTCGTCACAGGGTTCGAATGCGCCACGCCCGGCGAGCGCACAGGGCAGGAACTCACGGATGACGGGCAACGTCATCCCGGCCGCGCCGAGCGTCCTGATCCGCCGGACGATGTCCTCGTCCAGCGGCGTGTAATCGCGATACCCGGCGCCGGTACGTTCCGGCGCGAGCAGCCCCTCCCCTTCGTAATTGCGCAGCATGCGGACGCTGACGCCCGTGCGCTTCGATAGCGTCCCGATCCGCATTGGCCGTTGACCCTGACAGTGCTGTCACGGATTAGGGCTGTGGCTCTTCGATGGAAACCAGTCGAGAGCGCTTTCCCATGACAGACGTCTTCGCCACCCGTGCCTGGATCGACGGGCGGCCCGCCACCGCTTCCGACCTCGCCCCCCTCGCCTTCGCCGGGTTCGCGCATTTTACCGCTATGCAGGTCCGTGGATGGCGCGTGAGGGGGCTTGACCTTCATCTGGATCGCCTTCGTGACGGGTCGCAGGCGCTGTTCGGCAGCACCGTTCCCGAGGAGCGCATACGAGACGCGCTTCGAATCGCCGTAGCGGACACACCCGGTGACCTGTCGCTCACCGCGACGGTGTTTTCGCGTAGCGGAGAGTTCCGCGTCGGCGACCCAACCGATGGGTGCTCGATACTGACCCGCACCTTTGCGCCGAGCGACGGCCCCGCCGGCCCGTTGAAACTGGCCCTCACGCCGCATGAGCGCTGGCGCCCGGAGGTCAAGCATGTGGGCGAGTCGGCGAAGACCCATCTCCTGCGCGAGGCCGCCCGGGAGGGCTTCGACGATTCCGCGTTCGTCGATCGCCGGGGACGAATCGGCGAAGCGACGATCTGGAATCTGGCGTTCTGGGACGGCGCGGCAGTGACATGGCCGCAGGCCGACATCCTCGCCGGGGTCACGATGGGGATCCTCCGACGGCGATTGACCGCCCTCGGGGTCCCTCAGTGCGATGCGGTCGTATCGGCGGACGGCCTCAGCGAGTTTTTGGGAGCCGTCGCGATGAATTCCTGGACGCCGGGTGTCGCCGTCGCGACCGTCGGCACCCGCACCCTGCCGCGATCCGGCGACCTCGTCGCCCTGCTGCATCGTGCCTATCGAACCGAGCCGGCGCTCGCCGTCTGACCATCCCTGTCCTCGCGCCGGGTCGGGAACCGTCGCGCTCGACCGCGAGGGAAGGCGGTAGCTCCCCCTGACGGTTGCACCATATTGCAACGCAAAATGAATATGCTCAGCCTCAGCATATCTAGACAAGCGTATCTCGCGCGCCTACGTTAGTCGGCACAATGCTCAGATTGAGCATATATGAGGACGCGTCCATGGCGGCCACGAGTTTTCCGATCGACCGGGTTTCGACCCTGCCTCTGCCCGAGATCTATGCCCGCGTAAGTCGGCACGTCCCGGCCATCGAATGGCCGGCCCTGGCCGATGACGTCGCGGCGATCCTGGAGCTGAAGAAGACCCGCAACGCGGTGATCCTCGCCCACAACTACCAGGCGCCCGAGATCTTCCACACGGTGTCGGACATCGTGGGCGACAGCCTCGCGCTGGCCCGCGAGGCGATCACCGTGGATGCCGACGTGATCGTGCTGGCCGGCGTCCATTTCATGGCGGAGACGGCCAAGCTCCTGAATCCGGGCAAGACCGTCCTGATTCCCGACATGCGGGCCGGGTGTTCGCTCGCCGACTCGATCACCGCCGCCGACGTGCGGGGCTTGCGCGAAAAGTATCCCGGCGTGCCGATCGTGACCTACGTCAACACCTCCGCCGCCGTGAAGGCGGAATCGGACGTGTGCTGCACCTCCGGCAACGCGGTGGACGTGGTGCGCTCGCTCAATGCGCCGCGCGTCCTGATGATTCCCGACGAGTTCCTGGCGCAGAACGTCCAGGTGCTGGTGCCCGAGGTCGAGATCCTCACCTGGGCCGGCCATTGCGAGGTCCACGAGCAGTTCACTCCGGCCGATATCAACGAGGTGCGCGAGAGCTATCCCGGCGTCACCGTCATCGCCCATCCCGAATGCCCGCCCGACGTGGTGGCGGCCTCGGACTTCTCGGGGTCGACCGCGATGATGATGAACTTCGTCACGGAGAAGCGGCCGCGCCAAGTCGTGCTCGTCACCGAGTGCTCCATGGGCGACAACATCGCCGCCGCCAACCCGGATATCGAGTTCATCAAGCCCTGCAACCTGTGCCCGCACATGAAGCGGATGTCGCTCCGGAACATCCGCCATGCGCTGGAGACCCTCACCCATGAGGTGACGGTGGAGCCGGAACTCGCCGAGCGCGCCCGCGCGGCGGTGGAGCGCATGCTCGCGGTGCGTCCGCGATGAACGCGCATTCCCCGCTTTCCTTCGCCCTTCCCGGCTCGGACCGCGTGATCGTCGTCGGCGCCGGCGTTGCCGGTCTCGCCACGGCGTTGAGGCTCAGCCCCCGCCCGGTCACTCTCGTCACCGCTTCTTCACTGGGAAGCGGCACGGCGACCGGCTGGGCGCAGGGCGGCATCGCCGCCGCCATGGCCGAGGACGATGCCGCCGCGCTACATGCGGCGGACACGGAAGCCGCCGGCGCCGGCCTCACCGACCCGGCCGTCGCCCTGCGGGTGGCGCAAGCCGGCCCCGGCCTCATCGACTGGCTCGTCGACCTCGGCGCGCCGTTCGACCGGGATGCCGCCGGCGCCCTGGCGCTCGGCCTCGAAGCGGCCCATTCGCGCCGCCGCATCGTCCGTGCGGGCGGCGATTCCACCGGGCGGATGGTGCTCGACACGCTGCTGAAGGCCGTGGCGCGGACGCCGTCCATCGAGATCCTGGTCGGCACCGTGCGCGGCCTGCTGCAGGATGAGAGCGGCGCCGTCGCCGGCTTGATCTGCGAGCGCGACGGTGCCTCGGTGCGGCTCGCCGCGCGGTCGGTCGTCCTCGCCACCGGCGGGCTCGGCTCCCTCTACGCCTCCACCACCAACCCGCGCGGGGCCACCGGCCGGGGGCTGGCGCTGGCGGCCCGCGCCGGGGCGACCCTGCGCGACATGGAGTTCGTGCAGTTCCACCCCACCGCCATCTCGGTGGGACTGGACCCAATGCCGCTCGCCACCGAAGCCCTTCGCGGCGAGGGCGCGCGGCTGATCGACGGCGCTGGCGAGCCGGTCATGGCGGGCATCGCCGGGGGCGATCTCGCGCCCCGCGACGTGGTCGCCCGCGCGATCTTCCAGGCGCGGCGGCGCGGCACCGAGGTGTTCCTCGATTGCCGTGGTGCCCTCGGCGCGCGCATGGCGACGCGGTTCCCCACCGTGGCCGGCCTCTGCGCCGCTTCCGGCATCGACCCGCAGCGCCAGCCGATCCCCGTGCGCCCGGCGGCGCACTACCACATGGGCGGCATCAAGGTGGACGGCACGGGCGCCAGCACCGTGCCGGGCCTGTTCGCCTGCGGCGAGGTCGCCTCCACCGGCCTGCACGGCGCGAACCGCCTCGCCAGCAACTCGCTCCTCGAGGCGATGGCCTTCGCCCCTTGGATCGCCGAGGCCGTTGCGTCCGTTCCCGCCCCGGGTCCGGCTTCGATCGCCGAGCCGTGCCGGCGCGATGACGCCGATCACGACGCGATCCGCCGGATCATGGAAGCCGATGTCGGGGTGGTGCGCGACGCCGAAGGCCTGACCGACGCCCTGCGTCACCTGGCGCCGGCGGCGAGGCAGGGCTCCGACGCAGCCCTCACCGGGCTGATGGTGGCCACCTCGGCCCTGTCCCGCCACGAGAGCCGGGGCGCCCATTGGCGCAGCGACCACCCGGAGCAGGCCCCTGCCCGGCACAGCGAGGTGACACTCGCCGAGGTCTGGCGGATCGCGGAGACCGCCTCCGCCGATGCGGTTGCATCGGTTTGAATCGGAGGACCGGGACCGTCCTGGGACGATCCCACCCACCGACCTCATCCTGAGGTGCCCGCGCCAGCGGGCCTCGAAGGAGAGTTCAGCTACCCCGCGCGAGATGGAGGCCTCCTTCGAGGGCTCCGCTTCGCTCCGCCACCTCAGGATGAGGTCAGTGGGCGGACCGTCGGCCCCCTTCCAGCGCCCTTCTCACGAGCGACCCCATGAGCGATGACCGTCTCGTCCCCCTCCCCCGCCTCCTCGTGGAGCCGATCGTCCGCGCGGCTTTGCTGGAAGATCTCGGCCGGGCCGGCGACATCACCACCGACGCCATCGTGCCCACGGACGCCCGCCTGTCCGGCGTCATCGCGGCCCGGCAGGACGGGGTGATCTCCGGCGTCGATGCAGCGATCATCGCCTTCGGGCTGATCGACCCGGCCGTGTCGGTCATCGTCGAACGGGGCGACGGCGCGCGGGTCTCGCCCGGTGACGTGGTGATCCGTCTCGATGGACCGGCCCGCGCCATCCTCACCGCCGAGCGCGTGGCGCTGAACCTATTGTGCCGCATGTCCGGCGTGGCCACCGCCACGGCAGGGCTCGTGGAGGCGGCCCGGCCGCACGGCAAGGCGCGGATCGTCTGCACCCGCAAGACCACGCCAGGCCTGCGCTCCCTGGAGAAATACGCGGTCCGGGCCGGGGGCGGTTCCAACCACCGCTACGGCCTCGACGATGCCGTGCTCATCAAAGACAACCACGTCGCCGTGGCCGGCGGGATCGTCCCGGCCATCGAGCGGGCGAGGGCCTATTCCGGCCACCTCGTGAAGATCGAGATCGAGGTCGACACGCTGGATCAGCTGGCGGAGGCCCTGTCGGTCCGCGCCGACGCGGTGCTCCTCGACAACATGAGCCCGGACCAGCTGCGCGAGGCCGTGCGGATGATCGACGGGCGCGCCATCGCCGAAGCCTCGGGCCGCATCAACCGCGAGACGGTGGGCGCCATCGCCGCTTCCGGTGTCGACCTCATCTCCAGCGGCTGGATCACGCATAGCGCGCCGATCATCGATCTCGGCCTCGACGCGGTCTGATCCGGCGGACAACGACGCCCGGCGCGGATCGAGTTCCGCCGCGTCGGAAATTGTTCCCGGCTGACAGGGGCCCGGGATAATAATCCCTGCGAATACGGCTAAGCCGCCACACTGTGGCCACGGAGTCACGACGCCGCCGCAACCATCGCTTCATCGCGAATTCAGCTTGGCTTTGGGGCGGCAGCGTTTACGTCTTGGCGATCGGAAAACGGTATCCTGCGTCGCGTTACCGACCGTGTTTCCCCAACGTTTCGCCTGCCTTCGAGAGGCTTTGATGCGCCGTATCGCCCCCGCCCTGTCCGGGCTCGTCTGCATGGTTGGTGTCTGGGCCTCGCCCGCCGCCGCCTATGAGATCGACCCCCTCACCCGCCAGCCCCTGGACAACGCGCTGGTGCTGCGCGTGCGTCCGCAGGCGGAGCCCGCCCCCGCCGCCGTGGTGGCGGTGCCCACCGCCAACGCGTCGCTCAACCCGGCCGACCCGATGGCCTCGGCCGTGCCGCAGATGTCGGCGATCCAGCGCGAGCAGGTCGCCTTCGGCGGCAATTACGCTCCCGGCACCATCGTGGTCTCCACGGCCGAGCGCCGGCTGTACTACGTGCTCGGCGGCGGTCAGGCCCTGCGCTACGGCGTCGGCGTCGGTCGTCCCGGCTTCACCTGGGGCGGCACCCAGACCATCACGATGAAGCGGGAATGGCCCGATTGGCGTCCCCCGGCTGAGATGCTGCGCCGTCGTCCCGACCTGCCGCGCTTCATGAAGGGCGGCATCGAGAACCCGCTCGGCGCCCGCGCCATGTATCTCGGCGGCTCGATCTACCGCATCCACGGCTCCAACGAGCCGGAGACGATCGGCACCGCCGTCTCGTCGGGCTGCATCCGCATGACCAACGACGACGTGGCCGACCTCTACACCCGCGCCAAGGTCGGCGCGAAGGTCATCGTCCAGCGCTGATCGTCGTCGACACGCTTCGAACTGCAAAAAAGGCCGGCGGAAACGCCGGCCTTTTTCATGCGCATCGGAACGGCCCGTCCGGTGTGCCTATTTCGACACCGACAGGAACCGCGACAGCAGCCAGAGCGGTACCACCACCACGGCACCGGCGAGGATCCAGCGGCCGAAATCATGGAAGGTCTCGAACCCGAGGTCGATGAGCGCGCGGCCCGCATCGTAGATGTGCCAGAACAGCAGGCCGGGCGTGACGCCCAACGTCGCCATGATGGCGCCGACGAGGATGGACAGGAACAGCAGCTTCACCAGGACCGCCATGGGCGAACCGCCGAGGAAGCGCCGCAGGGCCGAACGCGGTTCTCCATCGGAATAGCCACTCCCGACGGGGGGACGGCCCTGGTAGGGTCCCTGTCGGCGCGGGTCGTTGTCGACGATCATGCTGTCATCCTCTGGCCGTGATCCGACGGCTGAACTCTTTCGGACATATGGGGCCTCATCGGCGTCTCTGAAGCCGGCGAACCCGGCGGAAGCGTGACCGATGCGACACACCCGAACGAAACCGTCTGTCCATTGGGGCGTTAGGCCGTTTCGCGCCGGCCCCGCGACTGGCATCGGTGCGGGCTTCGCCCACATTCGACGCGCCTGCCCGAATGCCGCTTCGGCCCCACCCTGGATGAGACGAACCGTTCCATGATCGACCACGCCCTCTTCGACCCGGCGACGATCGATCCGGAGACCCACCGCCTCAACGCCGAGATCGTCGCGGCCCATGCGGCCCAGGCCGATCCCTGGTCGATCCCCCTCTCCGAGGTGCGCGCGCGCCGCCGGCAGGGCACCCAGGCCTCGCCCGCGATGCCCCGCAGCGCCCGCGCCGAGACGGTGGTCATCGACGGCCCCGACGGGCCGCTGTCCCTGAGGCTGATCCGCCCCGACGCCCGGAAGTGGAAGAAGCTGCGCGGCGCCTATCTCCACATCCACCGGGGCGGCTGGGTCTGGGGTGCCGCCGACGAGCAGGATCCGTGGCTGGAGCGGATCGCCGATGCCTGCGGCTTCGTCTGCCTGTCCGTGGAATACCGCCTCGCCCCCGAGCATCCCTATCCGGCGGCACTGGAGGATTGCGAGGCGGCGGCCCTGTGGCTCGCCGGTCCGGGCAAGGCCGAGTTCGGCATCTCGGCGCTCACCATCGGCGGGGAATCGGCGGGCGCGCATCTCGCCGTGATGACGCTCCTGCGCCTGCGCGACCGGCACAACCTGCCCCGCGCCTTCCGCGGCGCCAACCTGAATGCCGGCTTCTTCGATCTCGGCCTGACGCCCAGCGTCCGCAACTGGGGCGAGACCCGCCTCGTCGTGAACACCCAGGACCTCACCACATTCGCCAACGACTACGTGCGCGACGGCATCGACCGGCGCCGGCCCGACGTGTCGCCGCTCTATGCCGACCTGAAGGGCCTGCCCCCGGCCCTGTTCTCGGTGGGCACGCATGATCCGCTGCTGGATGACACGCTCTACATGTCGTCGCGCTGGGCGGCGGCCGGGAATGGCGGCCATACCGCGATCTATCCCGGCGGCTGCCACGTCTTCGTGCGCTATCCCGGCGCCATGACCGAGCGCGCCCTCGAACTGATCGACCGGTTCCTGATGGCGCTCGCCTGATGACCCTTGCCTGAGGGCTCCCTCCCCGCGCGGTTCGAGGCTTGGTTCGCCTCGCGCGGATGGGCACCCCGGTCGCACCAGACCGAGTTGCTTCGCATCGTCGGCGACGGCCGTTCCGCCCTGCTGGTGGCGCCGACCGGGGCCGGCAAGACGCTGGCGGGCTTCCTGCCGAGCCTCGTCGCCCTCTCCGAGCGCGCGCCGTCGCGAAAGGCGCGGGGGCTCCACACCCTGTACATCTCGCCCCTGAAGGCGCTCGCCGTCGACATTGCCCGCAACTTGGAGGCGCCCATCGCCGAGATGGGCCTGCCGATCCGGGTCGAGACCCGCACCGGCGACACCCCCTCGCATAAGCGCACGCGCCAGATCGAGCGCCCCCCCGACATCCTGCTGACGACGCCGGAACAGCTCGCTCTGCTCATCGCCCATCGCGAGGCGGCCGAGCTCTTTGCGAACCTCTCCTGCGTGGTGCTCGACGAGTTGCACGCCCTGGTCACCTCGAAGCGGGGCGACCTGCTGTCCCTCGGTCTGGCCCGGCTCCACCGCCTCAGCCCGAACCTCACCGCCATCGGGCTGTCCGCCACCGTGCGCGAGCCGGACGATCTGCGGCGGTATCTGGTGCCGCAGAACCTCAACCCTCCCCCCTCTGTGGGGGAGGGTGGCCCTCGCGTGAGCGAGGGTCGGGAGAGGGGAGCGCCATCTCCGGAGAGGTCGCCCCCTCTCCCGCCTGCTCCGCAGGCACCCTCCCCCGCAGAGGGGGGAGGGTTTGATGGTGCCATGGCCGATCTCGTCGTGGTGAAAGGCGGCGCGGCCCCGGACCTCCACCTCCTCGATACCGGCCTGACCCTGCCGCTCGCCGGCCACACCGCCAGCCAGGCGATGCCGGCGATCTACGACCTGATCCAGGCGCACCGGACGGTGCTGGTCTTCGTCAACACCCGGCTCCAGGCCGAGTACACCTTCCAGGAACTCTGGCGGATCAACGAAGACTCGCTGCCCATCGCGCTCCATCACGGCTCCCTCGACGCCAGCCAGAGGCGGCGGGTGGAGGCGGCGATGGCGGCGGGGCAGTTGCGGGCCATCGTCTGCACCGCCACCCTCGATCTCGGCATCGACTGGGGCGATGTCGACCTCGTCGTGAATATCGGCGCGCCGAAGGGGGCGAGCCGGATCATGCAGCGGATCGGGCGGGCCAATCACCGCATGGACGAACCGTCGAAGGCCTATCTCGTCCCCGGCAACCGCTTCGAAATCCTCGAATGCCAGGCGGCCCTCGACGCGGTGGAGGCGGCGGCACAGGACACGCCGGACGCCCGCCTCGGCGCGCCGGACGTCCTCGCCCAGCACGTCCTCGGCATGGCCTGCGCCGATGCGTTCGACCCGCTGCAGCTATACGACGAGATCGTCTCGGCGGCGCCCTATGCCACCCTGTCCTGGGAGGATTTCGAGGCGGTGGTCGATTACGTGGCCACCGGCGGTTACGCGCTGCGCGCTTACGAGCGCTTCGCCAAGATCCTGCGCGGGCCGGACGGGCTGTGGCGGGTGCGCGATGCGCGGACCGCCCAGCAATACCGCATGAATGTCGGCACCATCGTCGAATCCGCCAAGGTCAAGGTGCGGCTCGCACGCGGGGTGCGCGGCAAGCCGGGCGCCATCCTGCCGAAGGGCGGGCGCGTTCTCGGCGAGATCGAGGAGGATTTCGCCGACACCCTGACGCCGGGCGACACCTTCCTCTTCGCCGGCGAGGTGCTGCGCTTCGAGGGCCTGTCCGAGGACGAGGCCCTGGCGACGCGGGCGGGTCCCGGCACCGACCCGGCGATCCCCTCCTACGCGGGTGCGAAGTTCCCGCTCTCGACCTTCCTCGCCGCCCGCGTCCGCGCCCTCATCGCCGATCCGTTTGAGTGGGACCGACTGCCGAAACAGGTGGCGGATTACCTCCTGCTCCAGCGCCAGCGCTCGATCCTGCCCGGCCCCGAGGGCTTGCTGGTGGAGACGTTTCCGCGGGGCGGCCGTCATTACCTCACGGCGTTCCCGTTCGAGGGCCGCCTCGCCCACCAGACCCTGGGGATGCTGCTCACCCGGCGCATGGAGCGCGCCCGCCTGCGCCCGCTGGGTTTTGCCGCCAACGATTACGGCATCGCCGTCTGGATGACCCGCGACGTGAGCGAGGCCATCGCCCGCGAGCCCGGCTTTCTCGCCGAATTGTTCGCCCAGGACATGCTCGGCGACGATCTCGAAGCCTGGCTCGACGAATCCTCGATGATGAAGCGTACCTTCCGCCAATGCGCCGTCATCGCCGGGCTGATCGAGCGGCGCCATCCCGGCCAGAAGAAGACCGGGCGGCAGGTCACCATGTCCACCGACCTCGTCTACGACGTGCTGCGCAAGCACCAGCCCGACCACCTGCTCCTGCGCGCCGCCCGGCAGGATGCGGCAACCGGACTCCTCGACGTGGCCCGCCTCGGCATGATGTTGAGGCGCATCCAGGGGCGAATCACCCACAAGGCCCTCGATCGCGTCTCGCCGCTCTCCGTCTCCGTCATGCTCGAAATTGGGCGCGAGAAGGTCTACGGCGAGGGCGCGGACGAGATCTTGGCCGAGGCCGAGGCGCAGCTTCTCGAAGAAGCGCTCGGGTGACGCGCCCCTTCCCTGGATTAGAGGATGCGATCTTGGCGCTCGGCCAGAAACTCGAACGAACCATCAAGACCCCCGGCCTGACGCTGGCCGGCGAAGCCCTCACCCTCGACCTCTGCGGCGGTTTGTGGCTCGCCGCACACCGGACCCTGATCGTCTCCGACCTGCATCTGGAGAAAGGCTCGGCCTTTGCCGCGCGCTCGGGCCAGTTCCTGCCGCCCTACGATACCCGCGAGACCCTGGCCTGCCTGCACGAGGCGGTGGCCCGCTTCGACCCGGCCTGCGTCGTGGCCCTGGGGGATTCTTTCCACGATGCGCGCGGCCCCGAGCGGATGGAGCCCGGCGACCGCGCCATGATCGCCGCCCTGCAGGAAGGCCGGGACTGGGTCTGGATTGCCGGCAACCACGACCATGCGGTGTCGGAGGGCGTCGGCGGGCGCTATGCCGAGACCCTGACGCTGGGCGGGCTCACCCTGCGGCACGAGCCGTCGCTGGATGCGCCGGAGGGCGAAGTCGCCGGCCACCTGCATCCCTGCGGCAAGGTCGCCATGCGCGGCCGGGCGGTTCGGCGGCGCTGCTTCGTCACCGACGGGACGCGCCTGGTGATGCCGGCTTTCGGCGCCTATGCGGGCGGCCTCAACGTGCGCAACCCGGCCTTCGATCCGTTGTTTCCGGCCGGCTTCACCGCGCATCTCTTGGGCGACGGCCGGGTCTTCGCCATCGGCAAGGCGATGCTCGCGCGGGATTGAGCGTCACCCGGCCGCGTGCCGTCTTTTCAGGCCTTGATGTCGGCGAAGGCCCCGACGATTGTCTCCCGGCCTTGCTTCACCAGTTCCTCGATCTTTTCCTTGATCGCCTGGTTGATCTTTTCGAGTTCCTTCTGCGGCATCGCGGCCAACGCTTCCTCCGTGAGGCCCATCTTCGTGAGGATCTGTTCGCGGATCTTCTCGGCGGGCGTCATCTTGGCATATTTCAGGAAGTCGTCCTTCGCCGACGCCTCCTTCGATCCGGACGATGTCGCGCGGACGGACAAGCTCGCATTCGGAGCGGATAGTCCGCTGAGACCGATGGACATGGCGGCACACCTTTCCCAGTGACACACGCCTGCATTGCAAGAACGCAGCCAACGGTCGCAATGAAAAATTTCGTTTCCTGTCAGATGTTTAGAGGAACACATCGCCGCTGAGGCGTCCCGCGCGGCAAATCCTGCCCGGTCATCGCTGCCGAGCGACGATGGCGGCATGGGCGCACTCTCCAAATTAAGGGCATCGTTGATCGGGTTCATGGGTCGACGATCCGGGGAGTATGGACCATCCCAACCAATCGCCTCATCCTGAGGCGCCGCAGCGCAGCGGAGGCCTCGAAGGAGGGCTCCAGTTCGCTCGGCGCGTGCTGGAGCCCTCCTTCAAGGCCGCTCACGCGGCGCCTGAGGATGAGGTCGCGTTTCGGTCGAGCAAGCAGCCGGTCGAGGGCGAACAAGAACGGCAGGGCCGCATTCAGGGACGCTCATCCGCAGCCGATCGGAAGCCACCACGCGGTCGTCTTCGTCTCCGTCGCTGCCCCCAGCCCAGAATGCCGATACAATGGCGGCGAAGGCGAATCGCAGCGGAGCCAGGGCACGGTCATGCTTCAAGCGCTCATCGTCGGAGCCGGCCCGGTCGGGCTCACCCTCGCCGCCGAACTCGCCCGATACGGCATCGGCCTCCGCCTGATCGACAAGAGCCCGCAGCCGACGCAGACCTCGAAGGCCCTCGTGGTCTGGGCGCGCACCCTCGAACTCATGGACCGGATGGGGTGCAAGCAGGCCTTCCTCGATGCCGGCCTGCGCGCCCACGGGGCGACCCTGCGCAAAGCCGGCAGCATTCTCGGCCATATCCGGTTCGAGGCGATCGACGGCGCCTACAACTTCGCCCTCATGATCCCGCAGCGGGAGACCGAGCGCCTGCTGATCGAGCATCTCGCCACGTTCGGCGTCGCGGTCGAGCGCGAGGTGGAACTCGTGAGCTTCGTGATGGGTCACGAGCATGTCGAGGCGACGCTGCGCCATGCGAACGGTGCCGAGGAGACCATTTCGACATCCTGGCTCATCGGCTGCGACGGCGCGCACAGCACAGTGCGGCACGGGCTCGATCTCGCCTTCGAGGGCGAGGCGCAGGGGGACGATTGGCTCCTGGCCGACATTCGCGTGGAGGGCGACGGCGCACCGCCCGGCGACGAGATCGCGACCTATCTCCACCGGGACGGGCCGCTCGTCGTCTTTCCGATCCCCGGCGGCCGCGCGCGGGTGATCGCGCAGGTCGGCAACACCGATCCGGCGCATCCGCGCCCGGACCCGAGGCTGGACGACGTGCAGGCCCTGGCGGACCAGCGCGCCGGCGGCTTTCGTGTCGCCGATCCGGTCTGGCTCACCCATTTCCGCATCAACGAGCGCAAGGTTTCGCAATATGCGCGGGGGCGCGCGGTCCTGGCCGGCGACGCGGCGCATATCCATAGCCCCGCCGGTGGCCAGGGCATGAATACCGGCATGCAGGACGCCATCAACCTTGCCTGGAAACTGGCGATGGTGCAGTGGGGGCAGGCCGCCCCCTCGCTCTTCGACAGCTATAGCCCCGAGCGCAACGCCGTCGGCGACAGGGTGCTGCGCAATGCCGCCCGGCTCACCGACATGGCGACGCTGTCGAACCCCGTGGCGCAGGGAGTACGCAACCTCGCGCTCCGGTTCATGCTCGGTTTCCACGTCGTGCAGGACAGGATGGCGGCGACGATGAGCGAGGTGGAAATCGCCTATCCCGACAGCCCGCTCTCGCACGGCCCGCAGGCCGGGATGCGCTGGGCACCGGCGCAGGATGACGGAAATCCCCCCGGTTCCGGATCGGTGCCGCTCTTCGTCCTCTATGCGGCGGATTCGGAGCGAGGCGCCGCCTTCGCCGCGCGGTTTCCCGCCCTGCTCGAACCGACGCCCCGCCACTCGCCCGAAGGCGACCGCCTGATCCTCGTCCGGCCCGACGGCTATGTCGGCTTTTCCGGCGCGGCCGGATCCTGGGACGAAGCCGAGCGCTACCTGTCGCGGCTGAGCCCGGACCGGCCCTGAACCCTCACGCCGCGATCAGCAGGGCGCAGCCGGCCACAACCGACAGGACGAGCCGCAGGCGCCCGAGCCAGCTCGGAACGAGGCAGCGCCGGACGAGGTCGAGATCGACGAAGCCCCAGCCGAGGACGAGGAGGCCGAGGACGCGCAGGTCCCACGGTACGGGAAAGGCCAGGGCCGCCCAGGCGATGAGGGAGGGCAGGATGGCGATGACGTAGTCGCGCCCGCCCGCACCGCCGGAGGCGGCAGCCCCCCAGCGGATGCCGCCGAGGAACGAGGCGATGACCGCGCCGTAGGTGGAAAGGATGGTGCGCGGGGCCAGGCCGACATTGCCGAGGCCGCCATCGCTGCCGCTGAGGGAGAGAACCGCGAAACCCAGAAAGGGAATGAGGCCGGCGACGCCGAGAACGAGGGCTGACGTCGGTATGGGCGTCACACGCGCCATCAAATCTCCGGCTCCGTTATCCGCGATCCGGGAGGCGGGATCGCATCGATCTCGATCATATACACGGTTGCGACGGCCCGGAACGCCGGCCGGACGCCACGGCGCAGTCGAACGGGAGCCTCGCCAAACCACGGATAAGCTGTTGTCACGAAACACCGTTTCGCTGCGGCGCCGCGTTCGTACCGACCATGCGCGTCGCTATCACGCGTGGCCCATGTCACACGCGGCCCATGTCATGCGCCCGTGCTGCGGCGCTGCGGCGGCACCGGCGCGGCGGGGGGCGGAGCGCCGATCAGGCTCATCGATCCGTCTACCCCGGTGCCGGTCGGCGCGGGGGGCTCGTTCACGGCCGGGAGCGCCGCCTTCGGTTTGAAGGCGGTGCTCAGGCTCTGCGCCGTGACGAGGTCCTTCGGCGAGAGCTTCGCGGCGACGTCGTCGCGCTTCCGGCCCGCATCGTCGTCGCCCTGGGCCGCGGCGGCGGAGAACCAGAGGTATGACTGGACGAGGTCCTGCTGCACACCGAGGCCGCGCGCGTACAGGACGGCGAGGTTGTACTGGCTGTCGCGCATGCCGTATTCGGCGCCGCGCCGGAACCATTGCGAGGCCGTGGTGTAATCCGGCTTGCCGTTCGCGGCGGGGTTCTCGGCATAGACCACGGCGAGGTTGTGCATCGAGCGGGCGTGGCCCTGCTCGGCCGCGCGCCCGTACCAGAGCTTGGCCTGGGAGAGGTCGCGCACCACCCCGGAGCCCTTCTCGTAGAGGCCGCCGAGCTTGTACTGCGCCGGGGCGTAGCCGGCACCGGCCAGGGCCTCGAACAGCTTCGCCGCCACGGCGAAATCGCGCGGCATGCCGCGCCCTTCGAGGGCGCGGGAGGCGAGGTCGTAGACGGAGGCGCCGTCGCCTTCGAGGGCGGCCTTGCGAAGCTGCGCGAGCCCGGTGGGTACGGCGCCGAGATCGCCCGCCAGGTCGTGCAGCGCGGCGACCTTCGGCACGGTGCGCTGGAGCGGCCGAGAGGCGGCTTCGGCCGGAGCAGTCGCCGGGACGGTCGGCGGCGGCGCGACGTCGGAAATCGACTGGGTGGTCTCAGGGTCGGGCCGAGCGGTCGTTTCCGTGCCGGCCGGCGAGGTGCTGGCCGAAGAGGTGCCGGCGGGCGAGGTGCTGGCCGCAGCGGTGGAGCCCTTGTCCGGGCTCTCGGACGGTTCGGCCGGAGCCGCCGTCGTCGCGGCGATCTGCGGCGTGGACGCGTCCGCTCCGCTACGGCGGCTGTTGATGGCCTGCAGTGCTCCGAGCGCCAGGACGATGGCGGCGAGGCCGAGGAGCAGCGGCTTGCGGCGCTTGTCGAGTTCGGCGCGCAGCCGCGCGCCCGGCCCGGGGACGGGCGATTCGGCGACGGCGTCGGATGAGGTGCGGCCGCGCATTGCGGGCGAGCGGGCAGCCTCGGCCGCCTCGTTCTGCGCCGCCTGCGCTGCGCGGCGGGCGGCGGCGATGAAGCTCGTCTTGATGTCGCTCTCGGTCGGCGCCGCACCGTCCGCCGCGGCGTCGGCGGGACGATCCGGGTTCGGACGCCGGGTGCCGGGCTCCAGCGGCAGGTCCGTGACATGGCCGAGTTCGAAGGATTGCGTCTGGGGGCTCACCCGCAGGGGCTCGGGGCGCCGAACACCGATCCCGCTCTGCATCGGCGCACGCTCGTCCACGCGGCCGGTGGCGACCGCGAGGCGCTCGGCGAGGTCATGGGTCGACCAGGCGTGGTTGGTGGGGAGCGTTCCGCCTTCCGCCAGGGCACCGAGCTGGCCGACGAGCTTGTGCAGGGTCGAATGGACACCGTCGAGGGTCGCCTGCATCCGCTGCTCGGAGGCGGCCTGATGCATGCGAAGGTCGGCGAGGCTGGCCTTGAGCAGTTCGAGTTCACCGGTATCGCCGGTGGTGCCGATGCTCTCGGCGACGGCGTTGCGCGCCGCCCGCTCCACGGCGGCCTCGATCGGAGCTTCGTCGCGCAGCGCCGAGACCTGGGCCAGGAGGTCGGACATCGTCCGTTCGAGCCCCGCGAGGGCCGGGTCGGCGTCCCGCGTGTCGATACGGCTGGCGAGCGCCAGGACCTGCTTTTCCAGGGCATCCAGCCCCTCGGCGCGCGGCCCGACGGGGCCGCCGACGCGGTCGAGCTTCTCGGCGAGGTCGTGGAGCATGCCGTGGATCGAGGCGAGGTCGCCGCCGGGAATCACCGGCCGGCGCAGGGTCTCGCCCAGGTCTTCGAGGCGGCCGATCAGGTCGCCGACGGGATTGACGCTGGCCCGCTCGACCTTGTCGGCCAGGGCGTCGATGCGCACGATGATCGCGTCCGAATTGCCGCCGCCGCCGGAGGCACCGTCACGCAGGGCGTCGAGCTTGGCGCCCATCGCCTGGATCTGTTCCTCGATCCCCCCCGATTGCGGGGTCCGCAATCCGGTGCGGATCTCTTCGAGCAGGGGCCGCAGCTCGGCCATGTTGGAGCCGTCGCCGCCGACGCCGCCCTGCAGCTCGGTGATCTGGGCGCTGATGGCCTGGAGGCCCTGCGCGAGGCTCTGGATCCGCTCCGGCCCGGCCAGGGCGGCGATCAGGCGGCGGATCTCGTCGAGCTCGCGGAATAGGTTGCCGAGCTCGTCGCGGTCGGCGAAACCCGGCGTGCTGTTGCTGAGCGCGCCGTCGACCTTCGCCGCGAGGCGCTCCACGTCGTTGGCGACGCGAGCATGGACGTTCTCGGCCACATCGTCGGCGAGACGGGTGACCTGAACGCGGATCAACTCGATCGGGGCCGCGATGGCGGCGAGGTCGGCCGGCTCCTGGGCGCGCTGGACCCCGGTGACGAGGGAGCGCATGGCCTGTTCGAGGGCGCCGACGTCGCGGCCCGTGGCGAGGCCGCCGATCGATTCGCGCAGGCGGCTGGTCTCGGCCTGCAATTCGGAAATGGCGGGAGACGGCATCCGGAGAGCGGCGCCGCTCGCCTTGCCCTGGGCGGGCGTCCCGTCGGAGTCGAGTTCGCGCTGGCGCTGGCGGATCTCGGCGACGGCGTCGCGGATCTCGGCCTCCGCCGGGCGGCCGCGCCGGCCGATCGGCCGCGGAGACGCCAGCTGCTCGCCGAGCTCGACCATGCGGCGCTCGATCTGGCCCAGGCGCTCGGCCATCTGCGCGGCCGGGGACAGGCCGGCATCGAGCACGGTGCTGATCCGGGCCTCGATCTCCTCGATCGTCCGGCTCGCCGCCTGTTGCGAGGCCTGCTGGTCCTGACCGATCTTGTGGTCGATCCGGTCAAGACGCCGCATCATCTCGGCGATCGAGGTGGTGAACGGCTCAATCGGATCCGATGCGACGGCCGCGATTTCGGCGGGGGCCGCGGTTTCGGTGACGGTAGCGACTTCGGTGACGGCCGCGATCTCGGCGGCGGGCTCGGCCTCCGGGGAGGATTCGGGAGCGGCGGCGGCCTCGACCACCGGTGCGGGTTCGGGAACGGCGGCGGTCTCGACCGGGGCGGGGGGTACCGGCGACATGACCTGCCCCTCCGGGCGGGGGCGGGCCGCATGGTGCGTGGGCGAGGAGATGCGGGAACGGCGCGCCTTGGGCTTCTGATCCGGCGACACGATGGACGCGATCCAGGCCTCCACCGGCACGCCGGCGCGGCGCGCCACGTCGCGCGCGGCGTCGAGGACTTCCGGGTCGAACTCTTCCAGGTTCAGCGTCGCGTTGCGTTTCATCGTCAAACCCGGGGCAGCGAGGTCCGTGACCCAATCCGACGTATCGTTGTGCAACGTGGAGGTGTCGCAGCGGCAACGAAACGGATCGATTGCCGTCGACATTTGATACTCTTGGTAAACAGCGGGTTAAGCCCTGTGCCAAACTGGCCATATCTCCTCGGGAAGGCGCCGAAAGACGACCCCCTTTCCCTCCCGGGCACGATAGTTTATATATGAACCATCAGGCGCGCCGTGGCCTCCGGGCCGAATCGAGCACGCGGTCGAACGGGTGGAGGACAGACGAGATGCCGACTTACCGGGCACCTGTTGAGAACGTTCAGTTTCTCCTCGACGACGTCTTCGCGTTCCACGGCCGCAGCAACCTGCGCGGGTTTTCCGATGCGTCGCCCGACCTGATCCGGGCCGTCCTCGTGGAAGGCGCCAAGCTCGCCGAAGAGGTGCTGGCCCCCCTCAACGCCCGCGGCGACCGGCAGGGCTGCACCCGGCACGCCGACGGCAGCGTTACCACGCCGGAGGGGTTCAAGGCCGGCTACGACGCCTATGCCGCGGGCGGCTGGATGGGCATCGCCGTGCCGGAGGAATATGGCGGCCAGGGCCTGCCGCACACGATCAACACCGCGATCTCGGAATTCGCGTCGTCGGCCAATCTGGCGCTGACGATGTATCCGGGCCTGACGCAGGGGGCGATGGCCGCCCTTCTCGTCCACGGCTCCGAGGAGCAGAAGGCGACCTACCTGCCGAAGATGGTCGAGGGTGCCTGGACCGGCACGATGAATCTCACCGAGCCCCATTGCGGCACGGATCTCGGGCTCCTGAAGACCAAGGCGGTGCCGAACGGCGACGGCTCCTACAGCCTCACCGGCACGAAGATCTTCATCTCGGCCGGCGAGCACGACCTGTCGGAGAACATCGTCCATCTCGTCATCGCCCGGATCGAGGGTGCGCCGGCCGGCACCAAGGGCATCTCGCTATTCGTGGTGCCGAAATTCCTCGTCAACGAGGATGGCTCGGTGGGCGAGCGCAACGGCGTCTCCTGTGGCTCCCTCGAGCACAAAATGGGCATCCACGGCAATTCCACCTGCGTCATGAACTATGACGGCGCGAAGGGTTGGCTCGTCGGCCAGGAGAACCGCGGTCTCAACGCGATGTTCGTGATGATGAACGAGGCGCGCCTCGCGGTGGGCGTCCAGGGTCTCGCCCAGTCGGAGGTCGCCTACCAGAACGCCGTGGCCTACGCGAAGGACCGGCTCCAGGGCCGCTCGCTGACGGGGGCGAAGGCACCCGACAAGGTCGCCGACCCGATCATCGTCCACCCGGACGTGCGCCGGACCCTCATGGGTATCCGCGCCTTCAACGAGGCCGCCCGCGCCCTGGTGCTGTGGACCGCGCTCCAGGCCGATATCGGCCACCGCTCCGACGACGCGGCCGAGCGCCAGAAGGCCGAGGATCATATGGGCCTGATGACCCCGGTGGTGAAGGGCGTGCTCACGGACAAGGGGTTCGACAACGCGGTGGCGGCCCAGCAACTCTTCGGCGGCCACGGCTACATCGAGGAATGGGGCATGTCGCAATTCGTGCGCGATGCCCGCATCGCCATGATCTACGAGGGCGCCAACGGCATCCAGGCCATGGACCTCATCGGCCGCAAGTTGCCCAAGGATGGCGGCCGGGCGATGATGGGCTTCCTCGCCGAGGTCCAGACCTTCATCAAGGACCATGCCGAGGTGGAGGGCATGGCGCCGTTCACCGCGCCGCTCCAGGCCGGCCTGAACGACCTCCAGGGCGCCACGATGTGGTTCATGCAGAACGCCTTTTCCAAACCCGACAATGCCGGGGCCGGCGCCACCGACTACATGCACCTCCTCGGCCTCGTCGCCATGGGCTACATGTGGGCCCGGATCGCCAAGGCGGCGCTCGCGCGGATCGCGGACGGTCGTGCGCAGGACATGGACGACAAACTCGTCACCGGCCGCTTCTACATGGAGCGGACGCTCCCCGAGACCGCCCTGCGGCTGGTACGGATCAAGGCCGGAGCCGAGACGACCATGGCGCTTGGCGCCGAGGCGTTTTAGAGCGGACGACAGACTTTCGGTTCACCCCGTCATTCCGGGGCGCTCGCAGAACGAGCCCGGAATCCAGAGCTGCCGACGCGACAAACCTTGGATGTGTTGGCGGATCTGGATTCCGGGCTCCGCTTCGCGGCCCCGGAAAGACGGGGAGACCGAGAGCAGACTTTGAAAGCCGTCGCTCCGCAGGAGCGGACAACAGGGAAGCGCATATGCCCGAGGCCTTCATCTACGATCACGTCCGCACGCCGCGCGGCCGCGGCAAGCCGGACGGCGCCCTGCACGAGGTGACGGCCCTGCGCCTCGCCGAGACGGCCCTGCGCGCCCTTAAGGAACGCAACGGGCTCGACACGCGGCAGGTGGACGACGTCATCCTCGGCTGCGTCGACCCCGTCGGCGAGGCCGGCGGCGACATCGCCCGCGCGGCGGCCCTGGTGGCCGATTACGGCGACCACGTGCCCGGCGTGCAGATCAACCGCTTCTGCGCCTCCGGCCTCGACGCAGTGAACTTCGCCGCCGCCCAGGTCATGGCCGGCCAGCACGACCTCACCATCGGCGGCGGCGTCGAATCCATGAGCCGCGTCGGCCTCGGCGCCTCGGGCGGGGCCTGGCCGGTGGACCCCGCCATCGCGATCAAGTCGTGGTTCATGCCCCAGGGCGTCTCGGCCGACCTCATCGCCACGAAATACGGCTTCTCCCGCGACGAGTGCGACGCCTACGCGGTCGAATCGCAGAAGCGCTCGGCCAAGTCCTGGGCCGACGGAATGTTCAGGAATTCCGTCGTGCCGGTGCGCGACGTCAACGGCATCACCCTGCTCGACACCGACGAGCACATGCGCCCCTCCACCGACATGCAGTCGCTGGCCGGGCTGAAGGCCTCCTTCGTCCAGATGGGGCAGATGGGCGGGTTCGACGCCGTGGCGATCGACGCGCATCCCGACGTGGAGACGGTGAACCACGTCCACCATGCGGGCAATTCCTCGGGCATCGTCGATGGCGCCGCCGCCGTGCTGGTGGGCTCGAAGGAGGCGGGCGAGAAGGCCGGCCTCAAGCCGCGCGCCCGCATCCGTGCCTTCGCCAATATCGGCTCGGACCCGGCGCTGATGCTCACCGGCCCGGTGGACGTGACGAAGAAGGTGCTGGCCCGCGCCGGCATGACCATCGCCGATATCGACCTGTTCGAGGTCAACGAGGCCTTTGCCGCCGTGGTCCTGCGCTTCTGCCAGGCCTTCGGGCTCAACCCGTCCGAGGTGAACGTCAATGGCGGCGCCATCGCCATGGGCCATCCGCTGGGTGCCACCGGCGCGATGATCCTCGGCACGGTGCTCGACGAGTTGGAGCGCACCGGCAAGGAGCGCGCCCTCGTCACCCTCTGTATCGGCGCCGGCATGGGCACCGCCACGATCATCGAGCGGGTGTGATGGGGCGCCGTCCCTCCCAAACCCTTCGCAACGCTGCTAAACGGCGCACTCCCGCCGCCGATGCCGGCGGCGCAATCATAAACACCGGGAGACACGCCACGATGACACGCCTTCTCGCGACCCTGATGCTGACGACCGCGCTCTGGGCGCCGTTCGCCGCCCACGCGGACGACGCCACCGACCGCGTCGCGGTCGCCAAGGATCTGGTTCAGAAGACCCTGATCAAGAACCTCGAAACCGGCTTCACCGGCGCCCTGGAAAAGACCGTGCAGCCGATGCCCGAGGACAAGGCCGAGGCCATCCGCAAGGAGGTCCGCGCCGAGTTCGACAAGCAACGCGAGGTGATGATCGAGGGATTGTCGAAGGCCTATGCCGAGAAGTTCAATCTCGACGAGCTCAAGCATCTCAGCGGCATTTACGACGACAAGATCTACCAGAAGTTCCAGGCGATCAATTCGGACCCGGCCTCGACCGTCACGGTGATCTCGCAGGGCGCCGTGACCAAGATCCTGAACATGCTGGCCATCGCTTCGGCCGGCGACAGGCCGGCGGGCGCGCCGCCGCTGCCGGGGACGGCGCCGGCCAAGTAGAAACCGACTGGGACGTAGAGATCGGCTGGAACGTAGAAACCGACCGGGATTGGATCCGGGGAGGATCGACGGCAGGGCCGCACCGTCTGGGGCGGCCCTGCATGAGACCGACGACGCGAACGTGCTGGCACAAGGGCGCGGCGGGCGTTCCGGGAGGGGCGCTACGACGCCAGGGCGGCGAGGCGCGGCTCCCGTGCCTCGAATCCGGCGACACTCGGGAGGGCTTCGAGTTGGGGGCGGGCGAAATGATAGCCTTGGAACAGCGTCGCCCCGAGCCCGCGCAGGGTCTCGAGTTCGCCCCGCGTCTCGACGCCCTCCGCGATGACCGAGACGCCGAGCTGGCGCGCGATGGAGATGATCCCCGCCGTGATGATCTGACGGCCCTTGTCCGTGTCGATGCCGCGCAGGAGCTCCATGTCGATCTTGATCAGGTCGGGACGGAAGTTCGCCAGGAGGTTGAGGCCGGCGAAGCCCGCGCCGAAATCGTCCAGAGCCGTGAGGAAGCCCTGCTTGCGATACTCCGCCACGATGCGCTTCACATGATCGATGTCCCGGAACTTCTCGTTCTCGGTGAACTCGAACATGATCCGGTCATGGGCGAATCCGGCCCGGCGCGCCGCCTCCAGGGAGGAGCGGATGCAGGCCGCCGGCTCGTAGACCGCGTTGGGCATGAAGTTGATGGACAGCTTGGTTTCGTCGTCGACGGGAAACAGCCGGCCGGCCAGCTCGATGGCCCGCACCCGCGCGGCCTGATCGAAACGATAGACCGTCGTCTCGGTGACGCGATCGAGGATCGAGGCCGCGGACTGGCCTTCGGGGCCGCGCACCAGCGCCTCGTATCCCCATACGCGCTGAGCGTCGAGATCGAGGATGGGTTGGAACGCCATCGTAAACGTAAAGTCGAGATCGGCTCCGTCGCGGCATCCCTGGCAGACGTTTCGCGCCAACATTCGATAAGTTTCCCTGTTCCACCTTTTCGACCCTGGGATTCTTTATCCAGCCCAAATTTTTAAATCGTCTTAATAGCTTCGCTTTCTACGCCGACCCCAAAGGATCAGACATGAATCTCACGAACTTCAGCTTCGAGGTCGATTCCGACGGTATCGCGCTCGCGACCTGGGACATGCCCGGCCGTTCAATGAACGTCTTCACCGAGGGGGTGATGAGCGACCTGCATCAGGTCATCGACGCCGTGGTGGCCGATCCAGCCGTGAAGGGCTGCGTCATCACCTCGGGCAAGGACAACTTTTCCGGCGGCGCCGACCTGACCATGCTCCAGGGCCTCGGCCAGGCTTACGAAAAGCTGAAAGCCGAGAAGGGCGAGGAGGAGGCCATGCGCCACTTCTTCGAGGAATCGCGCAAGCTCACCCTGGTCTTCCGCAAGCTCGAGACCTGCGGCAAGCCCTTCGCGGCGGCGGTGAACGGCATCTGCCTCGGCGGCGCCTTCGAGCTCTCGCTCTCCTGTCACCACCGGGTGCTGTCCGACGATCCGAAGACCCGCGTCGGCCTGCCCGAGATCAAGGTCGGGCTGTTTCCCGGCGCCGGCGGGACCCAGCGCGTCCCCCGCCTGATGCAGACCGGCGACGCCCTGCAGATGCTGTTCAAGGGCGAGCAGATCCGTCCGCTCATGGCCAAGAACATGGGCCTCGTCCACGAGGTGGCGGGCAAGGACGAGATCGTCGAGAAGGCCAAGGCCTGGATCAGGGCCGGCGGCTCGCCCGTGGCCCCTTGGGACCAGCCGAAGTTCAAGGCGCCCTCGGGCAAGGTCTATTCGCCCGCCGGCATGATGATCTGGCCCCCGGCCAACGCGATCTACCGCCGCGAGACCCACGACAATTACCCGGCGGCCAAGGCCATACTCGCCTCGGTCTACGAGGGCCTGCAGCTGCCGATGGATCTCGCGCTGCGGGTCGAGAGCCGGTACTTCGCCAAGATCCTGCGCTCCAAGGAGGCGGCGGCGATGATCCGCACGCTGTTCATCTCCATGGGCGAGCTGAACAAGGGCGCCCGCCGGCCCAAGGAGATCGCCAAGACCAGCGTGAAGCGGGTGGGCGTCGTCGGCGCGGGCTTCATGGGCGCCGGTGTCGCCTACGTCACCGCCAATGCGGGGATGGAGGTCGTCCTCCTCGACCAGTCCGCGGAAGCCGCCGAGAAGGGCAAGGCCTACGCCCACAAGCTCGTCACCGACCAGATCAACAAGGGCCGCGCCAAGACCGCCGACCGCGAAGCGCTTCTCGCGCGCATCACCACCAGCGCCGATTACGCCGACCTGTCATCCTGTGATCTCGTGATCGAGGCGGTGTTCGAGGACCCCAAGGTGAAGGCCGAGGTCATCGCCAAGGTCGAGGCGGTGATCGGCGAGGATGTGATCTTCGCCTCCAACACCTCGACGCTGCCGATCTCCGGCCTCGCCAAGGCGTCCCGGCGCGCGGGCAATTTCGTGGGCATCCACTTCTTCTCGCCGGTGGAGAAGATGATGCTCGTGGAGATCATCAAGGGCGAGCAGACCGGCGATGCCGCGCTCGCCACCGCCCTCGACTATGTCCGGGCGATCAAGAAGACGCCCATCGTCGTCAACGACAGCCGGGGCTTCTTCGCCAATCGTTGCGTCGGCGCCTATCTCTACGAGGGCCACAAGATGCTCATCGAGGGCGTTCCCCCCGCCATGATCGAGAATGCCGGCCGCCAGGCGGGGATGCCGGTGGGGCCCCTCTCCCTCACCGACGAGGTCGCCGTCGACCTCGCCCTGAAGATCGTGAGGGCCACCGAGGCGCAGCTCGGCGCCGAGGCCATCGACCCCGCCCAGAAGGCTCTGCTCACGACCCTGGTGGAGGGCGAGGGCCGGCTCGGGCGCAAGAACCGGAAAGGCTTCTACGACTATCCGGAAGGCGCCTCGAAGAAGTTGTGGCCCGGATTGTCGGAGCTCCAGACCACGCGAATCGACCCCGACGAGGTCGATTTCACCGAACTGAAGCAGCGGCTCCTGGTGGTTCAGGCCCTGGAGGCCGCCCGCACGGTGGGTGAAGGCGTGATCACCGACCCGCGTGAGGCCGATGTGGGCTCCATCCTCGGCTTCGGCTTCGCCCCTTTCACCGGCGGCGCCCTGTCCTACATCGACTTCATGGGGGCGAAGGCGTTCGTTTCCCTGGCCCAGGGCCTCGAGGCGAGGCACGGGTCGCGCTTCGCGGTGCCGGAGAACCTCCTGCGCATGGCGGAGGCCGGCGGCACCTTCTACGGCGAGGCCGCAGCCAAGAAGGCGGCGTGAACGAACATTCCGGCTCGGGACATCCCCCGGCCGGGGTCACATGACGGGAGGGAGCGTTCCATGAGCACGACCGAAGCGACCACCGCCGATCAGGTCGGCGCCGACGGAACGCCCCTGCGGGTCACGGCGACACCGACCGCCATCGCCCTGATCGAGGAATTGCGGGCCGAGCACGGGCCGGTGATGTTCCACCAATCGGGCGGGTGCTGCGACGGGTCCTCGCCCATGTGCTACCCGGTGGGCGACTTTCTCACCGGCGACAGCGATGTCCATCTCGGCCAGGTGGCCGGCGCCGATTTCTGGATCAGCCGGCCGCAATTCCAAGTCTGGAAGCACACCCACCTGATCCTCGACGTGGTGCCCGGTCGAGGCGGCATGTTCTCCCTGGAGAACGGCCGCGACAAGCGCTTCCTCATCCGCTCGCGGATTTTCACCGAGGCCGAGAACACGGCTTTGGAAGGGGCTTGCCGGATCTGATCCGGAGGACCAGGGGCCTGACCACGTCCGGTGGCATCGTTACCGGATCTGGACCACGACCTTGCCCCTGGAACGGCCGGCCTCGAGCTCCGTCAGGGCCGCGTCCGTCTCGGCGAAAGAGACCACCCGGTCGATGACCGGTCGAATGGTCCCGGCTTCGATGAGCGCCGCGATCTCCGCCAGCTGCGCCCCGTTCGCCCGCATGAACAGGAACGCGTAATCGACGCCGCGCGCCTTGGCCTTGCGCCGGATGCTGAGGCTCAGCAGGCGCATGACCTGCACCAGGAACCAGTTCAGCCCCTGAACCTTCGCAAAGGCCGGGTCCGGCGGGCCGGAGATCGAGATCAATCTTCCACCGGGCTTGAGCACGTCCAGCGACTTCCGAAGCGTATCGCCGTCGAGGCTGTTCAAGACGACATCGTAGCCGGACAGGACCGTCTCGAAGTCCTGGCGCTTGTAGTCAATGACGATATCGGCGCCGAGGCTCCTGACGAGGTCGGCACTCCCCGCGCTCGCCGTGGTCGCGACCGTGGCGCCGAGATGTTTGGCGAGCTGGATGGCGAAGGTGCCGACGCCGCCGGAACCGGCATGGATCAGCACCTTGTCGCCCGGCTCGACCTTGGCCAACTCGACCAGGGCCTGCCATGCGGTCAGGCCGACGAGAGGGATCGAAGCCGCCTCGGCCATCGACAGGTTCCGGGGCTTGAGCGCGACATCGGCCTCGGCGACGGCGATACGCTCGGCGAGGGTGCCGATGCGGCCATCGCGCGGTCGCGCATAGACTTCGTCACCCACTTTGAAACGTCGGACCCTCGGCCCGACCCGGATGACGGTCCCGGCGAGATCGTGCCCCAGGATGAAGGGCGGCTTGTATGGCAGGAACAGCTTGAATTCGCCGTTGCGGATCTTGGCGTCCAGGACGTTGAGCCCGGCCGCCGCGATCTCGACCAGGACGTCGCCGGGTCCCATCGCGGGCTCCGGCGCGTCGCCCAGGCGAAGCGGCTGCTTCTTCTTGTATCGATCGAGGAGGAACGCCTTCACAGGACTACGGTCTCCGAACGGGGGATGTGGGACCTGAACGGTTCATGCGGCGGGGCGTAGCGCGGTGCGGGGAGAACCTGGGCGAAACCCGGGATCATCGCCTGCCGAGCGGCCTGGAAGGCGTCCCATTGCCCGACGTCGTGAAGCGGCGGGATCGTGACGGGCTCCCGCCTGTCGAACCCCGCGAGAGCGGCGTCGACGAGGTCCCCGACCTCCATCATCGGCGGCAGCGACGCGGGATCGACCCCTGAACGGCTCCAGATTTCGGTCCGGGTGGCGGCGGGCAGGACGGCTTGGACATAGACGCCCTTGGGCGACAATTCGTGGCTCAGGCCCTGGGACAGGAAGAGGACGAAGGCCTTTGTCGCTCCGTAGACCGTCATGCCGAATTCCGGGACTAGGCCGACCACGGAACCGATATTGACGATGGCACCCGTGCCGGCCTTGGCGAAGCGGGGCGCGACCGCGCTGGCGAGCCGGACCAGCGAGGTCGTGTTGAGGGTGACGAGCCGCTCGACATCGTCGGTGGCCTGCTCGACGAAGCTGCCGCCGACAGTGGCGCCGGCATTGTTGACGAGGATGCCGATGCGATCGTCGTCGCGCAGCCGCGTCTCCACCGCCCGAACCTGATCCGAAGCGGTGAGGTCGGCCGGCAGGACGTCGACGGTGATGCCGTACTCACCGCGCAGGCGGCCGGCGAGGTCTTCCATCCGCGCCGTATCGCGAGCGACCAGCACGAGGTCGTGCCCACGCCTCGCGAAGCGGTCGGCATAGGTCGCGCCGATTCCGGTAGAGGCTCCCGTGACGAGAACCGAGCTCTTGCTTGCCATGGGACATATCTCTTCCTGCGGGATCCATTATCATGATTGCCATCATGATTGAAACTAAATATGATCGCGATCATAATAGTGTCAACGGGGTCCATCGGGATTTTTCGAGATGCGTGTCACGCAGGAGCAGATGCGGGAGAACCGCCGCCGTATTCTGGACGAGGCGAGCCGCCTGTACCGCGAGAAGGGCTATGACGCGGTTGGAGTCGCCGAAGTGATGAAGGCCGCGGGCCTCACGCATGGCGGCTTCTACGGTCACTTCTCATCGAAGGAGGACCTCATGGCCCATGCCATTGCCCATATGACGAGCGAGGCATCGGGCAAGGGCGGCGACCTGTCGGCATTCGTCGCGACGTATCTGTCACCCGCCCATCGGGACGACGCCGCGAACGGGTGCCCGATGGCGGCCTTGGCCGCGGATGTCCGCCATCGCCCCCCGGCGACGCGTGCGGCCATGACGACGGGCATCCGCGCGCAGATCGACCGACTGGTTCAAGCACTTCCCGACAGCGTCGACACGGATCGACGCCGCGAGGCCATCGGCACCTACGCGGCCATGATCGGCGCACTGGTCCTGGCGCGGGCGGTCGACGATCCAGCGCTCTCGGAGGAAATCCTCGACGAGACACGCGCCTGGATGAACCCCGGCCCGTGACGCCGACGTTCCCCGATTCCACGCGGCGGGGCGGACGCCGCCGACGACCGCCCGGCGACGCTGCGCGTCGCGAGCCTGACGGATGAAGAGCCCATCCGAGGTCTTACCCGCAAGCGAAAGTCGGACGAGCCTCTCGGCTCACCCCACCTTCACCCGCCAGATGTCGTCGGCGTATTCGCGCATGGAGCGGTCGGAGGAGAACCAGGCCATCCGGGCGGTGTTGAGGATGGCCTTCTTCCACCAGCTCGCCTTGTCGATCCAGGCGGCGTCGATCTCGCGCTGGACGCGCCAGTAATCGTCGAAATCGACGGTGAGCAGGTAGCGGTCGTTGTGGCGCAGGTCGTCCACGATGGGCTGGAAACGGCCGCGCTCCTCCGGCGAGAAACCGCCCGCCTCGATGAAGTCGAGGGCTGCGGAAAGGCGCGGCGAGGCCGCGATGGCGCGGGCGGCGTAATCCGGCTCGGCCGCCCGCTGCTGAACCCCGGCCGCGTCGAGGCCGAAGATGAAGATGTTGTCCGCCCCCACATGGTCGCGGATCTCGATATTGGCGCCGTCCAGCGTGCCGACGGTGAGCGCGCCGTTCAGGGCCAGCTTCATGTTGCCGGTGCCCGAAGCCTCCATGCCGGCGGTGGAGATCTGCTCCGACAGATCGGAGCCGGGGATGATCGCCTCGGCGAGGCTGACGCGGTAGTTCGGCAGGAACACCACCTTGAGCCGGCCGGCGATATCCGGGTCGCTGTTCACAAGCTTGGCCACATCGCAGGCGAGCTTGATGATGAGCTTGGCCTGGACGTAGCTCGGCGCCGCCTTTCCGCCGAAGACCTTGACGCGCGGCGTCCAATCCTTGTGCGGCTCGGCCTTGATCGCCTGGTAGAGCGCCACGGTCTCGATCACGTTGAGGAGCTGGCGCTTGTATTCGTGGATGCGCTTGATCTGCGTGTCGAACAGGGCCGAGGGATCGATGACGATGCCGGTATTCTCCGCCACCACCTTGGCGAGCGCTTCCTTGCGGGATGTGCGCATGGCGGCATAGCGGGCCTGGAAGCCGCTGTCGCTCGCATAGTCGGCCAGTCCCAGCAGCGCCTCGGGATCGTCGAGGACGCGCTCGCCCACCACCTCCACCGCGAGCTTCGTCAGCTCGGGGTTGCAGTTGTGGAACCAGCGCCGGAAGGTGATGCCGTTGGTCTTGTTGACGATCTTGTCGGTGTCGAGGGCGTGGAGGTCCTTGAACACCGTGGACCGCATCAGGTCGGTGTGGAGCGCCGAGACGCCGTTCACCCGGCGGGCGCCGAGGAAGGCGAGATGGCCCATCCGCACGCGCTTGCCGTTGGCCTCGTCGATGAGCGAGACCGAGGCAAGCTGCGCCGCATCGGCCCTGCCGTGCCGCCCCTGCTCTTCGAGATGCATCCAGTTGATGAGGTAGATGATTTGCATGTGGCGCGGCAGCAGCCGCTCCATCAGCTCCACCGGCCAGGTCTCCAGCGCCTCCGGCAGGAGCGTGTGGTTGGTGTAGCTCAGCGTGTTGGTGGTGATGTGCCAGGCATCCTCCCAGGTCACGCCGTGATCCTCGAGGAGGATGCGCATGAGTTCCGGCACGGCGATGGCCGGATGGGTGTCGTTGAGCTGGATCGCCGCATGGTCGGGCAGCGAGCGCAAGTCGCCACGCTCGGCCACGTGCCGGGAGACGAGGTCCTGCAGCGAGGCCGAGGTGAAGAAGTATTCCTGGCGCAGGCGGAGCTCCTGGCCGGTCTCGGAGGAATCGCTCGGATACAGCACCCGCGAGATCGCCTCGACCTTGGACCGGGCGGCCACCGCGCCCACATGGTCGCCGCCATTGAACTGCGCGAGTTCGAGGGACGATTCCGCCTCCGCCTTCCAGAGCCGCAGCGTGTTGACGTGCTTGCCCCGCCAGCCGACCACGGGGACGTCATGGGCCACGGCCCGCACGGTCTCCGCCGGGTGCCAGTGCCGGCGGATCACGCCGTCCGAGATCGCCGACATGGTGACATGGCCGCCGAACCCGATCGTGTAGGTCGCCTCGGGCCGCACGAACTCCCAGGGATTGCCCTCGGCGAGCCAGGTTTCCGGCGCCTCCTTCTGCCAGCCATCCTCCAGGGATTGCTTGAACAGGCCGTGATCGTAGCGGATGCCGTAGCCGATGGCGGGGATCGACAGGCTCGCCATGCTCTCCATGAAACACGCGGCGAGACGCCCGAGACCGCCATTGCCGAGGGCCGCATCCGGTTCGGCCGCCTCGACGTCGCCGAGATCGATGCCGAGGTCGCGCAAGGCGCGGCGGGTGGTGTCGACGAGGCCGAGATTGTTCATGGCGTCGGACAGGAGCCGGCCGATGAGGAATTCGAGGGAGAGGTAATAGACCCGCTTGTTGGGAATGCTCGTGGACCTGCCGTCCATGCAGGCATCGACGATCCGGTCGCGCAGGGCCAGGGCGGTGGCGGCGAACCAGTCCCGCTCGCGGGCGGTCTCGGGGGTCTTGCCGATGGCATAGGCGAGCTTGGCGAGGATGGCTTCTCGCAGATCCGCCACGGGGTCGCCGGAGGCGGGCTTGGCGGGAGCGGTCCAGCCCGGCCGGGCCGGGGCTTCCACGGCGGAGGTGCGCGCGCCGGTCTCGTCGCTCCGAACGGAGGCGGCCAGGATTTCGTTCAGCATGGTCTCATTCCCCCTCAGTGTCGCTGCCGCAGAGCGGTGTTCGGCACCCGCTTCTTCCGGCGGTGACCGTGCGGCGGCGTCGCTATGGACAGGTCGGACTTCCAGGATCGACCGATCCCGCTGGCGGTGACCGGTCCCCGCGATTCGCCTGTCTCCCATCCAAACCGTGCGGGAATGAGACCATTTAGCGCTGAAGGTTTCATGAATGCGGCAGAGGCGCGCTGCCGCGGCAGGATGCGGACGCGTCTGGCGGGGTCGCCTGGCACTCCGGCACAGGCTAGGCTGTTACCGGCATCGGGGTGTGAATCGGGGGACGGATGACGTCAGGCGAGACGACTGTTCCGGATCTGGCGAAAGCCTTCTGGTGGAAGCGGGGGACCGTCTATCAGGTCTATCCGCGTTCGTTTCAGGACACCAATGGCGACGGCGTCGGCGATCTTCCCGGCATCACGCGGCGGCTCGACTATCTCGCCTGGCTCGGCGTCGACGCCGTCTGGATCTCGCCGATCTATCCCTCGCCCATGGCCGATTACGGTTACGACGTCGCCGATTATTGCGGCGTCGACCCGCTCTTCGGCAGCTTGGCCGACCTCGATGAGTTGATCGTCGAGGCCCATGCCCGCCGGCTCAGAATCATCCTCGACTTCGTGCCGAACCATTCCTCCATCGCGCATCCCTGGTTCGCCGAGAGCCGCGCCTCGCGCGAGAATCCGCGGCGGGACTGGTACATCTGGCGCGATCCGGCGCCGGATGGCGGGCCGCCCAACAACTGGCTGAGCAATTTCGGCGGCCCGGCCTGGACCTTCGACGAGGCCAGCGGCCAATATTACTACCACGCCTTCCTCGCCGATCAGCCGGACCTGAACTGGCGCAATCCAGCGGTGCGGGAGGCGATGCACGACGTGCTGCGCTTCTGGCTCGACCGGGGAATCGACGGGTTCCGCGTCGACGTGATCTGGCACCTGATGAAGGACGAGGGCTTTCGCGACAATCCGGCGAACCCCGCCTTCCTTCCCGAACAGCCTGAGATCAACCGGTTCGAGCAGGTCTATTCCGCCGACCGCCCGGAAGTGTTCGACATCATCGCCGGCATGCGCCGCGTGCTGGACGGGTACGACGACCGGGTGCTGATCGGCGAGATCTACCTGCCGATCGAGCGGCTGGTGGCCTATTACGGCCCGGGCCTGACCGGCGTCGACCTGCCGTTCAACTTCCAGCTGATCCAGACCCCGTGGCAGGCCGATGCCGTGGCGGCCCTGGTGGACGAGTACGAGGAGGCGTTGCCCCCCGGCGGCTGGCCGAACTGGGTGCTGGGCAACCACGACCAACCCCGCATCGCGGCGCGGATCGGCGAGGCACAGGCGCGGATCGCCGCGATCCTCCTCCTCACCTTGCGGGGCACGCCCACGGTCTATTACGGCGACGAGATCGGCCTCGCCCATGTGGAGATCCCGGCGGAGCGGAGGCGCGATCCCTGGGGCTTCAACGAACCGGGCCATGGCCGCGACCCGGAACGGACGCCGATGCAGTGGGACGACACCGAGCATGCCGGCTTCAGCGAGACCGAACCCTGGCTCCCCCTGAGCGCCGACCGGGACAGGCGGCACGTCGAGGCGTTGCGGGACGAATCCACCTCGATCCTCACTCTTTACCGGCGGCTCCTGCATCTCCGCCGCGCCTATCCCGCTTTGGCGGTGGGAAGCTACCGTCGGCTCGATACGGACGGGCTCGAACACGTCCTCGCCTATGAGAGGGTGGAAGCCGGCGAGACCGTGCGGATCGTGCTGAACTTCTCGGCGTCACCGGTCCGGTTCCCGCTGGCGGGCGAATCAGGCTGGAGCGTTCTCCTTTCCACCCATCCCGGACGAGCCGATATCGGCGCCTCGGAGGTGCTCGACATCGCCGGAAACGAGGGCGTGATCCTGCTCCGGCAACCGGACTGAACGCGGGGGAGCCAGGGGAGCCCAAAAAAACTATCGCGGCGCGACATTTTCCCCGCGCCGCAGCAAACTGAACGTAGTATTAACCGACCCAGTGGCTTGAGTTGTGCATCGCGAAGAGCACGATCTGCCCTAGAGGTCTCCATACTATGCCGGCGACGACCACCTCCAGTGCCGACCTCGCCTCGCCGGTTTTCGCCTCCGGCGCGGCCGATGCCGAGGTGATCCGGAGCCTCTCGCTCCAGCCGCGCATCCTCTACGCGACCCCGGAAATGGCGGATTTCGTGAAGACCGGCGGTCTGGGCGAAGTCGCGGGCGCCCTGCCCCGGTCGCTCCGCCGCCATTACGACGTCCGCGTGCTCATCCCCGGCTATCGCCAAGTGGTGGACCGGTTCGACCACATCCCCGTCGTCGCCCATCTGCGCGGCCATGCCGGCGTACCGCCCTGCGATCTCGGCCTCATCGAGACGGGTGACGGCCTCAAGGTCTACATCATCCTCAGCGCGGACCTGTACCAACGTGACGGGACGCCCTATGGCGACGCGCAGGGGGATTTCCGCGACAACGACCTGCGCTTCGCGCGCCTCAGCCTCGCGGCTGCGGAGCTCACCGGCGGGGTCGACCCGTCCTGGTCCGCCGACCTGCTTCACCTCAACGACTGGCAGACGGCGCTGGCCCCCGCCTATCTCGAATGGACCGGGCAGCGCGTCCCCAGCGTCCTGACGATCCACAATCTCGCCTATCAGGGCCTGTTCCCGAGCGATTCCCTCGGTCGCCTCGGCATCCCGGACGGGGCCTTCCAGATGGATGGCTGCGAGTTCTACGGGCATCTCTCATTCCTCAAGGCCGGCATCTACTACGCCTCGCACGTGACCACGGTGAGCGAGACCTATGCCCGCGAGATCATGATGCCGGAATCCGGCTGCGGCCTCGACGGCCTCCTGCGCACCCGCGCCGCCCAGGGGCGTCTCGCCGGCATCCTCAACGGGATCGACGAGAGCTGGGACCCCCGCACCGATCCCCACCTCGCCACGCGGTTCGAGGCGGACGATTGGAAGGGCAAGCGCGCCAATGCCGAGACGGTGCGCCGGAAGTTCGGCCTCGCCGTGTCGCGCGGCCCGCTCTTCGCCATCGTCTCGCGCCTCGTCCACCAGAAGGGCATCGATCTCAGCCTCAGCGCGGCCGAGACCATCGTGGCCGAGGGCGGTCAGATCGTCGTCATCGGCGAGGGCGAGCGCCGCTTCGAGACCGCGCTCAGCGATCTCGCCCGCCGCCATCCGGATGCCGTCGGGGTCCAAGTGGGATTCGAGGAGAAGGAAGCGCGGCGGATGTTCGCCGGAAGCGACTTCCTGCTGATGCCCTCGCGCTTCGAGCCCTGCGGTCTCGCGCAGATGTATGCCCAGCGTTTCGGCTCGCTGCCGATCGTGCGTCGCACCGGTGGCCTCGCCGATACGGTGGAGGACGGCGTGACCGGCTTCACCTTCGGAGAAGCCTCGCAGAAGGGGTTCCTCGGCGCTGTCCGCCGCGCCCTCGACACGTTCGGCGAGAAGAAGCGCCTCAACGCCATGCGCCGCCGCGCCATGTCCCGCTCCTTCACCTGGGACGGCGCGGCCATGGATTACTCGGCACTCTACGCCCGCGCGCTGGGCAATGGCGGCGGGCTGCGCGCCCGCACTGTCTGAGGTCAGCATCCGACCGATCTTAGCGTCCGAACAGCCGATTTGAGTTGCCTGTCCAAGTCTCGACCTCATCCTGAGGCGCCGCGTAGCGGCCTCGAAGGAGGGTTCCAGAAGCCACTGCGCGAACTGGAGGGCTCCTTCGAGGCCTCCGCTACGCTCCGGCACCTCAGGATGAGGTGGTCGGCTTGGATGCTCTACTTTGGCGAGAGCACCGGTTAAGCGATCCGATCAAACAGCTTTAAACAGAAAAAGGCGCCGGTTCATCGAACCGGCGCCCTTTCTCATGGCATCCTGATAACACAGGCCCGATCTCAGCCCTCGCGCACGAAGATCATCGTCCCGAGCGGCGGTGCCGCGAGAACCAGCGAATAGGGCTGGCCATGGCTCTCCACCGCCTCCGCCTGGACGCCGCCCATATTGCCGACGTTCGAGCCGCCATAGCGCTCGGAATCCGAGTTGATCGCCTCGCGATAGAACCCGGCCTCCGGCACGCCGATCCGATATCCGTGACGCGGAATCGGTGTGAAGTTGGAGACGACGACAGCGACCTCCCCCGGATTCGTGCCCTTGCGCGCCCAGGCGATGACGCTGTTGTCCTGGTCGTCCGAGACCAGCCACTGGAAGCCGGCGGCCTCGCAATCCCTCGTGTGAAGGGCGGGCGTCGACGTGTAGAGGCGGTTCAGATCGCGGACGAGATCCTTCACGCCGCGATGCAAAGGGTCGTCGAGCAGGTGCCAGTCGAGGCTCTGGTTGTGGTTCCACTCTTTCTGCTGGCCGAACTCGCCGCCCATGAAGAGCAGCTTCTTGCCCGGATGGCCCCACATGTAGCCGAAATAGGCGCGCAGATTCGCGAATTTCTGCCAGCGGTCGCCCGGCATCTTGTCCAGCAGCGAGCCCTTTCCGTGCACGACCTCATCGTGTGAGAGCGGCAGGATGAAGTTCTCGGAGAAGGCGTAGAGCAGGCCGAAGGTCAGGTCGTGGTGGTGATAGCGGCGATGAATCGTCTGCTTCGACATGAATTCCAGGGTGTCGTGCATCCACCCCATGTTCCACTTGAAGCCGAAGCCGAGACCGCCCGTATAGGTCGGGTGCGACACGCCCGGCCAGGAGGTGGATTCCTCGGCGATGGTCATCGTGCCGGGCGCGTGGCTATAGGTCGCCTCGTTGGTCTTGCGCAGGAAGTTGATGGCGTCGAGATTCTCGTTGCCGCCGTATTGGTTGGGAATCCACTCACCCTGCCGGCGCGAATAGTCGAGGTAGAGCATGGAAGCGACGGCATCCACGCGCAGACCGTCAAGATGGTAGTGCTCGAGCCAGAACCGGGCATTGGCGGCGAGGAAGCTGGACACTTCCGTACGGCCGAAATTGTAGATGTAGGTGCCCCAATCCTGATGGAAGCCCTGGCGCGGGTCGGCATGTTCGTAGAGATGCGTCCCGTCGAACTGGCCGAGACCATGCGCGTCGAGGGGGAAGTGCCCCGGCACCCAATCCAGCATCACGCCGATTCCGGCCTCATGGGCCGTATCGACGAAGGCCGCGAAATCGTCCGGCGTGCCGAAGCGGCTCGTCGGCGCGAACAGCGAGACCGGCTGGTAGCCCCATGAGCCGTCGAACGGATACTCCGTGATCGGCAGCATCTCGATATGGGTGAAGCCCATCTCCTTGACGTAGGGGATCAGGCGCTCGCCCAGTTCCTTGTAGGTCAGGTAGCGGTTGCCCTCCTCGGCGACGCGCGCCCAGGAGCCGAGATGGACCTCGTAGATCGAGATGGCGGTATGGCGGGGGTCCTTCTCGCCACGCGTCGCCATCCACTTGCCGTCGTTCCAGACGGGCGCGTTCGTGCCCTGGAGCACGGAGGCCGTCTCGGGCGGCTTCTGCGCCGCGAAGGCGACGGGATCGGCCTTCAACGGCAGGAGTGAACCGTCGGGTCCGCGGATCTCGAACTTGTAGTGGACGCCGGCGCGCAGGCCGGGGACGAACAGCTCCCAGATGCCGCCGTTCTGCCAGAGCCGCATGGGATGGCGGCGGCCGTCCCATTCGTTGAAATCGCCGACGATGCTCACCCGGCGGGCATTGGGCGCCCAGACCGCGAAGCGGAACCCATCGATACCGTCGAGCACCATGGATTGGGCGCCGAGCACCCGATAGGTGACGTCGCTTCCGATCTCGCGCAGGTTGTCGATGTCCTGCTGATGCAGCGACGAGCCGAAGCCGTAGGGGTCGTGGCGCGTGCGCTCGGTGCCATCCCAGCCCTCCACCGCGAGTTCGTAGAGCGGCCGCCCCTCGCTCTGCACGCGGGCGACGTAGAACCCGTCCTGATGGCGCCGCTCGAACGGGATGCGCTTGCCGGCGGTGAGAAGGGTCGCCGACTTCGCCTCAGGCAGGATGACCCGCACTTCCCAGAGGCCGGGGCCGATCTGGTGAGGGCCGAGCACCGAGAACGGATCGCCGTGATCCGCCCTCATCACAGCGGCGACCGCGTCCGGATGGACGCCCTGAACGGTCGACGTATCGGCATCGGCCTGGCGGGAACTCCGCGACGCGGCCGAGCGGGCCGCGATCCGTTCGGACCGCTTCCGCTCGCGCTCGGATGTCTTTGCCAGGCTCTCGTCGATATCCGTCATTCAAACGCCTCTCTTGGTGTCGTCCAGAATTGTGAGAACCCCACGGGCTGGGATTTCGATCCAATCCGGCCGGTTATTGGCCTCGTAATCGACCTCGTAGAGTGCCTTCGCCAGGAGCGAGAGCGCGAGCAGCCGCGTCTCGGTCTCCGGGTCGGTCACTGCCGCACGGCTGGTGGAGGCCACGGCACGGTAGGCATCGAGGAACGCTGCATCGATCATGCCGCGCCAAGCGATGGACGCGCTGCGGGCGCGGCCTTCCGAATCTGCGAACCGGCCCGCGATCTCGCGAGTGACGGTCTCGGCGCCGTAGGCGAAGGACCGCAGCATCCCGGCGACGTCGCGCAACGGCGTCGACTTGGCCCGGCGCTCGTCGGCCGGGCGGGCGGGCTCCCCCTCGAAGTCGATGATGATGAGGTCGCTCTCGGAGGCGAGGACCTGACCGAGGTGGAAGTCCCCGTGGATGCGGGTCTTGGTCGCTCCCACCGGCGCACGCGCCGTCATGTCCTCGATCAGAAGCTCGACCTCGCGGCGGCGACCGGCGAGTTCGGTGATCGCCGTGCTGGAGGTGCGTCCCGCCAGGGCGTCGAGGGCGCGGAACGCCCTCTCGCCGAGACGGCGCGCGTCCTCCCCGAGGTCGCGCAAATCGTCATGCGTGAACGGCTCGGGCGCAAAGGCCGGGTCGTCGGTGTCGATGGCGAAGGCGTTGTGGAGCTCGGCGGTGCGGCGTCCGAGGAGTTCGGCCCAGCGCAGGTGCGGCGCGAAGGCTTCGGTGGGATCCGGCGCTTCGCTTTCGGGCGCGAGCACGACGGTGTCGAAGTCGCGGCGCAGGCCTTCCAGCATCAGCGTCCAGGCATCGCCCTGGTTCGGCACGAAAGCCTGGAGCACGGCGAGCGCCGTCCGCGTCCCGTCGCCGTCCACGTGCTCGACGACGCCGAGAAGAGCCGGCGTGTTGGCGAAGCCCGCCTGCTCGGTGAGGAACCGGCCGACTTCGATCTCGGGATGGACGCCCGTCTGCATGCGGCGCAGGAGCTTGAGCATCATCTTCGAGCCGATGGCGATCGAGGTGTTGCTCTGCTCCGCGTTCAGGCTGCGGACTTCCGCCAAGTCCACGGCGACGTCGTGATCGAAGGCCGAGGTATGGGAGAAGACGAGCTTGCCGGTCTCCGTCGGCAGCTCGACGCCGTTGCGCATGCCGTCGATGAGGGCGACCGAGAAGGCGGGCGAGGCGGACGCTCCGAACAGGAGGCCCGTGCGCGGCCCGCGGCGAACGCGGGCGACCGCATGCGACAGCAGGGTCTCGTCCTCGCGGCCCTCATCGACTCCGAGGGGCACGAAGTAGTCCTGGCGCTCGCCATTGGCGAGATGCACCGCCACGCGCGGCAGCAGGAAGCGGGTGGCGCCGCCTGCATCCTTCAGGGTGGCGCTGTCGATCACCGAGACCGACTTGATGCGGGTGCCCTTGGCGCCGAACCAGCGACGGGTGCCGATGAAGCGCGGCGCCACGGTCCGCTCGAAGGCGGTGCGTTCGCGCCCGGCCATGAGGGTCTCGACCCCGCCGGTGAGGACGAGCGTGAACAGTTCGGGCGTCTCCGGCTGAGGGCCGATCTGCCCGGCATTCGCCGCGTTCAGCGAGAACCAGTAGAACCCGTAGGACGGCAGGGTCAGCAGGTAGGGCAACTCGCCGATGGCCGGGAATTCCGAGCCGCCAGTGAGCTCGATCGGCACGGCGCTGCGGAACTCGGACAGGTCCAGCTGCACGGCCTGCGGCGCGCGCGACAGGTTGGCCACGCAGAGGACGCGCTCGCCCTCGAACTCGCGGATCCAGGCCAGCACCTTGCGGTTCGTCGGATAGAGGAACTGCATGCCGCCGCGCCCGAGGGCGACCGAGTTGTTGCGGATCGCGATCATGCGGCGCGTCCAGTTCAGCAGGCTCGTCTGCGACTGGGTCTGCGCCTCGACGTTGATGGCGTCGAAACCGTAGATCGGGTCCTGCACCGAGGGCAGGAACAGCTTGGCCGGATTGGCGCGGGAGAAGCCGCCGTTGCGGTCCGGGGACCATTGCATCGGGGTGCGCACGCCGTCGCGGTCGCCGAGATAGATGTTGTCGCCCATGCCGATCTCGTCGCCGTAATAGAGCACCGGCGTGCCGGGCATCGACAGGACGAGGGACTTCATCAGCTCGATCTTGCGGCGGTCGTTCTCCAGGAGCGGAGCCAGACGGCGGCGGATGCCGAGATTGATGCGGGCGCGGCGCTCGGCGGCATAGAACGACCAGAGGTAATCACGCTCTTCCGCCGTCACCATTTCGAGGGTGAGCTCGTCATGGTTGCGCAGGAAGATGGCCCATTGGCAGCCCTCGGGGATTTCCGGGGTCTGGCGCATGATGTCGGTGATCGGATGCCGGTCCTCGCGGGCGATCGCCATGTACATGCGCGGCATCAGCGGGAAGTGGAACGCCATGTGGCATTCGTCGCCGTCGCCGAAATACTGCGCCGTCTCCTCCGGCCACTGGTTGGCTTCCGCCAGCAGCATCCGGTCGGGGTAGCTCGCGTCGAGCGCGGCGCGGATCGCCTTGATGACCGTGTGGGTCTCCGGCAGGTTCTCGCAATTCGTGCCGTCGCGCTCGATCAGATAGGGGATCGCGTCGAGGCGCAGACCGTCGACACCCATGTCGAGCCAGTAGCGCATGACCTCGATCACGCCTTCCAGCACGGCGGGGTTGTCGAAGTTGAGATCCGGCTGGTGACTGTAGAACCGATGCCAGAAATACTGCTTGGCGACCGGGTCCCAGGTCCAGTTCGAGGTCTCGGTATCGAGGAAGATGATGCGCGTGTCGGAATACGGCGTGTCGGTGTCCGACCAGACGTAGAAGTCGCGCTCAGGGCTGCCGGCCGGCGCCTCGCGGGCGCGCTGGAACCAGGGATGCTGATCCGACGTGTGGTTGATGACGAGCTCGGTGATGACGCGCAGGCCACGGTCATGCGCGGCCTCCACGAACTTCCGGAACTCCTCCATCGTCCCGTAGGACGGGTTCACGTCGCGGTAGTCGCCGATATCGTAGCCATCGTCGCGCAGGGGCGAGGGATAGAACGGCATCAGCCAGATGGCGGTGACCCCGAGGTCCCGCACATAGTCGAGTTTCTGCGTCAGGCCCTCGAAATCGCCGATCCCATCGTTGTTCGAGTCGAAGAACGACTTGACGTGGATCTGATAGATGATGGCGTCACGGTACCATTGCGGATCGCTACGATCGATCATCGCGTCGTTGCCTCATGCGTCGGGTTCAAGGGCGTGTTCGGCGTCACAGCGGCACCGGTCGCGGATGCGAACGGTGCCAGCCGCGTCGGCCGCAGCTTTGGCGCCATCTTCTGGGCGACAACGCGACGGACGGCTGAAAACTCGAAGTTTTGTGCTGACACGCGGGCCGCTACTCCGCAACCCGGCGGGGCGCGCGCAGACGCCAGATCACCGCGGAGCGCTCTGCCGGATCGAGGGCGATGCGGTGGGACTTGCCGCGCAGCTCAAATTTATAGCCGAGCAGCAGGTCCTCGACCTCAACGGCGCCGTCATCGGGCTCTCCGAGGAGCCAGAGCGGCACCTCGTAAGTGCATTCCTGGCGGTTCTTCGGATCGAGATTGACCATCACGAAGATGCAGTTGTCACCCTCGGGCGTCGTCTTGGCATAGGCGACGATCTGGTCGTTATAAGCCCCCGTGAAGGTTATGTTGCGGAAGTCCCAGAGCGCCGGGTTTTCCTGCCGGATGCGGTTGAGCTTGATGATGTGCGAACGGATGTTGCCCGGCGCATGGTAGTCCCAGGCTTTCAGCTCGTATTTCTCGGAGTTGAGATACTCTTCCTTGCCCGGATAAGGTGCTGCCTCGCACATCTCGAAGCCGTTATAGATGCCGTAGACCGAGGACAGGGTGGCGGCGAGCGTCGCCCGCACGATGAAGCCGGCGCGGCCGCTGGTCTGAAGGTAGACCGGATTGATGTCCGGCGTGTTGGCGAAGAAGTTCGGCCGGTAATATTCCCCCATCTCGCCGGCGAGCTCAGTCGAGTAGTCGATGAGCTCCTGCTTCGTGTTGCGCCAGGTGAAGTAGGTGTAGCTCTGCTGGTAGCCGGCCTTGGCGAGCTTCTTCATCATCTTCGGCCGGGTGAAGGCCTCGGCGAGGAAGATCACGTCGGGATAGCGCGCATTCACCTGCCCGATCATCCATTCCCAGAACGGGATCGGCTTGGTGTGGGGGTTGTCGACCCGGAAGATGCGGGCGCCGAGTTCGGCCCAGCCCATGACGATGTCGCGCAGCTCGATCCAGAGCGAGGGCAGCGCGCCGCCGTAGAAATGGACGTTTGAGATGTCCTCGTACTTCTTGGGCGGGTTCTCGGCGAATTTCAGCGTGCCGTCGGGGCGCCACTCGAACCATTCCGGGTGGTTCTTGATCCAGGGGTGGTCGGGCGAGCACTGGATCGCGAAATCGAGCGCGACCTCCATGCCGTAGGCGTGGCTCGCGGCGACCAGCCGTCGAAAATCGTCGAGGGTTCCGAGTTCGGGATGGACGGCTTCGTGGCCGCCCGCCTCCGACCCGACCGCGTAGACCGAGCCGACATCGCCTTCGAGCGCCGTGAGGGTGTTGTTCTTGCCCTTGCGGTTGGTCTTCCCAATGGGGTGGATCGGCGTGAAGTAAAGCACGTCGAAGCCGAGTTCGCGGATCTCGGGCAGGCGCCGGATCACGTCGTCGAACGTGCCGTGGCGGTTGACGTCCATGGATTGCGAGCGCGGGAAGATCTCGTACCAGGCCGAGAACCGGGCCGCGAGACGGTCGGCGATCACCGGCACGTTCACCGGATAGCGCGAGCGGTTAACCCGCTCGGCGTGCCTGCGGATCAAGGACGCGGTCTCGGGCGCGAGGATGAGGTCGAGCTGCGCGGCCGATCCGGTCTTCTCCGCCGCGAGAGCCGACACGATGGCCTGGAGCCGGGCCTGGTCCGGCCCGGTGGCGAGGTCCGCCGCCCCCTGCACGAAGGTGACGCCCTCGATGGTCTCGAGGCGCACGTCGACGCCCGCATCGCGCTTCTTCAACGTGTCGCGGATCCAGGACGAGAAGGCATCGCGCCAGGCCTCGATGGTGAATTCGTAGCGGGCATTGTGTTCGAGGGGGAAGGAGCCGCTCCAGCGGTCGTTGTCCACGAACACCATGCGGTCCCGGCGCCACTCCTCCTCGCCGACCACGCGCGACAGGATCGCGGCGTCGATGATTTCGTGGCCGTCGCTGAAGATGTCGGCGGAGACCGCCACCTGCTCGCCGACCACGCGCTTGACCGGGGAACGGCCCCCGTCGATCTCGGGCGAGACCGCCTCGATGACGACGCGGCCTTCGCCCGACGGAGTGGAGGGAGCCGGGGGCTTGGCCACCACACGCCGTTCGGCGGCGAGGATGCGGATTTCGCCGGGCGCGAGATCGAGGCTCGTGCCGGGGAGGAAGTCGACCGGCTCCGCCTCGGGGGTGACGTCCTGGAAGCGGTCGAGCATCCCGCCCGTCCGCGCCACCAGCGGCCCGGCCTCCACCGCCACTGCAGTGGAGCCGGGATTGAACAGGACGAGGGTGGCGTGACGCGCGGAGGCGCCGTGGCCGGTATCGAACTTGAGGAGCGCCACGTAATCCGCATCCGGCGACGAGATTCGGGTCTGCGCGCCCTCGACATTGGCGGAGGCGAGGCTGGCCTTCAGGGCGTTGATCGCCGTGACATAACCGGAAATGTCGATGCCGGTGTCGGTCTCGCGGGAATCCGGCGTGGTCTCGACCACGTGCAGGGCGCGGCGGTAGCCCCATTCGTAGCCGATGGGCAGGAGCACGCCGGCCGAGAAGAACGCGGCCAGGCCGTAGCGCGCCTTCAGGTGCCGTGCGACCGCTTCGGCATCACCGCCTAGCCCGGCGGCGAGGCGGGGCATGTCGTGGTTCTCGGGGAAGGCGATGGAGGGGGCGATCACGCGCAGGCGGTCGTACTGCTCGAGCGCCCACGGCGCCTTGAGGTCCCACCAGGCGAAGGAATTGAACAGGTAGTCGAAGCCGGCACCCGCGGTGGCCTGGGCCTCCTCGAAGGTGCAGCCCAGGGTCTCGGCGGCGAACAGGCAGTCGGGCTCCAGGGCCTTGGCCGCGCCGATCAGGCCGCGCCAGACATCCGGCGGCACCTTGTAGGCGGCGTCGCAGCGGAACCCGCCGACGCCGAGATCCTGCATCCGGTTGATGTAGCCGGCCCAGAGCCGGGTCAGTTCTTCCCTGGCATCGGCCGAATGGTAGTTCAGCTCGGCGAGGTCGCCCCAGACCGTGCGGATCGACGGATCGTCCGGGTCGACGGCGGCCGGGCTCTCGATGTTGCCGGCCTCGTCGCGCAGGAACAGGTCCGGCCGCTCCCGCGCGAGGGGTCCGTCCTTTGCGGTGTGGTTGATGACGAGGTCGGTCATCACGCCGATGCCGTGCGCGGCGGCGGCGGCGCAGAAGCGGCGGATCTGCTCGTCGTCCGAGGTGCCATCATCGTCGCGGAACCGCTCGTCGAGACGGTCCGGGTCGGAGACCGCGTAGAGGCTGCGCGAGCCGCCGGTCTGGTGGAATGGGTTCAGGTAGATCCAGTCGAACCCCATCCCGGCGATGCGCGGAAGCTCCGCCGTCCAGGCCGAGACCTTTCCGACGAGGAGGGGGAACAGGTTGTAGATGCGCGGCCCCTCGGCGCGGGGGGCGAGGCCCGCAGGCAGCGCCACGGTTCCGGCTTCGGTCCGCGCGGCGGAGATCTTGGCTGGGCTCGGCGCGTTCATGCGTACTCCGTTCTGATTTGGCGTTTCCCCCTCTCCCGTGGGAGGCCTCCCGCGCAGGGGCGGACGAGGCGGGGACGGGCGATCCCTTGCGAGGATCGCCCTTCATGATTTGGCAGCCGTCCCGCGTGCGGGACTCAGGCGATCCGCTTCAGGACCGCGTAGGGCAAACGCGCGAACAACCGGCCGAGATCGATCGAAGTTCCCTCAGGCTGGACGTCGCCGCCCGTCATCAGGTCGATCCAGCGGCTCTCCGCCGCAACCGGCAAAGTGGTGCCGGCAAAGGCCTCCCCCGACCACGTCGCGTCGCCGACGAGGCCGGAGACGAGGCGCGGAACGGCGACGAGGAGATCGCCCTCCCCGCTTGTGGCATCGGAGCGTGTGAATGCGATGACATGGGCGGCGAGCCTGCCCTCGGCCGTCACCGCGATATGGTCCGCATCGGCGTAGAAGCTGGGTCGCTCCGCCCGGTCGGCGAGGAGACGCGCGAGCGTTGCCTGCTTCACCCGTCCGTCCGGCCAATGGTCGAGCAAGGCGGCCAGATCGGCCGTGTCGCTGAGGGCCTCCTCCCGCGCCGCGTAATCCACCGGACGGCGGTTGTCGGGATCGACGAAGGAGAAGTCCCAGAACTCGGTGCCCTGGTAGACGTCGGGGAGCCCCGGCAGGGTCGCCTTCAGCACCGTCCGGCCGAGGCCGGCGATCATGCCGAGATGGGCGAGCCGCCGCGCGATCGGACGCATCAGCGTCATGAACTTCGAGCCCGGCGCGATCAGGCCGGCGAACAACCGCTTGACCGCGGCCTCGTACCGCTCGTCCACATTGACCCAGCTCGACCGGCGCTTGCCCTCGCGCAGGGCCTTTTCGGAATAGGCGTCGAGACGGTCGCGGAATTCCGCGATGGCGGCCTCGTCGTCCCGCTCCAGCAATTCGAGGGGCCAGGCGCCGAGGATGGCCTGCAGGAACATCCACTGGTCGTTGGCGTCGGGCGCCGGCCCCTCCTCCATGGCGGTGAGGTGGGTGCGGGCCGACTGGCCGAGGATGGTCCAGGCCTCGGCCCAGACCTCCGGGATCTCCGACAGGGCGAGGAGGCGCGAGCGGGCATCCTCGCCGCGCTTGGTGTCGTGGGTCGCCGTGGTGATCATGGCGTTCGGCCAGTCGCGCGCCCGCGCCGCCTGGAGCGCGTGGAAATGCTCCAGATCGATCCCGTATTCCCCCGGATCGCCGCCGACCTCGTTGAGGGCGAGGAGTTCCGAGAACCGGTAGAACAGCGTGTCTTCCAGGCTTTTCGCCATGACCGGACCGGTCAGCTGCTGGAACCGGCGACGGAACCGCAGGATGACGGCGGGATCGGGACGCCCCGGCCCGCCGGCATCGATCCGCCCGAGGAGGGCCTTCGAGGCGAAATCGTGGACCGACCTGTCCGGCAGGGCGCTCCAGCGCTTGGCCTTGGCCACCGCGCCCTCGATGAGGCGGACGTCCTCGTCCTCGACATCGCTCTCGTCGAGATCGCTCGCCAGGTAGGAGCGGTAGGTGGGGAAGCGCGCGATGATCTCGATGAGCGCCCGGCGGATGGCGTTCACCGAGAAGTCGCGCGTGCGCCTGTCGGCATCGGCGATGCGCTTCAGGTCGGCGGTGAGCACTTCCAGCTCGCTGGCGAAGCTGATCTCGAGTATCTCCGCCTTGGCCGCCCGGAGCTGCGCCTTGTAGGGCTCGTCCATGCCGGTGGCCCAGCGATAGAACCGGGTGATCCTGGTGTGCTTCTCCTGATCCACCAGGATGCCGTCGAGCTGGTTCAGCACGTCGTAGCCGGTGGTGCCGGCGACCGGCCAGGGCCGCAGCTTCTCACCGGGTTCGAGGATCTTCTCGACCACGACATAGAAGCCAGGCCCCACCGCGCTCTGCAGGGCGCGGGCATAACCCTGCGGGTCGGCCAGACCGTCGATATGGTCGATGCGCAGCCCGTCGATCCGCCCCTCGGCAATGAGGCGGAACACCGTCTCGTGTGAGCGGTGGAAGATGTCGGATTTCTCCACGCGCAGGCCCGCGAGGCCGTTCACGTCGAAGAAGCGGCGGTAGTTGATGTCGCTCGCCGCCACCCGCCAATGCGCGAGGCGGTAGGATTGCTGCTCGAGGAGCCGGTGGAGCGGCCCGAAACTGTCGGGTCTTACCTCGAAACCGTTGAGCAGGGTCAGGGTCCGGTCGATGGCCTTGGCGATGGCCGGCGAGGCCTCCACCGCGTCGGCGAGCCGGCGCTTGAGGCCGTCGGCTTCCTCGGGGAAGCCCCGGCGCCGCTCCGCATTCGTCTCCTCGCTCATGAGACGCAGGCGCTCGGAGACGGCCAGAACTTCGGCCGCCGCGTCGTCGCCGATCTCGCCATGCGCCGCCAGGGCACGGTTGAGGATCGAGGGATATTGCAGCGGGCAGATCGGGAACTGATGCTCGTAATGCCAGACGCTGAAGGCCCCGGCCGCGGCGTCGTATTTCAGGTCGAGGGTGCCGTGTTCGAGGGCCTCACCGTAACGGTCGCCCAGGAACGGGATGACGAGGTTGTTGCGGGCACCCTGGCGCTGCCAGTCGATGTCGAAGGCATGCGCGAGGGGAGAGAGATCGCCCCATTCGAGAACGGAGAGCCACCACGGATTGTCCGCTCCGCCGACGCCCATATGGTTGGGCACGATGTCGAGGAGCAGCTTCAGGCCGTGCCGCTGCATCACGTCGGAGAAGCGGACGAAGCCCTCCTCGCCGCCGAGTTCCGGGTTGATCGTCGAATGGTCGACGATGTCGTAGCCATGGGTCGAACCCGGGCGCGCCTTCTGGATCGGCGAGGCATAGACGTGGCTGATGCCGAGCCTCGCCAGATACGGCACGATCCGCTCGGCATCGGCGAAGGTGAAGTCCTTGTGGAACTGCAGCCGGTAGGTGGCGCGCGGCGGCGTCGAGGCGAGGCGCGCCGCCCCCGAACGGGGACCGCGTTCCTCGGCCGAGAGGGCGGCGGCGAGCTTCGCCAGGGGACCGCCCGGCGCCGCGATGGCCTCCAGGCTACGGTCGAGCTTGCGCCGCCAGTTCGGGTAGCCCTCGGTGGAGCCCGGCACGTTGGCCTGGCTCAGTTCCGAGACCACATCCTCATACTGCACCGCCGTGAGCATGGACGGAGCACGGGCGAGGTAGCGCGCCGCCGCTTCGAACGGCGCCACTTCGGGCACGTCGTAGCTCGGCAGCAGCTGCTCGGAGGCAAGCGCCTCGGTGAGGCGGGCGCGTTCGGTGACGCGCTCCCGGCGCTCCGCTTCCGCCCGCTCGGCATCGTAGAGGCCGAGCGCCTGCCGGGTGTCGGTGTCGACCCCGCGCCACCAGCCGACGAAGGTCGGGAGATCGTGCGTCGTGATGGCGGTCAGCGCGTCGCGCGGATAGGCGCCGGGGCTCTTGAAGCGGCCGCCATGCTCGCGCTCGAAGGCGAGGATGCGGTAACTCAGGATACCAGCCTGCATCAGCGCATCGGAGAAGCCCTCCGGCGCGGTGCCGAGATCCTCGGCGATGACGAGGCATTTCGCCCGATGGCTCTCCAGCCGCAGGACCGCGAGCATGGGCTCGAACGGCATGGCCACATAGGCGCCATCCTTCGCCGATCCGGTGACCGGAATGAGGAAGAGGCGGGCAAGCTGGAACGCATGGTCGATGCGGATGGCGCCGGCATGGCGCATGTTCGCCTGGACCAGGGCGCGGAACGCCGCGAGCCCGTCGCGCTCCATTTCGAGGGGGTGGAAGGCCGGCAGGCCCCAATCCTGGCCCTTGGGTGCCAGGAGATCGGGCGGCGCGCCGATGGAGACACCGTTGGCGAAGCGTTCGGGATGCGACCACACTTCGGACCCGCCCCGATCGGCACCCACCGCCAGGTCGCGGTAGAGGCCGAGACGCATGCCGCTTTCGAGGGCCGCCTTCGACGCATCGGCCAATTGGCGATCGGCGAGGTATTGCAGCCAGATATGGTAGGTGACGGCCTCCGCATGGGCCAGCGCGAACGCCTCCACGGCCGGCGTACCGGCGCGGCGCATCTCCTCCGGCCAGTCGCCGGACCAATAGGCGCCGAGCGCTTTGTAATGTGCGGACAGGGCCTCGAACATTCCATGGGCTTCGAGATCCGCGCCGCCCGCGTCCCGGAAGGCCGAGAAGGCGGCGTCGTCACCCGCGCGCGCCGAGGATTCCTGCCAGAAGGCTTCCAGCACGGGAGACAGCACGCCCCAGATGCCGGGGTGGTCCACGAGGGTGGCGGCCTGGAGGCCGGCGATGTCGGTGGCCTTGTCCGCCAGGAGGGCGGCGGCGCGCGAGCCGGCAAAACCGGGCAACGTGCCGGGTTCGATGAACAGGGTCTCGAGGAACAGGCGCGAGGACGGCGAATAGGGCGAGATCTTGCTGCGGTCCGATTCGAACAGCGCATGGACCGGGCTCAGGCCCAGGAACGAGGCGCCGCGAATACCGGCATCCCGCGCGGCGCGGCCCGCATCGGCGTAGCTGCCGATGCCGAGATTGTGCGGCGAGCGCAGGCCGTAGAGCTGCGCAGCGAGGCCCCAATCCCGTGCGCCCTCGTCGGCATAGGCGGCGGGGCGCCAGCAGCGCTGCGGCGCGGAGATGACCCAGGCTTCCGATTTCCGCTCGCCGAGCGCCACGGTGAGCCGATGGTAGCCCGGCGTCAGGGGCGGCAACTCGATACGGGGTTCGCCCGCCCCCGTGATCGACGCCCTCCCCTCCCGCGCGAGGCCGCGCTCGTCGACGACGCGCCACGACACGGCGCCGTGCGCGTCAATGGCCTGAACAGGGATCGTCGAGGCGCGCCGCGCCTCCACCGGAATCAGCGACGGGACGAGCCCGAGCCGCACGGATTCCACCTCCGCGAGGCTCTTCGCGATCTCGTCGTCGGTGCCGGCCGGGAAGCCGAGGGCGGCGACCATGCCGCGCCGGGTCTCGATATCGGTCGCCACGGGCTGGCCGAACGCGTCGGTATAGCCCGATGCGATGCCGAGGAGGTCCGCCAGGCGTTCGAGGTCGCGGCTCATCGGGCGGCTCCCGTCAGCACGATGCCCGTCCAGGAGGGAAGCTCGATCTCGCTGCCCGTATGACCGTTCGACCAGATCACCTGACCTCCTTTGGCATCGACGGCGAGGAGATCCGCGCCGAAATTGGCGACGAAGCGCAGGGTGCCCCCCTCGTAACGCCACGTCACGTCGAGGGAATCCGGGGACGGCCGGGTCACCTCGGCCCCGAGATAGCGCGTCTTCGTCAGGGGCACGACGGATTGGTGCCGGATCTGGAGCAGGTTGCGGGTGTCGGCCCAGACACCGCGATGGGGCTGCCGCTCCGGCTCCGACCAGTCGAGCTTCGAATCGACAAAGGTCCGCTCGGCGGTCGGATCGGGGATGACCGAGGTGTCGTCGGCGAAAGCGGCGAAACTCTTGAACTCACGCCGGCGTCCCTCACGCACCGCCTTGTTCAGGTCCTCGTCCGGCGCGAAATCGACGAAGAACAGGAACGGCGCCGTGGCCGACCATTCCTCGCCCATCCACAGCATCGGAATCTGCGGAGCAAGGAGCAGGCCGGCTCGCGCCAGGCTGAGCTTGTCCGGGTCGCTCAGCGCGCTCAGCCGCTCGCCCAGCGCCCGGTTTCCCACCTGATCGTGGTTCTGGAGAAAGGTGACGAAGGCGGAGGGCGGCAGATGAGCCGAGGGCTCGCCGCGCGGGTGGTTGTCGAGGCTCGGGAACGGCTCGCCCTGATAGGCGAAGCCTTCCGCGAGGCAGCGGGCGAGGTGGTCCACCGGCTTGTCGGCGAAGCTGACGTAATAGCCCGCGTCCTCGCCGGTCAGCAGCACGTGCCAGCAATGGTGGAGGTCGTCGGCCCATTGCGCCGTGTGCTGGACCGGCTGGGCCTCGTCGTCGCGCTCGAGCCAGCGGGCCTGATTGGCCTCGTTCTCGAGGACGAGATGGATGTGCCGTCCGGGTAGCCGCGTACGGATGGTCTCTGCGAGCTCGCCGATGAAGTGCTTGGGCGAATCGTCGAGGATGGCGTGGACCGCATCGAAGCGGATACCGTCGAAATGGTATTCCTCCAGCCAGTAGAGCGCGTTCTCGATGAAGTAGTCGCGCACGACCTTGCCGCTGGTCTCGCCGTCGAAATTGATGCCCGCACCCCAGGGCGTCTGGTGACGCTCGGTGAAGAAGGTCTTGGCATAGGCGTGGAGGTAATTCCCGGCCGGGCCGAAATGGTTGTAGACCGCGTCGAGGAAGACCATCAGCCCGAGCGAATGCGCTGTGTCGATCAGATGCTTGAGCTCGTCCGGCCGTCCGTAGACGGCATCCGGCGCATAGGGCAGCACGCCGTCATAGCCCCAGTTGCGGGTGCCCTTGAAGTCGGCCAGTGGCAGAAGCTCGATGGCGGTGACCCCGAGATGGGTGAGGTCTTCGAGCTTGGCCTCCAGGGCGGCATAGGTGCCCTCGGACGTGGCGGTGCCCACGTGCAGCTCATAGAGGACCGCCTCTTCCCAGGGGCGGCCCGTCCACTCGCCGTCGCTCCAGTCGAACGCCTTCGGATCGATGACCTCGCTCAGGTCCGACACATCGTCGGGCTGAAAGCGCGAGGCCGGGTCGGGCACGACGAGGTCGCCGTCGATGCGGAAACCGTAGCGGGCGCCCGGACGGACGTTCGGCACGGTGGTGCGGCGCCAGCCTTCGCCGGCCTCTGGGATCGGATGCTCGGCCCCGTCGACCACGAGGGCGACATCCTTGGCCGTGGGTGCCCAGAGGGCGAAGCGCACGCCGTCCGCCGCGATGGCGGCACCGAAGTTCATGTCGTGTGTGCGCCGCATCAGACCGCCATCTCGTTCAATAGGAAACCTCGCGGCGGAGTCGCCCCCGCCTGGGGTGAGAAGGCTATCCGGGATGGTCTGGTTCCCTCACCGCACAGCTTCGCTTGCGACGTAAGGCACCCGTCGCGGCGGACAACCGCCGGGCGGACAAGTTTTGTGTGCGGCGCGCCATGGCGCCTCGATCGTGGGCAGTCCGGCGGCCCGATGCATCCCGCCGCGCCACATGCACGTTGAGTGAGCGTCGCCTCGCCGATGAGCCGGCGGCGAACCTCAAGGGAGACAGCGCATGAGCCGCGGATATCCGTCCATGACCGCCCTGCTGGGTCTGCTCGCCGTGGCGGGCTACCAGAACAGGGACAAGATCGCCGAATTCCTGGGCGGTGCGTCGAACAAGACGACGGCTCCGGGAACGCCCGGAGCCGTGACCGATAACCAGGGCGGTCTCTCCGGCATCCTCGGCCAGCTGGGAGGCGCCCTCGGGGGCGCGGGAGCGGGCGGCCTCCTCGGCGGCGGGCTGAGCGAGCTCGTGGAGCGCTTCACCCAGAACGGCCACGGCGAGACGGCCTCGTCCTGGGTCAACCAGGGTCCCAACCAGGAGATCGCGCCTCAGAACCTCGAAAAGGCCATCGGCCCGGACATCCTGGCGACCCTCGCCCAGCAGACGGGACTGACCCGCGAGGAATTGCTGTCCCGCCTGTCGCGGGAATTGCCGCAGGCCGTCGACCGCTACACCCCCGACGGCCGCGTGCCGGCCTAGGGAGTCGTCTCCTCCCGGGCGCGCTCCGCCCGGGAAGATCGATGAGGGTCACAGCAGCGTGCCGCGCAGGATCAGCATCGCCACCGAGAAGTAGATCACGAGGCCGGTCACATCGACGAGCGTCGCCACGAAGGGCGCCGAGGCCGTCGCCGGATCGAAGCCGAGGCGCTGGAGCACGAAGGGGAGCATCGATCCCGTCAGCGAACCGAAGGTGACGATGCCGACCAGGGCGGCCCCCACCGTCGCCGCCACCAGCATCCAGTGCTCGCCGTAATCGTAGAGCCCCGCCTTCTGCCAGACGACGATGCGGACGATCCCGATAGCCCCCAGGATGGCGCCCAGCAGCAACCCGGTGGGCACCTCGCGCAGGGCCACGCGCCACCAGTCGCGCAGGCGGACCTCGTGGAGCGCGAGCGCGCGGATGAGGAGCGAGGTCGCCTGACTGCCCGAATTGCCGCCCGAACTCATGATGAGCGGGATGAAAAGGGTGAGGACGATGGCCTTCTCCAACTGCCCCTCGAACCCCTGCATCGCCGTGGCGGTCATCATCTCGCCGAGGAACAGGGCGCAGAGCCAGCCGGCCCGCTTCCGGATCATCGTGCCGAAGCCGATATCCATGTAGGGCTCGGGCAGGGCCTCCATGCCGCCGAAACGCTGAACGTCCTGCGTCTGCTTCTCGACCATGGCGTCGATCATGTCGTCGACGGTGACGATGCCGATGAGGTGGCCCACCGCATCCACCACCGGCAGGGCCAGCAGGTCGTATTTCGAGATCAGCCGCGCGGCCTCCTCGCGGCTGGCGGTGGGCGAGACGGCCAGCGGCCGCCGGCCGGCGGCGACGCTGAGGACGTTGTCGCCGGGATTGCCGGAGATCAGCCGACGCAGGGGCACGGCCTTCGTCAGCGCCTGGGTGCGCGGGTCGAGGACGAAGATCGCGTAGATCGTCTCGCGGGTCTTCTCGACGCTACGGACATGGTCGAGGGTCTGCTGCACCGTCCAGTTGCCCGGCACGGTGACGAATTCCGTGGTCATCAGCGAGCCCACGCTCTCCTCGCCATAGGCGCTGAGCCGGTCGATCGTGCCGCGCGTCTCCGCATCGAGCCGCGCCCTCAGGTCGGAGCGGCCCGGCTCCTCGATCTCGCGGAACACGTCCGTCACCCGGTCCGCCGACATGCCGGACAGGTAGGAGGCCACCCGGTCGCGCGGCAGCATCTCGATGATGTCGGCGGCCAAGTCGAGTTCAGGCTGGTCGAGCACCTCCACCGCCCGGTCGTGGGGCAGCCCGAGCAGAATCGCGGCGGCGACTTCGGGCGCCTCCTCGTTCAGTGCCTCGACGATGTCGGGCGCGCGTTCGTCCGACAGGCGGGCGGCCAGCACGGAGGGATCGATCTTGGTGGGAAAGGTGGCGATCGGGTTCATGGGCTCACCTCGCGGGAGGGTGGCGATCGGGCCGTGTGCGGCCGGATCGCGGTGAGCCGCGCGTGAACCCGTCAGGTCCTCAGGCGGTCAGAACGATATCGGCCGGGCGGGCTGGATCGGTGGGACTGTCGCTGGGCATGGATGGGGAATTCGGGCTCCAAAGCGTCCACCTGCGATCCGCACATGCGGATCGCCGAGGGGAAGCTGTCGGCGGCGCCCCCATGCGCTCCGCCACGGGGCGCGTCAAGATGAATTTCCTCCTGTCTTTCGGACCTGTCGGCGGGACGCGCGCCACGGCCGCGGGAGCCTTCGTTCCCACGTTCGGAACGGGCAGCGAGGCGGCCTGGATCGGGCACTGACGGCGCACAATCCTGCATCATAATTCTATAAGGCAGGAAAACTGTCCGCATATCGGGGCAAATCCAACCCTAGCGATGCATCATATGAAAAATATAAGTCTCGTGCCCGCTTGTATTGCGCCCAATGTATCGCCTATCTTGAGGGCGTCGGACACGAAGGAGTTTCGCCATGAGATGGTCTGCCCCCGTTGTTCAGGAAGTTTGCGTCGGCATGGAAGTCACAAGCTACGAGTCGGCGGAAATCGATCCCTTCAACTAAGGGATCGGCGCCCTCACGGGCCCGTGTCACCAAGCCTCATAACCACCAACCAGGAGAAACGTCATGACGTGGTCTGCCCCCATCGTTCAGGAAGTGTGCGTCGGCATGGAAGTCACCAGCTACGAGTCGGCTGAGATCGACACCTTCAACTAAGTTGATCGCTCGAAAAAGCGGTAGGAAAGGGCGGCATTCCAGCGGGGATGCCGCCTTTTTCGTGCTCGCTTGGGTTCGATGCCCGGCAGTTTCAAAGTTTTCGGAACCGTTCCGGCAAGAACTCTGCTAGAACCGACACTTCGGCTCATGAGATAGGGACACGTTCGGGTCTCTGCGGTGAACTCGTCATTCGAGAGAAACACCCCATGACCCACGAGATGCCAGCGATGGAATTCTCGGACCTGACCGGACGGGCGACCCAGAACGGCATCACGGTGACGGTGAACGTCTATCGCTTCGCCGGCACGCAGGACCCGTGGACGCTCGAAGTCATCGATCAGACCGGCTGGTCGACTATCTGGGACACCACCTTCGCCTCCGACGAAGACGCCCTCGACGCCTTCATCGAGGCCATCGAGGAAGGGGACGGCATGCGCGCGTTCCTCGAACCGCCGCCGACCTTGCACTGACGCATCCCCCATCGACCATCCGCCGCCGCACGCACCTCCTCGCTTCACACATCTGTTCGAAGGCTGTTCGCTCCATCCAAACGGGTTCGACAAAGAGCGCGACGGGCTCCCACTCCTGCAAGGAGAGGGAACCCGAGCCGCCCGCGAGAGGTGTGAGTATCGCGGCCGACGCACCAGACTACGTCGCGGCGTGGATGGCGGTGTTGCCATGCCTCCTACGCCGACGACCATTCAGGTCATCACCGAAGACGCTTCGGTCGCCGCATGGAACATCGCAGGTCGATGCGCCCTGTCTATGCGAGTGGCCCGCCCCCCATCCCATTCACCGGAAAGCAGATCCATCATGAACAAGCCCGACATGCTCCCTGAGAACGTCTCGATCGCGGATCTCGCCGGGCGCAGAGCGGACCGCCTCGAATACCTGAAGGGCGTCTATCTCAACATGGTCCCCGACCAGACGCGGAATCCGACGCTGCGCGTTCGCTTGAGCCGGCTCGGATCGGGAGCCCAGCCGGCCTACCGGATCGAAAGCGACGACACCGACGGCCAGACCGTCATCATGGGGTTCTACCAGGGCGACAAGCACAAGCCGCTCGCAAAGCGCCTGCACGATTCCGACGGACCGACCTGGAGCAGCGAGACCATGAGCTATGTCGAGCTCCGCACGCTCCACAACAGCCAGATCGGGGCATGAGCCGTCCATGATCGAGTTCTTCGACAGAAACGGCAGCGAGGCGGCCTATTGCCACGACGGACACTCCCTCTACCTCTGGAACGGTCGAGCCGCGGCCTTCATCCATGACGACAAGGTCTACGCCTACGATGGCCGCTTCATCGGCTGGGCGGACCGAGGCTGGATCTCGGACGAGGACGGAGCCTGCCTTCTCTTCGAACACGACGCGGTCGGCGGCCCTCACAAGCCCCAGCGGCAGGCGAAGACGACGCCCGGTCCGAGGGGCTCAAAGCCCGCGCGCGCCGAACCGCAGCGAGCCCCGTCCCGCCCCGCCGCATCCACGGCCTGGTCCCATCGCGTCTTTTCCGACCTGATCTGATCCGCAACCGAACCCGTCCGCACGACCTCCCTCACCCCGTCGACCGGCGCGATGGGGAGTTGGTGCGGGATCTGACGATAGGAACTCCACATGACACCGACGAAGAAGCTGGCTCGTGTCCTCACCGACGAGACGGACGGCGGCTATCGCCTGACCATCGAAACCGTGGACGGCGAGATCTTCCGGATCCTCGCCACGGAAGATCAGGTGAACGATCTGATCGATGAACTCGACGAGCTGGTCGGAGACGATGCCGACGAAACGCCTCCTCTCACCGAGGAAGAAGAGCATGTCGGCGAGGAGCAGCCGTCATAGGGCTGGGCCGACCGGAAGAATGGCCGGAGACGGATCCGGGGCGTTTTGGAGGTCGAGCACGAGCGGGTCGATGGCGTGCGCTCGTTTCAGAGCAGTTCTCTATGCCCGCTTAATGAGACTCTTCAGCAGATACTCATGCCAGAGTTGAACGGCAGCCAAATCTATCGTCCGAACAAACCACCTCATCCTGAGGTGCGCTTTGCTTGAGCAAAGGGCCTCGAAGGAGCCCTCCAGTGGTCACGCGATCCCTGGAAGCCTCCTTCGAGGCCGCTACGCGGCACCTCAGGATGAGGCGAAACCTCGGAAAAACTGATCAAACTGGCACTTAGAGCCGGTAGCGGATCTGGTCGGTCCAGAAGCGCTCGAGGCGGCCGAGGGCGACGTTGAGGCGTCCGAAATCGTCGTCGGAGATGCCGCCGATCGGCTGGATGGTGCGGGCGTGCTTGTCGTAGAGGCCCTGGATAATGTCGTGGATCGTGCGGCCCTTGTCGGTGAGGCTGATCCGGACCGAGCGCCGGTCGGTCTTCGACCGGGCGTGGTGGAGGTAGCCGGCCTCCACGAGCTTCTTCACGTTGTAGGAGACGTTGGAGCCGAGATAGTAGCCCTTCGTCCGCAGCTCGCTGGCCGTCAGTTCCTTGTCGCCGATGTTGTAGAGCAGCAGCGCCTGGACGCTGTTGACGTCTTCGCGACCGCGACGTTCGAACTCGTCCTTGATCACGTCGAGAAGGCGGCGGTGAAGACGCTCCACGAGGTGCAGCGCTTCGAGGTAGGAACCGTGCGCCGGGCTGGTCTCGGCGGAGGTGTTGCTCTCGATCACCTTGGCGGACTGGGACTTCATCGGGATGCCTCGTCAGGGTTCTTGGGTCGGGCGCCGCTGTGTTCGGTACCGCTTATGAAGCCAATCTACGAGTGACGGATGAAAGACGGTTTAAGCGATACGATGAATAGGCGATTTACCTCTGTCGGTAAACACAAAATGAAAGTAATTCAGTAAGGTGTTGTTTACCTGACCTCACGGGCCGCAGCCCAAGACAAAGCGAAATAGATCACAATAATAGCTCCCAGGCTTCCGAGGACCGGAATCGACATCGGCAGCAGATGCGGCGTGAGGATCGCCAGGGTGACGGCACTCGTGGCGGCCAGCAACCAGACCACACCGCCCCAGGCGCTGGTGAGCCACATCCCGATCGCCGCCATGAAGTCGATGACGGCGAAGTAGACGATGACGGTCTGGCGGCCGAGCGATTCGGCTTCGAACGGGCGCGCTCCCGGAAAGATGTCGAGGATCGTCGCCCAGGTCGAGACGCCCTTCGCCAGCCACAACACGGCCGTGACGCGCATGAACCAGACCAGGACCACGTCCCAGCCCGTCTGCGGTACACGCGGCGACCGCTCGATGCGGTCGCCGGCCACGTTACTGGCGCGCCCGCGCCCGTCCCGCGTCGCGCCGACCTTGGTCAGTCCCCTCATGACGACATCCTTTGCGATCCATCGAATCTCGGCGCGTCGCCGTCGGGCAGGTCGGTGAAGGCCTCGGCGATCCCGGCCGGGTCCACGTCGGCCAGGGCGGCGGGTCGCCAGTCCGGGCGATTGTCCTTGTCCACCAGCACGGCGCGGACCCCTTCGTGGAAATCGTGCCAGTGCATGGCCCGCATGGCGAGGCGATACTCCGCCTGCATCGCCTCGGCGAACTCCATGCCGATCCCCCGCCTCATCTGCTCGTGGGCGATGCACAGGGAGTGGGGAGAGCGTGTGCGCATCAGGGCGGCGGTCTCGGTGGCGAAGGGCGACCCATCCGCGTCGAGTCTCGCGAGGATCCCGGCGACGCTGTCGGCGGAAAAACAGGCTTCGATCGTGGCGCCATGCGCCGTGATCGGGCCGACCTCCGGAAAGGCCGTCGCGTGGCGGTCGAAAGCCCGTTCGATGGCGCCACCTCCGGCGAGCTCGTCCGTGATGGCGTCGAACTTCTCCGCCGCCGAATGGTGGGTGGCGAGCCCCAGAGCGAGGGCATCGCCGGCACCGATCCGGGCGCCGGTCAGGGCCAGATAGACCCCTGCGCGACGGGCCAGGCGCGGCAGCGAATGGGTCATTCCCACATCGGGAAAAAACCCAATTCCCACTTCCGGCATCGCCAAGCTGTAATGCTCCGAGGACACCCGGTGGCTCCCGTGCAGGGACAGGCCGACCCCGCCACCCATGACGATCCCCTCGATCAGGGCGATGTAGGGTTTCGTATAGCGCTTCACATAGGCGTTGAGGTGGTACTCCGCGAGCCAGAACCGCTTCACCTCGTCGTCCAGCCCCCGGCGGGCGAGGTCGTGGATCTGGCGGATGTCACCGCCGGCGCAGAACGCCCTCCCGCCCCGGCCGCGGACGACCACGCGGGTGATCGTGTCGTCGCGCTCCCATTCCGACAGGGCGCGATACATCGCTGTCGTCATGGAGAATGAGAGCGCATTCAAGGATTTAGGCCGGTTCAGGGTGATCAGGCCGGCATACCCACGCCGCTCGAACAGGATCTCCGGCTCGTCTGCGCCTGTCATCCATCGTCTCCGATTGGCCTCCGGTCGGGGGCCGCCTCACCTTCGGGGGCTCGCGGGATTCCGCGCGTGTCGCGCGGTGCGGGGTCAAGGAAACGCCGCGTTCACAGGGTCGCTTAGACGAACTCTGTCGTGACCCGTCAATCGGGGGGCGGCGATCGGACCGGGTTTCGAAGAGTTTTGGGGATGTGTTAGGCCGGCCCCGACGCGCCCGCGACGGGCCTTCGAGACGTAGAGACCATGACCGAAGCGACCCCGACCCCGCGTCCCCTCGCCATCGAAAGCGCCAAGGCGAGTTCCGCCGCGTCGCTGAGCATCACCCAGCGCCCCCGGCGCAACCGCAAGGCGGAGTGGTCGCGCCGCCTCGTGCGCGAAAATACCCTGACGGTGGATGACCTTATCTGGCCGCTCTTCGTCATCGAGGGGAGCGGACGGCGCGAGCCCATCGCCTCGATGCCCGGCGTGGAGCGCCTCAGCGTGGACGAGATCGTCCGCGAGGCGGAACGCGCGGCCCGGCTCGGAATCCCGGCCATCTCCTTCTTTCCCTATACCGAAGCCTCCTTGCGCGATCCGACCGGATCGGAATCCCTCAACTCCGACAACCTCGTCTGCCGCGCCGTGCGCGCCGTGAAGAGGGCGGTGCCGGAAATCGGCGTGATGACCGACGTCGCCCTCGATCCCTATACCAGCCACGGACATGACGGCCTGATCGAGGACGGGGCCATCCTCAACGACGAGACGGTGGCGCTCCTCGTGGAGCAGAGCCTGATCCAGGCCGAGGCGGGCACGGACATCATCGCCCCCTCCGACATGATGGACGGCCGCGTCGGCGCGATCCGCACCGGCCTCGACAAGGCCGGTTTTCGCGATGTCCAGATCATGGCCTACGCGGCGAAATATGCGAGCGCCTTCTACGGCCCGTTCCGTGACGCCATCGGCACCTCGGCCGCCCTTGTGGGCGACAAGCGCACCTACCAGATGGATCCGGGCAATTCTGACGAAGCCCTCCGGGAAGTCGCCCTCGATCTCGAGGAGGGCGCGGATTCGGTGATGGTCAAACCGGGCCTGCCCTATCTCGACATCATCCGCCGGGTGAAGGACGCGTTCGGCGTTCCGACCTTCGCCTATCAGGTCTCGGGCGAGTACGCGATGATCGAGGCCGCCGCCCTCAACGGCTGGCTCGACGGCACCCGCGCCATGACGGAGAGCCTCCTCGCCTTCAAGCGCGCCGGCGCCGACGGCATCCTGACCTATTACGCGCCCCGCGTGGCCGAACGCCTGCGCGACGGCATCTGAGATGCGCCCGCGGGCGGCTCGGCCCCCCGGCGCGCTCCTGCCGATTGCGGTCGTCGCATTTCTGACGGCCTGCGACAGCTCCGTCGACCGGTTACGGATCACCACCTGCCGGCGGACTCTTCCTGCGCTGGTGGCATCCGACCTCTCGCCCCGGCTGCTCCATGTCGGCCGTGGGTCGGCGCCCGACAGCGTGCGCGTCGATTACGCTCTGGGCCAACGCCAGCACCGCATCGACTGCCTGTTCGACGGCGGCGCGGGTCTCATCGGCGTCCGCATGGATCACAAGGCGGTGTCGGGCGGAGCGCTTTTCATGCTTAAGAAATATTATCTCGAGACGTTAGATTCCGAGGCAAACGACCCCGCGCCGGCGCGCTAGGCATTCGCGCGGCCCTGGCACTCTTATTGCTTGGGTTTGCTTGGGGAGGCGACAGGATTGTCTCTGACCGGCAGACCTCGCATCGTTCCGGGTCGCCTGCCGGCCAATCTCGATCTTGAAAAGATATTTGAAATACCAGGCGTCGAGCCTGGTTTGTCCCTTTCGAGGATGCGATGTCGACAAAACTGAACGAGATAGATCATCCGGCCGACAGTCTCTCGATGCTCGTCGAGACATCGACCCAGCAGCTGAAGTCTCTCACCCATCGTAGCGTCGGATCGATCAAGTCCATCACACGGCGCATGAATCTGCTGGCCCTGAACGCCCTCATCGAGGCGGCGCATGCGGGCGAGCGCGGTGCCGGCTTCTCCGTCGTCGCCAATGAGGTTCGCAGCGTCGCGGGCGAGATCGAGGGCCTCGTCTCGGGCCTCGGCAACGCTCTCGGCGACGGCGTCGACAGCCTGACCCAGGCCGTGGAGCACTTGGCCAGTGAGACCCGTTCCGCGCGCTGCATCGATCTCGCCCTCAACGCCGTGGAGATCATCGACCGGAACCTCTATGAGCGGACCTGCGACGTAAGGTGGTGGGCGACCGATGCCGCGGTCGTCGCATGCGCCGTCGCTCCGACCGAAGCGGTCAGAAACCACGCCTCCCACCGGCTCGGAGTCATCCTCTCCGCCTACACGGTCTATCTCGATCTCTGGCTATGCAGCCTCGACGGCAAGGTCATCGCCAATGGCCGGCCCGACCGGTTCAATGTCGTCGGCCAGGATGTGAGCCAGGAGCCGTGGTTCGCCCGCGCCAAGCCGCTGACCTCCGGCGATGAGTTCGCGGTGGCCAACGTGGCACGGGTCGCCGCGCTCAACGGCGCGCAGAGCGCCACCTATGTCGCCTCCGTGCGGGAAGGAGGCGAGACGAACGGTAAGGCGATCGGTTTCCTCGCGATCCATTTCGACTGGGAGCCGCAGGCACGCACCATCGTCGAGGGTGTCCGCCTCGCGCCGGCGGAGCGGGCCCATAGCCGTGTCATGCTGCTCGATGCCGAGAACCGCGTCATCGCCTGTTCCAGGGGCAATGGCCTCCTCACGGAGCGCTATCCCCTCCGCACGGACGGACGGAGCCAGGGAAGCTACATCGATGCAGCGGGGCGCCTCGTCGCCTTCCACGAGACGCCGGGCTACGAGACGTATCGCGGGCTCGGCTGGCGCGGCGTGATCGAGCAATCCGCCTGACCTCGAACCCGGTGAAGCCCGTGTGACCTTGAGCGAAGGCATGGGTCCTCCCATGTCTTCCCGTGAAGGAGAATCGTCTCCCCTGTCAAAGGCTCCCGGCCATGCTCAACACGCCCCCAGGCTACGACCCCGCCGGCTATGCCGAGCGCTACGGGACCGGGTTCCCGAATGGCCTTCCGGTCCCCTTCGTCCGGGCGAGCCTCGGGGCGCGCTTCGTCGCCTATCTCCTCGACATCCTCTTTATCCTGGGCTTCACCGCGCTCCTCACCCTGGCGATAACGGTGCTCGGAGTGCTGACCTTCGGGCTCGGCTGGACCCTGTTCGCGATCCTTCCCGCCAGCGGCATCCTCTACAGCGCGGTGACGGTGGGCGGCGCCGCCCAGAGCACCTGGGGCATGCGGATGATGGGTTTGCGCGTGGTGACCCCGGCCAGCGGCCTGCGGGTGGATTTCCTCACCGCCGCCATCCACGCCCTGCTGTTCTACGTCGCCATCTCGACGTTCCTGCTATGGTTCGTCGATATCCTGTTCGGGCTCATGAGGTCGGACCGGCGCCTGGGTCACGACGTGCTGGTCGGCCTCGCGGTGGTGCGGATCTGAGCCTACACTGGGCCAAGTCCAGCTGGGACTTCGCCTTTACCGCGATAGGGAGGGAGGCTGGGGAATGCCGAGTTCTCCGCCGCTCTTCGCCGGAGCGGCGTCGCTCCGGTGGACCTGCGTCTCCCGGTCCGGCCGCTTTTCGAAGCGCCGCCATACGGTGAGAGCCGACAGCACGTAGTTGCAGGCTGCGCCCACCAGAATGCCCGCTCCCGTGGCCAGCCACCAGATGCCGGTCCCTGTGTAGACGAGATGGGCAACGAGAATATTGTTGAACGCGCCGCAGGAGCAGGACAGGCAGAAGACCGCGAGCCCGCGCAGGAGGTCGGCGCCGACGATCCGCTGGTCCCGATACGTCAGGATGTTGTTCAGGAAGAAGTTGGCCGTCATCGCGCCGAGCGTGGCGATAGTCTGGGACATCAGAAAATTGTCGTTCAGGGCGAAGAGCATGAGCCCCAGCAGCGACAGGTGGACGAGGACGCCGAGGCCGCCGACGAGGGCGAAGGAGACGAACCGGGTCGGGAGCACGCCGAAGGCCGATTTCGCGATGAGAAGGACCGCGAAATCGAAGAGAACCCTTTCGTCGAGCTTGCTTTGTCCGGTCAGTCGAGGGCCGAAGACATAGGGCACTTCCCCGATCTTCAGCGACCGCCCACCCTGGGCCAGGATATCCGCCAGGAGCTTGAAGCCGTCGCGGCTCAGGCGTGGGGCGGCCTTCACCAGAATGCTCCGGCGCATGAGGAAGAAGCCGCTCATGGGATCGCTGGTCTGAACCCGCAGAAAGGCTCGCACCAGCCGGTTTCCGGCATTGCTCAGGGCCTTGCGGACGGACGAGAAGGCCGCCACGTCGGGATCGTCGAGGTAGCGGCTGGCGATGACCACGTCGTACTCGGTGGACATCATCAGGTCGAGCATCGGCGTCAGCGTCGCCGGTTCGTGCTGCAGGTCCGCATCCATCACGGCGACGAGGTCGGAACGCGCCGCCAGCATCCCCTCGATACAGGCTCCCGCGAGCCCCCGCCGGCCAGTCCGGGTGATGATCCTGATCCGCGGATCGCTCTTCGCCAGTTCTTCGACGACGGCGGATGTACCATCGGGCGAATTGTCGTCGACGACGATCACCTCGAAACGGTGCGGCGCGAGCGCGGTGGCGATCCGGCCGCAGATGACCGCGATGTTGTCCCGCTCGTTGAAAGTGGGGATGACGATCGTGAGGAGGGGCCGATCCGCCTGCGAATCGGACGGTGGCTGGGTAGAGGGAAGCGTCACTGGCGGCCTTTCGCGCCGATCCTGGGCTTTGGCCAGGTCCCATCGAAATGGGTCGCCCGGACGATCCTGAGATCATGCATCTTGCGCCCGTGGAAATTCAGGCGGATGGGCGCCTCTTCCGAGAACGCCTCGAAATGCCTGTCGAGATTATATCTGACCGCATCGAGATTGGCATACCTGTCGATGATGACGGCATCCATGCCACGGAATTTCTCGGCATCGGCGAGATAAGTGAAGTGGATGTTGTCGCCTGCGAGGCACAGGCTGCGGAACCTGTCCCCGACGGCGTAGAAGGCCTTGGCGCAATCCTCCCAACGGGTCGCGGCGATGAAGGTCCGCGAGGGCTCGAACCCGCGCGCCGCCAGCGCGATGGGAAGATCGTCCCAATCGTAGAGTTCCAACAGGATCGGATCCTGCGACCGGAAAGCCTTGGCCGGGGCGACCCGCTCGGCCCAGCCGGTGAAGACGTGGGCCATGAGAAGACCGATCACCAGGATCGTCGTCGCGGCCAGGGTGGCGAGCCAGCGCCGTGCAGCGTCCGGCCGATCCGCGGCGAGGCCACCCGCCCAGGCGCCGACGAGAGGCAGCAGCGGAAGATAGCCCATGGATGCCCAGTGATAGCCGCGCAGCGGGTGGCTGCTCCACACCATGACGCCGAAGATGAACACGAGCACGGGCGCGGACATGCAGGCCAGAAGCCAGGGCCCCTCCTGCCTCGGCCCGTTTCGAAGGCCGCGATACAGCATGTACAGCGCCGGGCCGAAGACGAGGGGATGGACGATCAGGACCTGCGTCAGGGTCCAGCGGAACGCCCGCGCCAGGTTGATGCTGCCGTCCCCACCGGCGCGGGCACCTTGATACAGGAAGGAGACCCAGCCGTGCTCGGCGTTCCAGACGATGACCGGGAGGAGCGGTACCAGCAGGACAACGAGGCCGAGATAGGTGGCAGGACGCAGGAGCCAGCGCCTCCCCTCCGCCCGGCTCGCCACGGCGACGAGCAGTCCGGGGACCAGGAGGATCGCGAGATACTTGGACGCGAGGGCGCATCCGAACAGGAATGCGCAGGTGTACCAGACCCCGTTGTCGCGGATGCGCCGAGCGGCGAAGTCGATGTGAAGAAACGTCAGGAGGGCCGCGAGAATGAAGACGGTCATCGGCCCGTTCGTCTGGGCGAGACTCCCATCCGAAAGTCCCAGAAGCGGCGACAGCAGATAGGCGCAGACCGCGTAGAATCCCGCACGGGAATCGAAGAGACGCGTCGTGATCCGATAGATCAGCCAGCCCGAGATCACCGACATGACAAGGAACGGCAGGCGCACGATCAAGGCATCGTCGGACCCGAACAGGCGCATGGCGCCCGCGATCGTCCACCATGTCAGCGGCGGCTGGTCGAAGAACGAGAGGGACGGCTGCCTCGCGACGACCGCACCATAGGTTTCCATGAAGGTGAGGTCGAGAAACCGCACCACCACGAGACGGACGAGGAAAGCGGCGAGCAGGACAGTGACGACACGACGGGTATAATCCGCCGGTCCGGCCTTCTCCCGCGCGGGACCCGCCGAGGCTTCACGCGACCGGTCGGAACGCGGCATCGATGTTTCGAGAGCGTTGATAAGACGATTTCCCTATCCGGTCTTGAAAGATCGGGTTCACCCTTGGCAGCGGCGGGGACCGACGATCCCGTGATGCCGCATCACATGTCCGGCCCACCACCGGAAGGCGGCGGGCACCATGCTCGCGCGAACTTTGCCACCGTGTTTCCACCCGTCATCGATGGCCGCCCCGCGACAACGGGTGCATTCATCCTGAATTGGGTCGGAAACGCGACCAGTCTCCACATTGCGGCATCGATACGGGCAGCAGCCCTGTTATGCCAGTCACCCTCGTGAAAATGGGGCGCCGCGACGCTCACCCACTTGAGCCCCGCCGCGGGGCGGGTACACTCGTCTCGTGCGGGGAACGCTCCCGCCGGCCCCGAGGTCAGCTACAAGCGTGACGAGCCATCCCCGCGACACACCGCAATTCTATCTGACGGCGCCTTCGCCCTGCCCTTACCTGCCGGGGCAGGAGGAACGGAAGGTGTTCACCCATCTCGTGGGACGGCGCGCCCGTGACCTCAATGAGATCCTCACCCAGGGTGGCTTCCGGCGCTCGCAGACCATCGCCTATCGGCCGGCCTGCGAGACCTGCCGGGCCTGTATCTCGGTGCGGGTGGTGGTGGCAGATTTCCTGCCTTCGGCGAGTCATCGCCGCATCCTTCAGCGAAACGCGGATCTCATCGGCAATCCCGAGCCCAACCGCCCGGCCTCGGAGCAATATGCCCTGTTTCGCCGCTATCTCGATGCGCGCCATGGCGATGGCGGCATGGTCGACATGACCGTGCTCGACTACGCCATGATGATCGAGGACAGCCATGTGGACACCCATCTCGTGGCCTATCGCCGGCGTGGTCCCGATACGGCGATCAACGGCCGGGGCACCGGGCCGACCGTGGCCCTGTGCCTGACGGACGTGCTCTCCGACGGATTGTCGATGGTCTACTCCTTCTACGATCCGGCGGAGGCCCAGCGGTCGCTCGGGACCTTTATGATCCTCGACCATATCCGCCGCGCCGCCTCCCTCGGCCTGCCGTATCTCTATCTCGGCTATTGGGTCGATGGCTCGCGCAAGATGGACTACAAGGCCCGCTTCCGCCCCCAGGAACGCCTGATGGGACCGGGCTGGCAGCGGGTGGAGTAGGCCGCCGCCCCGATCATCCGTTGGAACGGCGTCGACGCGAGCCATGTCTCAGAATTTGGCGACGACCTGGGCGCGAACGATCCTTGGCGCGCCCGGGCTGATGTTGTTGTTCCCGTCCGCCGTGGCGATGTAGCCCCGGTCGAAGACGTTCTCGATGTTGATCTGCGCCCGCACCAGATCCGTGACCTGATAGAAGAGGCCGAGGTCGAAACGGGTGTAACCGGGGAGCCTGACCGTGTTGTCGGCCGCCGCGAACGTATGGGTCTGGTGGATCGCGCCGACGCCGAACGAGAAGGACGGCGTGACCGCGAACTTGTTCCACACGGTGACCGCGTTGAACGGCACCAACCCGACATGGTTGCCCGGAACGATGGCCGCAGAACTGAACCCGCTGACGATGCGCGCATCGGTGAAGGCATAGCCGCCCGCCACCTGCCACCAATCGGTGACGAAGCCGTTGGCGCCGATCTCGACGCCCTTCGCGTTGGTCTGGCCGCTCAGCAGGAAGAAGCCGGGGCGGTTCGGATCGGCGAGCCGCTGGTTGAAACGGTCGAGGTCGTAGAGAGCGCCCGTCAGCTGGAGCGTCGACGAGACGTCCCATTTCACGCCGACCTCGCGGTTCTCGAACCGCTCCGGTTCGGCGATGGCCAACCCCTCGGACAAGGCACTGAATTGGTCGCCGGCGGATGGCAGATACGACACACTGTAGTTGCCGTAGAAGGCGAGGTTGTCCACCGGCTTGAACACCAACCCGACCCTGGGCGACAGCAGATCGTCGATGCGGGAATTGGTGACGTTGGTGCGCCGGTCCGTCGAGGAGAAATCGAAGTGATCGTAGCGCAGGCCGCCGATCACCTGGACATGGGGACCGATCTCGATCTGATCCTGGACGTAGACCGCAGCCAGTCCGAGGTCGTAGCGGCTGTTGGAGGCCGAGGCCAGGTTGCGGAAGCTGACGGGAACGCGCGAAACCGGCGAGAGCGGATTGACGGTCAGCGTCTGCGTTCCGGTCGTCGCGAAGAAGCCGTCTTCCCGGTAAGTGATGCCTTCCTGCTTGCCGAGTTCGAAACCCGCGAGCAGCGTATGGGCCAGCGGCCCCGTGGCGAATTTGTAAGTGAAATCGTTCTGGTTGAAGTAGTTCGTCCTCGGCGTGTCGTTGTTGAACGCGCTGAGATCGACGGTCGTCCCGGCGGCGTTCACCGCACCGCCGGCGCGGATGCTCGGATACACGACCTGATAGGCCTTGTCGTAATCGGCATAGCGGAACTGGCTCCGCATCTCGACGCCCGAGGTGAAGCGGTGATCGAGAACCGCCGTCGCGATATGCGCGTCCACACGCGAGTAGCTGAGGTCGGGATTGCCGAAGAAGGTTCTGATGTTGTCGCGATAGCGATAGGGCCGCCCGAGTTGGGACGGGATGCCGCGATCCGCCGTCCGGTCGTCGTGGAAATACTCGTAGGACAGTTTCAGCGTAGTCTCGGGCCCGAGCAGGATCGTTGCCGTCGGATTGATGCCCCAGCGCCGCAGGTCGACGTAGTCACGATAGGTACCGCTGTCCTCGAACATTCCATTGAGGCGGAAGAACACGCTGTCCGAGACCCGGTCGCCGACATCGACGGCGACCCGCTTGTTGAAGTACTGGCCACCTTGAAGGATGACTTCCCGAACCGGAGTTCCGGTAGCGTCCTTGAGAACGCGGTTGACGACGCCACCGCCGCCACCGCGACCGAAGATCATCGCGTTCGGTCCCTTGAGCACTTCGATGCGCTCGACGTTGTAGAGGTCGCGGAAGTACTGCGCGTCGTCGCGGATACCGTTGACGTAGAAATCGGCGCTGGATTGCTGCCCGCGGATCACGACCTCGTCCCGGTTGGCGGCGCCCTGGTGCAGGAACACGCCGGGCACGTAGCGCAACGCTTCGGTGACGCCCTGGAACCCCTGATCCTGGATCTGCTCGCGCGTCACGACCGTCACGGCCTGCGGGGTATCGATCAGCTGGGTGTCCGTCTTCGTCGCGCTCCGGCTGCGGTTGGCGCGGTAGCCAACGCTATTGCCCCCCACCCCGTCCACACTGAGCTGGTCGAGGGTCACTTCAGTGTGGTTGCCGGGAACGGCGGCGACGGCCTGTGCTTCCACGACCCGCACGTCCGATAGGAAAGGCACGGCCGAGAGAACCGTGATCAGACGTATACGGGCAAAGGGATGCATCGGCGAGTCTCGACTCTATTGGTACTATTCTGCATAAGCGGAGAAATATCACGCTTAACTGCAGAGCCCATTCGACTAATAGACACGCATATTTGATCGGCAACCTGTCATAGCCGGGTTGACAACATTCCAATTTTACAAGTCATTTAATAAACGTTCTAAGATACCGACTAAGCGACGGAACGCGTGGTAGAAAACGCTTCGCCCGCAAAGCAGCACTGAGAGTCGAGCATCTCTGGTTTCACCGGAGCGATGCAAAAATGTATCACTTCGCACAGAGCGCTCCTGGGGCCGCGCGTTGAGCGCAGGCCGCGCTCATGCTAGGCGCCAGCCTCATTGTCCCCATCCGTCCGACCCGAGGCGCCCGTATGATTGCCCGCTATAGCCGCCCCGAGATGACGGCGATCTGGTCTCCCGAGAGCCGCTTCCGCATCTGGTTCGAGATCGAGGCCCACGCCACCACGGCGCTGGCCGAGATCGGCGTGGTGCCCAAGGAGGCCGCCGATACGATCTGGGAGAGGGGCCGCGACGCGGTGTTCGACGTCGCCCGCATCGACGCCATCGAGGCGGTCACCAAGCATGACGTCATCGCCTTCCTGACGCATCTCGCCGAGATCGTCGGCCCCGATGCGCGGTTCGTGCACCAGGGCATGACCTCGTCGGACGTCCTCGACACCTGTTTCAACGTGCAGCTCGTCCGGGCCGCCGACATCCTGATCAAGGATGTCGATGCGTTGCTCGCCGCGATCAAGCGCCGGGCCTTCGAGCACAAGCTGACCCCGACCATCGGTCGCTCGCACGGCATCCATGCCGAGCCGGTGACCTTCGGCCTGAAGCTCGCCCAGGCCTATGCCGAGTTCGAGCGCGCCCGCGCCCGCCTCGTCGCCGCCCGCGAGGAAGTCGCCACCTGCGCGATCTCGGGCGCCGTCGGCACCTTCGCCAATATCGACCCACGCGTGGAAGAGTATGTCGCCAAGGCGATGGGCCTCACGCCCGAGCCGGTCTCGACGCAGGTCATCCCCCGCGACCGCCATGCCATGTTCTTCGCTACCCTGGGCGTCGTCGCGAGCTCGGTGGAGCGCCTTTCCATCGAGGTGCGCCACCTGCAGCGCACGGAAGTTCTGGAAGCGGAGGAGTTCTTCTCCGAGGGCCAGAAGGGCTCGTCGGCCATGCCGCACAAGCGCAATCCCGTGCTGACCGAAAACCTCACCGGCCTCGCCCGCATGGTGCGCTCCTTCGCGCTGCCCGCCATGGAGAACGTGGCGCTCTGGCACGAGCGCGACATCTCGCATTCCTCGGTGGAGCGCATGATCGGCCCCGACGCGACGGTGACCCTCGACTTCGCCCTGGGGCGGCTCACCGGCGTGATCGACAAGCTGCTGATCTACCCCGAGCAGATGCAGCGCAACCTCGACAAGCTCGGCGGCCTCGTCCACTCCCAGCGGGTGCTTCTGGCCCTGACGCAGGCGGGCGTGTCCCGCGAGGACGCGTATCGCCTGGTCCAGCGCAACGCCATGCCGGTCTGGCGCAGCGAAGGCGACTTCCTCACCCTGCTGAAGGCCGATGCGGACGTCACCGCGTCGCTGAGCCCGGAGCAGATCGAGGAGTGCTTTGACCTCGGCTACCATTTCAAACACGTGGACACGATTTTTTCGCGCGTCTTCGGTACGGCCTGATCGTCAATCGTACCCGAAGCGGCGATCCGCGGAGCACATTTCGTGCTTCGTGGATCGCGTAGCGGCGTAGCCGCCGTTTCTGCCCGGAGAAGAGGAAGTTCGATGTCGCGCATCGTCTACGTCAACGGCGAGTTCGTGCCCTTCGAGGCGGCGACCGTATCGATCATGGACCGGGGCTTCCTGTTCGCGGACGGCATCTATGAAGTGTCGGCCGTCCTCGGTGGCCGTCTGGTGGACAACGAGGCGCATCTGGCCCGGCTCGACCGGTCGCTGGGCGAGATCGGCATTCGCAATCCCTACCCGACCGAAGACTGGATCCGGCTCGAGACCGAGCTGGTCCGCCGCAACGGCGTCGACGAGGGCCTCGTCTACATGCAGGTGACGCGGGGCGCCTACGAGCGGGACTTCGCCTTCCCGCCGGCCGAGACCGAACCCACCGTGGTAATGTTCACCCAGGCCAAGACCGTGGCCAGGAACCCACTGGCGGAGCGGGGCGCCAAGGTCATCACCGTCCCCGACATCCGCTGGAAGCGGCGCGACATCAAGTCGGTGGCGCTCCTCGCCCAGGTTCTGGCCAAGCAGGAAGCGGCCAGGGCCGGCGTCGCGGAGGCCTGGATGGTGGAGGACGGTTTCGTCACCGAAGGCTCCTCGTCCACCGCCTTCATCATCACCGGCGGAAAGGTGGTGACCCGCCCGCTTTCCACCGCCCTGCTGCCCGGCATCACGCGCCTCGCCGTCATGCGCCTTGCCGAGGAAGCCGGTCTGACAATCGAAGAGCGGCTGTTTTCCGTGGAGGAGGCGTTCGCCGCGCAGGAGGCCTTCTACACCAGCGCTTCCGCCTTCGTGATGCCCGTCATCGACATCGACGGGCGCGAACTGGGCGACGGCAAGCCGGGGGCGCTGACGAAGCGTCTGCGCGCACTGTATCTGGAGATGGCCGGAGCATAAGGGCGAGCCGATCTCATCCGGCGGCGCCCTAGGAACTGCATCGCCGCCGGAGCGGTTTGTCTCCCGACTTGCTGGGGGACATCGATGCCGACACCGTTTCGTCACGCCGCACTGCTCGCTTTCGCCCTGACGGCGTCGGGCGCCTATGCCCAGTCGCCCGACGCACCGCTGAAGGGGCGCGACACCTCCCCGAACATCCCGCCCTCCACGGAGACGGTGCCGGAGAAGGTTCGTCCGTCAGAGGACGGAACCGGCGGCTCGACCCTGAGCGACAAGCTCGAGAAGAACGACGGCGTCATCACGCCGCCCGGTAATTCCGCCCCCGGCATGGTGGTCAAGCCCCCGGAGAGCGGGAACAGCGGCATGCCGGTGATCAAGCCGGGCCAGTTGCCGGGCCGCGAACCGGGGACGGAAGCGCGCTAGAGCGCTCTCCGCCGAAGTGGATGCCGGTTCGGCGAAAAAGAGCGCGGCAAAACAAAGGCCTAGAGATGTGCCCCGACCCAACGTGGTCGGGCGCAGCTCTAGGAATTGGGCGCGCCCCAAGCCTTCGGGCGCGGTTTGCTTGATTTCCTGCGAGGGATCGCGGAAAGACCCCGGAGATGCGTGTCGGCCCGCCCTCGCGGCGGGACGTTTCCACGCGGGCACCGGACAGGTTGAAGTGAATGGCGAACGTCGTCGTCGTGGGCGCCCAATGGGGCGACGAAGGCAAGGGTAAGATCGTCGATTGGCTCTCGGAGCAGGCCGACGTGGTGGTCCGCTTCCAGGGCGGTCACAATGCCGGGCACACGCTGGTCATCGACGGCGTGACCTACAAGCTCGCCCTGCTCCCGTCCGGCGTCGTCCGGGGCGGAAAGCTGTCGGTGATCGGCAACGGCGTCGTTGTCGATCCCTGGCACCTCGTGGACGAGATCGCCCGGCTTCAGGCCCAGGGCGTGGAAATCTCGCCCAAGACCCTGCGCATCGCCGACAACGCGACATTGATCCTGCCGCTTCACCGCGAACTCGACCACTTTCGCGAGACCTCGAATGCCGGCCTGAAGATCGGCACGACGAAGCGCGGCATCGGCCCCGCCTACGAGGACAAGGTCGGCCGCCGCGCCATCCGCGTGGTGGATCTGGCCGACGAGAGCACGCTGGAATCGAAGATCGAGCGAGTCCTCACCCACCACAACGCCCTGCGCCGGGGCCTCGGGATCGACGAGGTCGATGCCGGCGCGTTGCTCGCGGAACTGAAGGCGATCGCGCCGACGATCCTCCCCTACGCCACCACCGTGTGGAAGCTCCTCGACGACGAGCGCCGGGCGGGCAAGCGCATCCTGTTCGAAGGCGCGCAGGGTGCCCTCCTCGACGTCGATCACGGCACCTACCCGTTCGTCACCTCCTCGAACATCGTCGCCGCCCAGGCCGCCACCGGCTCCGGCATGGGGCCGTCGGCGATCGGCTATGTGCTCGGCATCGCCAAGGCCTATACGACCCGCGTCGGCGAGGGGCCGTTCCCCACCGAGCTCTTCGACGAGATCGGCGAGACGATCGGCGCCAAGGGCCGCGAGTTCGGCGTCAATACCGGGCGCAAGCGCCGCTGCGGCTGGTTCGACGCCGTCCTGGTGCGCCAGACCGTGCGGACCTCCGGCATCGACGGGATCGCCCTGACCAAGCTCGACATCCTGGACGGATTCGACGCAATCAAGGTCTGCACCGGCTATCGCCTCGACGGACAGGTGCTCGATCACCTCCCCGCCAACCAGGCGGCGCAGGCCAAGGTCGAGCCGATCTACGAGACCATCGAGGGCTGGTCCGGCACCACCGCCGGGGCACGCTCCTGGGCCGACCTCCCCGCTCAGGCGATCAAGTACGTGCGCCGGATCGAGGAGCTGATCGGAGCGCCGGTGGCACTGCTCTCCACGTCGCCGGAGCGCAACGACACCATCCTGATGCACAATCCCTTTGAGGATTGAGCGTCCGGCCAAGGCGAGGTCCACCGGTTCCTCCAGGGCAACCGGTGGACGAATGACAGGGGATGAAGCGCCGTGCGGGTGGATGAGACCTCGTCCGAAGGGCGGACATCGCGGATGATGCCGACGCGCCTCGCCCAAGGGTGTTCCATCCCTGCAGTGAGAAGAGGGCGGCCTGCCGGCCGGCCCGTATAGGGCGGACCGAGGTTCGATGGCCGACTATTACCCCTTGCTGGCACGAGCGCTCCAAGCGATGCCGGACCGTTCCCCGGCCTTGCGCAAGGCGGTCTACGACCGGGCACGCGGCGCCTTGATCGGTCAGCTCCGTTCGCTCGAACCGCCCCTGTCCGAAGCCGATATCGACCTCGAGAGCAAGGCCCTCGAAACCGCGATCAGCAGGGTCGAGAGCGAGCATGGTGGGCCGCCCGCCGCCGTCGCCAACGATGTCGCGCCACCGGTCTTCGCCGTACCGGAGGAGCGCGACGTGCTGCCGGAAGCGGCGGCGCCGGATCGATCCGCCGACACCGAGAAAGGCCGCATCGCCGAGCCGGGCCTGCCGCCGGCCCCGGAGCCGAATCTCGGGATCCGCCCTTCCAGACCGGATCGCCAGTCGGGCGCGCAGCCCGATGCGTCGGCGCCCGAGCCGCTGCCGCCGGTGGGGGACGGATCGGCTCCGGTCTCCCAGGAGCCCGCGACGGTCCTGCCGATCAAGCCCCGCAAGGCGAAATCCGCGGACAGGGTTGCCGAAAGGAAAGCCGCCCGGGAAGCCGCGCGGAAGGCATCGAACGATGAGACCGCGAGCGAAGGGACCGAGCCGGAACCGGCCAGCGAGCCGACGCCGGAACCATCGGTCGCCGAAGCCGCGACGATGCCCGCAGCGGCGGATGGCAGCCATGCGCGCAACCGCCCGCGCATCGACGTCGTGGCCCCGCGCAAGGGCCGCCCTCGTCTGATCCGCAACGTCTTCGTGGGAAGCGTCCTGCTCATCGTCGTCGGGTTGATCGCGGTGGCGGCCTTCATGCTGCGCGACAAACCCTCGGACCTGCAGCCCGGCAATACCGAGGCTCAGGAAGAGACATCCGATTCCGGGGCCGCGAAATATGCCGACCGAATCGGCGGGGATGCCCCCCCCTCCCCGGAACGACGCGACGCCTCAGCCCGCCAGACGCTCGCCCGGCCGCCAGCCGCGACGCCGGCCGATCCGACCAAGCCGCCGGCCCAACCCGATGTGGCCGTCGCGCAGCGCGCCGTTCTCTTCGAGGAAAACACGGCGGGCGGAAACGCCCAGCCGATCACCTTCCAGGGCATGGTCGTATGGCGCCTGGAGGCGATGAACGGCGAGCAGGGCCAGCCGCTGGAAACCGTCATCCGGGGGCGTGTGACCTTCGCCGATGCCGGCTTGTCTCTGGTCATGACCATCCGGCGGAACCTCGACGCCACCTTCCCCGCCTCCCACACCATCGAACTGGCCTTCACCACGACGAGCCCGGCCGGGGATACGCATTCCGTTCAGGATGTCGGCCTGCTGAGTGCGAAGGAAGAAGAGGGAGGCCGGGGGTCGCCTGTATCGGGCCTGCCGGTGCGCGTGAAGGAGAACCTGTTCCTCATCGGCCTGTCGTCGCTGCAGGCCGACGTGGACCGCAACACGGATCTTCTGGAGCACCGCAACTGGTTCGACCTGCCGATGAAGTTCGCCGCCGGACCTCGCGGCGTGCTGACCTTCGAGAAGGGCTCATCGGGTAACCAGGTCATCAGTTCCGCCTTCGAGCAGTGGCGTCGATAGGGGCGGCAAAAAGAAAGCCGGTCCCGCAGCAGCGGAACCGGCTTTTCCCTCATCGACATCCGATGCGGCGTCTCGTCCCCGCTTCACCGACCCTGACCCGCAGGTCCTGATCGTTAAGGTCCGGCGGACGACGGGCGCCACGCAGTCGTGTGGCAGGCCTCGACGAGTCGGGCTCATCGAGGCCTGGTATCAGGCGTGGGCGGCGGCCCGTGGCGCCTCGCGGGTGGCGAGGTTGCGCTTGACCGCTTCCTGGATCTTCTCGAACGCACGGACCTCGATCTGGCGGACGCGCTCGCGTGACACCCCGAATTCACCCGACAGGTCTTCGAGGGTGATCGGGTCGTCGGCGAGACGGCGAGCCTCGAAGATGCGGCGCTCGCGCGGATTGAGGACCGACAACGCGTCGCGCAAGGCGGTCAGACGGTTATGGCCCTCCTCTTCGCGGGCAAGCACGGTCTCCTGGCTCGGGCTGTTGTCCACCAGCCAATCCTGCCACTCGCCCTCCCCTTCCTCGCGGAGGGGAGCGTTGAGGGAGGTGTCGCCAGAGAGTCGGCGGTTCATGTCGATCACGTCCTGCTCGGGCACGCCGAGCTTGACCGCGATCTGAGCCACCTGATCCGGCTTGAGGTCACCCTCGTCCAGGGCGGAAATCTTGCCTTTGGCCTTCCGGAGATTGAAGAACAGCTTCTTCTGGTTGGCGGTGGTGCCCATCTTCACCAGCGACCACGAGCGCAGGATGTATTCCTGGATCGCCGCCTTGATCCACCACATGGCATAGGTGGCAAGGCGGAAGCCTTTGTCCGGCTCGAAGCGCTTGACGGCCTGCATCAGGCCGACATTGCCCTCGGACACGACCTCGCCGATCGGCAGGCCATAGCCACGGTAGCCCATAGCGATCTTCGCCACGAGCCGCAGATGCGAGGTGACGAGGCGGTGCGCCGCATCGCGGTCGCCCTGCTCACGCCAGTTCTTGGCCAGCGTGAACTCCTCGTTTGGCTCGAGCATCGGAAACTTGCGGATTTCATCGAGGTAGCGCGAAAGGCCACCCTCGGTGGCGAGCACGGGTAGTGCGCCTGCCATAGTCATCTCTCCTTGCAAGGTCCCCCGAACGGGCAGACCAGAAACGAACCGCCGCTCTTCGAGCCGACCGTCCCACTCCCCGAGCCTACTCGGAAAGGAAACGGTGCGGTAGCGGTCCGTGACTCGACCGTCGCCATCAACGCGCCAGCGAGCCGATCGCCCGAAGGTGACACGAAAGGCCGCGGCCCGGGGTGCGCCGGCACACCTGTTTGCCGGCGACCCTTGACAGCGACACCTCTGCAACAGGACCGGCGGTGAAGGGTTCCCACGGCCGGACACAGGTCCGCACCCGAGCGCCGCCCGCTTCCCTAGGATCGCTCGTTCGCCCTCAGCGCGGCGATGAGGGCGGCCATGTCCGGCGGGATCGGGCTCTCGAAGCGCAGGACCTCCCCGGTGCGGGGATGTTCGAAGCCGAGAATGGCGGCATGGAGGGCCTGCCGGCCCAACGCTTCCAGCGCGGCCCGCGCCGACGGCCCGAGCCGAGCGGCCTTGGTCTTGAAGGCGTTGCCATAGACCGCATCGCCGAGAAGCGGATGGCCGCGATGGCTCAGATGGACGCGGATCTGGTGGGTCCGCCCGGTCTCGAGCCGGCACCGGACCAGGGCGACTTCGGTCCCCGCATCCAGGATGTCCTCCACGACGTAATGCGTGATCGCCGTGCGCCCCTCGCCCGGGCGCATGATGGCGATCTTCTCGCGGTTGCGCTGGCTGCGTCCGAGTTCGACGTCAATCGTGCCCAGCCGGGGCTCCGGCGCTCCCCAGGTCAGGGCGAGATAGGCGCGCTCCAGGGGCCCGTTGCGGCCATGGTCGGCGAACTGCGCGGTGAGCCCCTTATGGGCGAGATCGTTCTTGGCGACGACGAGGAGACCGCTCGTGTCCTTGTCGAGTCGATGTACGATCCCCGGTCTCCGCACGCCGCCGATGCCCGACAGGCTTTCACCGCAATGGGCGATGAGGCCGTTCACCAGGGTTCCGGCATCGTGGCCGGGTGCCGGGTGGACCACCAGCCCCGCCGGCTTGTCGATGACGATCAGGTCGTCGTCCTCGTGCACGATGACGAGATCGAGGCTCTCCGCCACCGGCGTCGCGTCCACCGGCGCGGGAATGGTCACGTCGAGGACGGCGCCCGCGCCGACCTTCAGCGACAGGTCGAGGACGACGATCCCGTCCTTGCTCACCTGGCCGGTGCGGATCAGGTCCTGCAGCCGCGAACGCGACACGTCCGGCAGCGCGCGGGCGAGCGCCCTGTCGATGCGCTCCGCCTGCGCGTCCAGGTCGAGGACGACGCGGCGGTCCTGCGGTTCTTGCACGATGCGATCTCTTTCGATGCCGATGGAATTTAAGCGCGCGGCAGCACTTGCTCCCCCGCCCGACCGTCGCTATACGATCGCCAACCGGCCGGAAAGCTCCCATCGTCTAGCGGTCTAGGACGTCGCCCTCTCACGGCGAAAACAGGGGTTCGATTCCCCTTGGGAGCGCCAGCGGTTCTTGCAAGTCAGTCATCCTGACGACACGGCCTCGCCCCCTCCCCCGGATCGGCTCGAGGCCGGCCATGCACCGCATCCTGCTCCATATAGTTTTCGGTCTCACCCTCGCCTGCGCCGCAGGACCGGTGATTGCATCGCCCGCCTGTCCGGCGCTTGCGCCGCGTCAGCCGATGCCGCTCGAGGCAATCCCCCAGTCGGTATCCGTGGCCGAACTGCGCGAGCGCAGCGCTCCTCTCTCCGCGCGGCTCAGCGGACGGGATCTCAGCGCGCACCGCCTCGTCTTCCTGGGGGATTCCATCACGCAAGGGTGGGATTCCGGCCTCTGGAGCATGTTTTGGGGGGAATGGTCGCCGCTCAATCTGGGGGTCTGGGGCGATCGCACCCAGGACGTGCTCTGGCGCCTCGATCACGGACAATGGCCGCCATCCCTGAAGCCGGATCTCGTCGTGCTCCTGATCGGCACCAACAATGCCGACACGGGCAGCCGGCCCGAGGACACGGCGCTCGGCATCGCGGAGATCATCCGCGTCCTCCAGGCCCGCTCGCCGGACACCAGGATCCTTCTCCTCGGCATCCTGCCACGGGGCGAGGACGCCACGTCGCCCGAACGCGTGGGGAATGCGCGGGTGAACGAACTCATCCGCCGCTGCGGCGACGACCGACGCGTGATCTACCTCGATCCCGGCCGCGCCATGGTCGATGCGGCGGGCCATCTCTCGACACAGGTCATGGCCGACAAACTTCACCCGACGAGCCTGGGCTACGCCATTCTCGGGGGCGCCATCGACGCGCGCATCCGTCAGCTGATGACGCGTTGATCCGATGCGCCGTCAGACCGAGGGGACGGCATCGACGCGCCGCCGCTCCCGATAGGGCGCATAGAGCCGGAGAATGGCGCGCTGCGCGGGACGCTCGATACCGTAGCAGACGGCACTCGCCAGGATCGTGACGAGACAGAACGCCGTCAGGATTGCCGGATCGGCGCCGAGCCCCCACCGGACGAGCCCGCCGATGAGGAAATAGCCGATCACCTGATGCAGGAGGTAGAGCGAGTAGGAGATCGCCCCGAGGAAGATCAGCACGGGCGACCGGAGGAACTTGAGATATCCCGCGGCGGCGGCCATCACGAGGCCGACGAAGAACGCCGCCTTCAGCGACGAGGACGGCTGGAATCCCTGCTCCGGCCAGAAGGATACGCTCGCCGCCGCGATCGCGAGGAACAGGCTCGCCAGGACCAGGGGCGTGCGCTCGCCGCGATGGATCTTGTAGCCGAGCGCGCCGGCGGCAAACAGATGGGCGAAGGTGGCGTTGAGCAGGATGGCGCCGCAACTCGCCGCCGTCCGGCAAGCATAGACGTTCGTATCGGCCACGAACACGTTGTAGAGCGAGGTCACGACGATCCACGCCAGGAGCACGCCGGTGGTGTGACGGGCCCCGAGCCCGAAATAGGCGGCGGCGAAGAATGCGTAGAACAGGATCTCCCGCGTCAGCGTCCAATAGGCCGGGTCGATGAAGGGCATGTCGGTCAGGCCGTTCGCCATGGTCAGCGAAGCCAGGAAGCCCGGGATCGTCAGATGGAACGGGTTGAACCCGGTGGCGACGATCAGACCGGTGGTGAGCAGGGCGCTGAACCAGAAGGCCGGATAAAGCCTGGCGAAACGGCTCACGATGAAGTCGAGGGCCGTCCGCGACCGCTCGAGCGTCATCGCGATGACGAAGCCGCTGATGACGAAGAAGAGCGCCACCCCAGCCTGGCCCGACGTGAACCGGAACAGAGGCTCAGTGCCGGTCCACCCGATCTCATGGCCGTAAGCGGCCGTGAAGTGGAAGACGACAACGAGGATCGCGGCGATCCCGCGCAAGGCGTCGAGTTCGAGGAGCCTCCCCGGTCGCTCGGGCGATCGCTCTTGGCCTGCCATCCTGGTCCGCCCTGGTCGCTCCGGCCACGCCATGAACGCCGACCCCGGCTCTCCGTCGCAGACCCCGTGTTTCGGTATGGTGGCGTCAGGAAGCGCTTCTACTTCCTTAAAAGTCGCCGGTCCTTCAGTGGACTCTCCCGGTACCCTCCCCGTGGACATCGGCGCTGCGTGTCCCGCGATCGCGCGCCCCGGCATGGTTTCTCATCCGAAAGAGCCTCGCCGACCCGCCCAAGGCTTATCGAGAACACAACCCTCCCGGATCGTGGTGCGCCGCACTCGCCCGACGGTTACCCGTTGAACGAGCGCGAGTTTCACGCCGCGGGCCGCCCGGCGTGCCGCATCGTCACAGTGCGGCGCAATGACGAATGTCGGCGGGATAGGCTGCCTCCGGCCTTGCGGCTCATGAACGCCCGATTAACACTGCCTACTCCGAAAGAACGAATCGCCCGATTCGTTGAGGCCGGGAGACACGCTATGTCCCAGACGATTCACGTCAAACCGACCCATGACGGCACCTATACGGTCTATCGCGGGCCGACGGCCCTCGTGAGCGGCCTCACCCGGCTCCAGGCCGAACTGTATCAAGCCAGCATCACCCGTCAGGCGCAACGCCCCCTCGTGGCAATGACGGCCTGATACGGCGCAGCCGGCGGATGAGCGATCATCGCCGCGTCAGCTTCAACACCCGAAGGTCGGCGATGGTCCCGGCCTCCGTCAGGCCGCGTTCCTTGGCCTCGATGACATAACGGTCGTCCGCTCTGGTCACCCCATAGACATGATAGCTCGCACGGCGGTGCAACGCGCCGCCATGCGACACCGCCGAGGCCGAGGGAGCGCCGACCACGGGGACGCTGGTGCCGTCTGGCCCGCGGACGAAGCTGATGCTTCCCACATGGTTGTGCCCGTGCAGGATTAGGTCCGCACCGGCGCGACCGATCATCGCCGTGAACGTCTCCGCATCCTTCAGTTCGCGCCCCGGCGATGCGCCGCCGGGCTGAGGCGGATGATGGATCATCACCACACGAAACGGCGGTTCGGGCTCGCGGCCCAAGCGTGTCAAAATGGCTTCGACGGTCTCGATTTGAGGGGGGCCGAGCCGGCCGCTCGCGACGAAGGGCTTCGTCGGAATGGCCGACGACACTCCGATGAGCGCGAGCGGACCGCGCCGCCTGAGATACGGAAACACCCCGTCGGTGCCGTCGTCACCTGAGGTCCAGGCGCCGCAGGCCTTCAACAGACCTTCGAGCGAGCCACGCACATAGGCGTCGTGATTGCCCGGAACGAAGCTCACCGTGTCCGGGGTGCCGAGCGCTTGGAGAAAGTCCCTGGCCGTCGCCCACTCGCTCGGCAAGCCGATGTTGCACAGGTCCCCCGTGCAGGCGACGTGATCGTGGGGCTGTGTCCGCAGATCGGCCACGAGCGCCGCGAGAATCTCCATGTCGTGGTGCCGGCTGCGCCCGCGCCGCCAGTTCACGTAGCCGGTGGCCCGCTTGCTCAGAAGCTGGCGCAGGCGCGGACGGGCGATGGGGCCGACATGCGGATCGGTGAGGTGAGCGAGGCGGAACATCGGTCTCCGTTTCGAAACAGGCGCCCGCCTTCGTCACTCCCGGCTACCGCGTCAAGCCTCGAGCCTTTTCGGCCGGGGCTTCGAATCCGGGCTGACGCCATCTGATCTGCGGGACCGTTCACACCGATTTCGACACCCGCGCCGTCATTCCTGACGATATCCGCAGATCTCGCGGAATGCGTCGCCCTGCCCTCCTCCCCCTTGTGGGGAGGAGTTGGAGGTGGGGGTGGTCGGGCGACCTTCAGCCGGCGGAGGCTGGCGGAGCCCCCAACTCCTGACCTCTCCCCACAAGCAACTTGCTTCACACATCTGCTCGACAGCCGTTCCATCGATTTAAGCAGGTTCGGCGTGAAGCGCGAAGGGCTCCCTCTCCTTCCAGGAGCGGGGACCCGTGCTGCCCGCGAGATGTGTGAATGCCTTTAGCCTCAAGGGGAAGAGGGACGCGCTCTGCCGGAAGCGCCGCCGCTCCCGCCGCGACGCTCTCACGCATGTGAAGATTGAGCCACGGGGACGGACGGGGTGAAGCGGTCCCGGCATGGTTGCGCGGGCAATTCGAACGGCGTTAGACCCTGCGGGACCGTTATGGCTCCCGAGCGGGCGACGTTCGGCGGATGCGACGGCGGCGCAACCGGGCGTGGACGTCTCGGGCACCGACTGGACGGATGGCCGATCCGGCGGCCCGTGGAACCGAGTGAATGAGCCTTCTCAAACGCATCGGCCGGTCTCCGCCGGTTCAGAAAAGCCTCGGCTTTGCCGCCTATCACTACCTGCGCCTCGTGCGCGCCACGAACCGCTTTACGGTGGAACCGGCCGGGCCGCACCCATGGCTCGACGGGCTGTCGCCGTTCATCGCCGGGATGTGGCACGGCCAGCATACGATGATCTCGTTCATGCGCCGGCCGCAGGACCGGATCGCCACGATCATTTCGCGCTCGGCGGACGGCAACATCAACACCATCGCTCTCACCCGGATGGGGGTTCGCGTCATCCGGGCCTCCGGGGCCCGCGGCCGCGCCGTGCGGGACATCCGGGCGAAGGGCGGGGCGGAAGGCCTGCGCGCCATGATCCGCGCCCTGAAGGACGGTGAGAGCGTCGCCTTCAGCGCCGATGTGCCCAAGGTGTCGCGCCGATGCGACGTGGGCATCCTCACCCTGGCGCGCTTCTCCGGTCGGCCGATCATTCCCGTCGCGGTGGTGACGAGCCGGCACCTGCGCTTCAACAGCTGGGACAAGGCCTGTTTCGGGCTGCCCTTCGGCAGGGGCGCCATGGTCTTCGGCGAGCCGGTCCTCGTCCCGCGCGATGTCGAACCGGAGGAACTGGAGCGTTTGCGCCAGCGGCTGGAGAACGAAATGAACCGGGTACACGACCGCGCCTACACCCTCGTCGGGCGTCTCGACCGGGTCGTCGATCCGGTGGCCGGTTCCCTCGCCCTGGGGCCGTTTGCGTGAAGACGCCTCCCCTCACCATCGCCCTCCAGGCCTATCGCTACGGGCTCTATGTGGGTGAGCCGGCAGTGGCCGGCCTGCTGGCCTGGCGCTCGCGCAAGGGCAAGGAAGACCCCGGTCGCCTGCCCGAGCGCCGTGGCCTTGCCGGGCGAGCCCGCCCCACCGGTTCCCTCGCCTGGATGCACGGCGCCAGCGTCGGCGAGGTGCTCTCCCTCGTCGGATTGATCGACGGCATGATCGCCCGGGGTTTTAGTGTCCTCGTCACCACGGGAACCCGCAGCGCCGCCGAACTGATCGGCCGGCGCCTGCCGGCGGGCGCGGTGCATCAATACATGCCCCTCGACGCGCCGCGCTGGATCGAACGCTTCATCGAGCATTGGCAGCCGGACCTGGCGCTGGTGGCGGAATCGGAGATCTGGCCGAACACGGTCATCGCCCTGCACCAGCGCGGCATCCCCCTCCTCCTCGTCAACGGCCGGATGTCGGAACGCTCGTTCAAAGGCTGGGCGCGCTCGCCGCGCACGGCGGAGGCCCTGCTCTCCCGCATCGCCATCTGCCTCGCGCAGACCAAGGACGATGCCGAGCGCTTTGAACGGCTCGGCGCGCCGCGCGTGAGCATCGCCGGAAACCTCAAATACGATTCGGCCGTGCCCCCGGCGGACGAGCAGCAGCTCGCCTATCTGCGCGATGTCGTCGGCGACCGGCCGGTCTGGGTCGCGGCCAGCACCCATCCGGGCGAGGATGTCACGGTGGCCGAGGCCCACGCGGCCCTGAGGGCGAGACTGCCGAACCTCCTCACCATCGTCGTGCCGCGCCATCCCCACCGCGGCGTGGACGTCGCGGAATGCGCCACCGCCGTCGGCCTGCGGAGCGCCCTGCGCTCGCGCGGCGGCCGCCCCCATGGCGGCGTCGATCTCTACGTCGCCGATACGCTCGGGGAACTGGGGCTGTTCTACCGCCTCGCCCCGCTGGTGTTCCTCGGTGGCTCGATGACACGGCGCGGGGGCCAGAACCCGATCGAGCCGACCCGCCTCGGCGCGGCGATCCTGCACGGGCCGAACGTCCAGAACTTCGCCCAGGTCTATCGCGCCCTCGACGCGGCCGGTGGGGCGATGATGGTGGCGGATGCCCGGGAGCTGGCGGAAGCCGTGGGCGATCTCCTCCTCGACACGCCTCGATCCCGCGCCATGGCGGATGCCGGCAACGCCGCCCTACGGCCGTTCGAAGGGGCGGTGGAGCGAACGCTCGCGATTCTCGACCCCTTCATCGCCCAGATGAAGCTCACGGCCATGGCCAGCTCCTGATGCGACCCCCGGCTTTCTGGGATGTTCCCGGTCATCCCCTGGGTCGGTTCCTGGCGCCCCTCGGACATCTCTATGGCTCGCGCGTCGCCGCCCGCATGGACCGCGCGGGCGAGCGGGCGGCCTGCCCCGTCATCTGCATCGGCAACTTCACCCTGGGCGGGGCGGGCAAGACCCCCACCGCCCTCGCTGTGGCAGAGATGCTGAGGAGGATCGGCGTGGAGCCCGCCTTCCTGACCCGTGGGTATGGCGGGCGCCTTGCCGGCCCGGTGGCGGTGGATCCGACCCGGCACACCTCCCTGGACGTGGGCGACGAGCCGCTCCTCCTCGCACGTGGTGCCCGCACGATCCTCGCCCGGGACCGGCCCGAGGGGTCGAGGCTCTGCCGAGCTCTCGGTGCCGATGTGGTGGTGATGGATGACGGGCTTCAGAATCCGAGCCTCGCCAAGGATCTGTCCCTCGCGGTGGTCGATGCCGGCAGCGGCATCGGCAACGGCCTGGCCTTTCCCGCCGGCCCTTTACGGGCTCCGCTCGCGCGGCAATGGCGCCATGTCCACGGCCTCGTCGTCATCGGCGAAGGCGCCCAGGGCGAGGCATTGGCGGCAGAGGCGGTGTCGCGGGGGCTGCTGGTCCATCGGGGCAAGCTGGTTCCGACCGCGCCGACAGCCGTCGTGGGAAAGCCCGTGCTCGCTTTCGCCGGGATCGGTCGACCGCAGAAATTCTTCGAGACCCTGGCCCAGGCCGGGGCCAGCGTCATCGAGACCCGGACCTTTCCGGATCACCACCCCTATGGTGCAGCGGACCTCGCCGCGCTCGCGGCATGGGCCGACGCCCTGGGCGCGATGCTGGTGACGACGGAAAAGGACATGGTGCGCCTCCCGGCGGATTTCGCCGCCGGGGTGACGGCACTCGGCGTCATCCTTCGGTTCGACGACGAGGGGAGCCTTCTCGCCCAGCTGCGCCGCGCGGGCGAGGCGTTCAACCCGGCGACCGCCCCAGCTCGGCCAAGCGCTTCATCACCGCCTCCGGCGTGATGTAGGCCTCCTGCAGTTCGGCGCTCCAGTAGCGAAGACTGTCGAGGGCGATCGGCTCGCCGGTCACCGCGCAGCGCACGAAACTGCCTGGCTTCACGATGCGCATGGTGCCGTCGCCATACTCCACCGTCGCCTCGCCGGAGGCTTTGCGTTCGAACCGACCCAGCATGTCTCGCCCGCTTCCCAACTGAGACCATCGAAGGAGCGTTCTAGGATCGTGACGGCGCCATGTCGATGACGTTCGACGGTGATCGAAAGGGCGTCCGATGGCGCTCGAAGAGGGGGTCCGATGGCGCTCGACAGGGGGGTGGCGTTCCTGTTCTAACGGCACGCGAACCCTCCCACCGGACCCGATGCGATGACGGACACGATCGGCGCGGACCTCGCGGCTCTGTTCGAGGCGGCCGCTGCTGCTAAGTCCCTGGCCTACGCGCCTTATTCCGACTTTCCCGTCGGCGCGGCCCTGAGGGACGAGCACGGCCGCCTGCATGCCGGCTGCAACGTCGAGAACGCCGCCTACCCCGTCGGCACCTGCGCCGAAGCAGGCGCCATCGCGGCTATGGTCGCCGGCGGCGGACGCGCCATAACCGCCATTCTCATCACCGGAAACGGCCCGAATCTGGTGACGCCATGCGGCGCCTGCCGCCAGCGAATCAGGGAGTTCGCCGCACCCGGAACGCCGATCCACATCGCCGGACCGGAGGGCATCCGCCAGAGCTTCACCCTGCAGGCGCTGCTGCCGGATTCTTTCGGCCCAGACAACCTGCACCGCAAGAACCCGCGCGCCAATGCCTGACGCAGCCATCTCCCTTGCCACCGATACCGTCCGGCGCCACGGTTTCGTCGGTCCCTACGATGCCGCCGTCGTCACCGGCACGGGCCTCGGACTCGTCGCCGGCAAGCTCGAAGACGGCCTCTCCCTCGCTTATTCCGACATTCCAGGCTTTCCCTCTCCCGGCGTGACGGGTCATGGCGGCACCCTCCATGCTGGGCGCCTCTCCGGGCGGCGGGTGCTGGTTTTCGAAGGACGGAGCCATGCCTACGAGACCGGCGACGCCGCTGTCATGAAGGTGCCACTGGGCGTCGCCAAGGCCCTCAACGTCCCGCTCCTTCTCCTCACCAATGCGGCTGGATCGCTGATGGCGCAGGCGGGGCCGGGCAGCCTCGTGGCCCTCAGCGACCACATCAATCTGTCTGGCCTCAATCCTCTGATCGGCGAGACGGGCGATGGCCGCTTCGTCCCCATGGTCGGCGCCTACGATGCAGCGGCCCGCAAGACCCTCCACGAAGCGGCGCAGGATTGCGGGATCCCATTGCACGAGGGTGTCTATGCATGGTTCTCGGGGCCCAGCTTCGAGACTCCAGCCGAGATCCGCATGGCGGGGCGCCTCGGCGCCGACCTCGTGGGCATGTCGACGGTGCCGGAGGCGATCCTCGCCCGGTTCTTCGGTTTGAAGGTCGCGGCGGTCTCCGTGGTCACGAACTTCGCCGCCGGAATCGGAGACGGCGATCCGCATCACGACGAGACCAAGCGCGCAGCGGCCGCCGCTGCTTTAGACCTCGCCCGTCTCATCGACGCGTTCGTCGCACGGCTGTAGGAGGGGGCATGACCGTCGATCCCCATCATCCGGACTCCTCCATTGCCCGGCGCGCCCTTCCTCTCCTCGATCTCACCGATCTCGGCGATTCCTGCTCGGATCAGGCCATTACGACGCTCTGCGGAAAGGCGCGGGCGAGCCACGTCGCCGCGGTCTGCGTCTGGCCCCAGCATATCGGGCGCTGCGTCGAGTTGCTGACCGGTACGCCCGTCCGCATCGCCACGGTGATCAACTTTCCCGCCGGCGGCACGGATATCGAGCGCGCCGCGGAAGATACCGCCGAGGCGCTGCGTGACGGAGCGCATGAAATCGACCTCGTTCTGCCCTATCGGGCGTTCCTCGCTGGCGATGCACGAACGCCGACTGACATGATCGCCGCCGTGCGCGAGGTCTCCCGTCGCGCGATCCTAAAGGTGATCCTCGAATCCGGGGCCATGCCGGACGTCATGCGGATCACCGACGCAAGCCACCTCGCCATCGCTGCGGGAGCGGATTTCCTCAAGACCTCAACCGGCAAAAGCGCCATCTCCGCAACGCCGGAAGCCGCCGAAGCGATGCTCGTTGCCATCCGGGACAGCGGGCGACCTGTCGGATTCAAGGTCTCGGGCGGATTACGGACCGTGACCGATGCCGCCCTGTATCTCGCCATAGCCGACAGGATCATGGGACCGGACTGGGTCGAACCGAAGACCTTCCGCATCGGAGCGAGCAGCCTGCACGATGCGCTGACCCAAAGCTTCGGGGAGCGCGCCTGATGCTGCCGCAGGAGTTGATCCGGGCCAAGAGAGATGGACGCGTACTCGCGGATGCTGAAATCATCGGCTTTATCTCGGGTCTGACTGACGGGCGGGTGACAGAAGGGCAGGCCGCCGCCTTCGCGATGGCGGTGTTCTTCCGCGGCCTGTCGCTGCCCGAACGCGTGGCCCTGACGCGGGCGATGACCCATTCGGGAACGGTGCTCGATTGGGACCTGCCCGGCCCTGTCCTCGACAAGCACTCGACCGGGGGCGTCGGCGATACGGTGAGTCTCGCCCTCGCCCCGATGGTCGCCGCCTGCGGTGGCTACGTGCCGATGATCTCCGGGCGGGGCCTCGGCCATACCGGCGGCACCCTCGACAAGCTCGCGAGCATTCCCGGCTACGACGCCACGCCCGGTCTGGACCGTTTCCGCAGCGTCACCCGCTCCATCGGTTGCGCCATCATCGGACAAACGGCCGATCTCGCCCCGGCGGACCGGCGACTTTACGCTATCCGCGACGTGACCGGCACGGTGGAATCCCTCGACCTCATCACCGCGTCGATCCTCTCGAAGAAGCTCGCAGCCGGCCTCGGCGGCCTTGTGATGGATGTGAAGATCGGCTCCGGCGCGTTCATGGCGGGGACCGACGAAGCACGGGCTCTCGCCGAAAGTATCGTCACCGTCGCCAACGATGCCGGGCTGAAGACGGTCGCTCTCATCACCGATATGGACGCGCCGCTGGCCTCCTCCGCCGGTAACGCCCTGGAGGTGGCCTATGCTGTGGACTACCTCATCGGTCGGACCTGCGAGCCGGCCTTTCATGTCGTGACCGTGGCGCTCTGCGCCGAGATGCTGGTGCTCGGCGGTCTCGCCACGGACATCGCCGAGGCGTCCCGAAGAGTCGAAGACGCCCGCGATTCGGGACGGGCGGCCGAGATCTTTGGGTGCATGGTTTCCGCGTTGGGTGGCCCTGCCGATTTCATCGAGAAGGCCGACCGGTATCGCCCCGTCGCACCGGTAATCCGCGCGGTGAAATCTCTCGCCACGGGCGTCGTCTCACAGATCGAGACCCGCGAGATCGGGCTCGCCGTCATCGCGCTAGGCGGCGGGCGCACTCGGCCCCAGGACGGCATCGACCCGGCAGTGGGTCTTTCATCCTTGGCCCGTCCCGGAGATGCCTCCGACATCCTCGGCATCGTCCATGCGCGCACTGAAACGCAGGCCGATGCCGCCGAAGCATCTTTGCGGGCTGCTTACCGGATCACACCCGACGCCCCTTTACCGCGACCGCACATCATCCAGCGAATAGCCTGAAGAGCTCCGCAGCCGACAGGCGCTTGGAAACGACGCGGCGCGTCCATTCTAGCAATCGATCAGCTCTGCCGACCGATGCGGACGTGGCAACAGGACGGAAGCTCCTCTTCCGTAGTGCCACTGCGAAATCGATTCCTCAAACCATCCGCTATTCGACCGACTGCGATGAAAAACCAAGGAGAGAGGCCCCGGCGGATGAACCCGCCGGGGCCTTTTCACTAGAAGCGGTAGTGGCCGCCATGGCGATGCCCATGATGGTGGTGGTGACCCCAGCCATGGTGGCGCGGACGCCATCCGTGATGGCCATGACCGCCCCAACCGTACCCACGGTGACCGCCCCAGCCATGGCGGTGATGTCCACCCCAGCCATGGTGTCTGCGATGATGGTGGTGGTGCCCGCCCCAGCCATACTGGACTGGAACAATGCCCGTCTGCGCTGGCTCGGCCAAGGCAACGGCCGGAGCCAGTGGTGCCGCCTGAACGATAGCTGGCGCTATGCCAATGACGCCCAGGGCGAGTGCGGCGGCTGCGAGCCAACCCCTGGTCCGCTGTGCGAATGCGCGAAACGCCATGTCAGTCTCCGTCGATTGCGACGCCGGGGCGATCCCGGCGCGATAATCGAACGGTAGGAACAATGGGCTGAACCGCGGATGAGCCGCGTCTTCAGGTGACGTTCGGCAGCGGTCCCTCAGGGACGGCGGTAGACCCAGACTCGCGCCGGCGGCAGGTTGAGCCAGACCCGGCTCGACCGGCTGGCCGTGTAGCTGCCTGCATCGCAACGCTCGGGGATCGGTGGTACTACCGCATAAGTGAACTGCACGAAGGGCGAGCCCGGATGCATGATCGTATGCGTCGCGTTTAGAAGATCGAGACGCTGTTCCAACGGCTTGGTGAACAGAGGCAGGCTGGAAACGGTGGCTGCAGCCTTCTCGGTGAGAAGGTCGCCGATGGTCTCGCGGATGTTGTAGGCGTCACCGCGCAGAATCGTGGCGCGTGGAAAGCGCTTCTGCAGCAACTTGCAGAAGTCCGGATTGTACTCGACCAGGACGAGCCGCTCCTGCTCGATGCCACGACGTATCAGGGCCTCGGTGACGGGACCGGTACCGGGACCGAGTTCGATGACAGGGCCGGGCACGCGGGGGTCGACATAGGATGCCATCATGCGGGCTAGCATCTTGCCCGACGGTGTTACCGAGCCGGTGACGAGGGGCCGCTCGAACCAAGAGCGCAGGAAACGCGCCTCATCTTCCAGCGGCTCCCGCCGTTCACGGACCGAACCGGTGGCGGCATAGGCTTTAGCACTGGGTCGATGGAGCGGCGGCAAGATCCAATGTCCTCAGATCACGCATGGGAAGTTAAGGCTAGACGACGAAAGCCAGTGCCCGTCAAGATCGAAGCTCAGCAAAGGGCGGGAGCAACGCGTCGTGTCGCTGGCGACGATGCAGCGCCGCCACAGCGATAACGGGAGCCGAGCCGTTTCGATCCGCCGTCCCTGATATCGCAGGTCGTCACGATCGCGCAACGCCGCTCAAGCCATCGAAGAAATCGCGGACCTTGGAGAAGAACCCCGCACTTTCAGGGTGGTTCTCGTCCGATGCCGTGCTGGTGAACTCCTGAAGCAGCTCGCGCTGGCGCTTCGACAGGTTCTGGGGCGTCTCGACAAAGACCTGAATGTAAAGATCGCCGACATCGCGGGACCGGAGAACCGGCATGCCCTTGCCCTTGATCCTAAACTGCTTGGCCGTCTGCGTGCCTGCCGGGATGCGGACCTCGGTCTGCGACCCGTCGATGACCGGAACGGTGATCTCCCCCGACAGGGCAGCGGTGACCATCGAGATCGGCACGCGGCAAAACAGATCGGCACCATCCCGCTGAAAGAAGGTGTGCGGCTTGATCGAGAGAAAGACGTAGAGGTCGCCGGCAGGGCCACCGCGCAGGCCGGTCTCGCCCTCGCCGGCCAGACGGATCCGCAGGCCGTCATCGACACCGGCCGGGACATTGATGGAAAGCGTGCGCTCCCGAGTGACACGGCCTGCGCCGGAGCAATTACCGCACGGGTTGTCGATGATCTCACCGCGTCCGTGACAGGCCGGGCACGTACGCTCGATGGCGAAAAACCCTTGCGCCGCCCGAACGCGACCGTAGCCGCCGCAGGTCTGACAGGGCTTGGGCTTGGAGCCGGCTTTCGCACCGCTGCCGGAGCAGACCTCACAGGTGACGGCGGTGGCCATCGTGATCGTCTCGGTCTTACCGGCGAACGCGTCTTCGAGGGAGATCTCGAGATTGTAGCGCAAATCCGCACCACGTTCGCGCGTCGAGCCACCGCGTCCACCGCGCGCACCGCCAGCGCCGGCCGCACCACGGCCATCGCCGAAGAAATTGTCGAAGATGTCCGACATGAAGTCGCCGAACTCGTTCCCGAATCCCGGCCCGCCGGCGCCGCCCTGCTGGAACGCGGCATGGCCGAAACGGTCATAGGCCGCGCGCTTCTGCCCGTCGGTGAGCGTCTGGTAGGCTTCGTTGACTTCCTTGAACTTGAGTTCGGCCTCGGCGTTTCCGGGGTTGCGATCCGGGTGGTAGGCCATGGCGAGCTTGCGGAAGGCGACCTTCATCTCGCCGTCTGTCGCAGTCTTGGAGACGCCCAGAACCTCGTAATAGTCCCGCTTCGACATACCCGCCCTCAACGTCCCCCGGCGCGCCCGCCTCTACGGAGGGCCACACCGTCATCTCACCAGACATGACGAGGGACCGGATCGCCCCGGTCCCCCTCTTTCTCTAAGACGAGCGTTATGCCCGCTTCTTTTGGTCCTTGTCATCGACTTCCTGGAAGTCGGCATCGATGACGTCGTCCTTCTTGGCCTCGTGGCCCTCGCCACCCTCGGCCCCGCCTTCGGGCGTCTGGCTGCTCGCGGCGTACATCGCCTCGCCCAGCTTCATCGACGACTGCATCAGGTCCGTGGTGCGGGACTTGATGACCTCGACGTCTTCACCCTCGAGGGCCGTGCGAAGGGCAGTCATTGCGGTCTCGATCGCAGCCTTGTCGTCGGCCGAAACCTTGTCGCCATACTCCTTCACCGACTTCTCGGTAGCATGGATCAGGCTTTCGCCCTGGTTCTTCACCTCGACCAACTCGCGACGCTTCTTGTCCGCCTCGGCATTGGCCTCGGCATCCTTCACCATCCGGTCAATATCGGCATCCGAGAGTCCACCCGAAGCCTGAATGCGGATCTGGTGCTCCTTGTTCGTCGCCTTGTCCTTGGCCGTCACGTTGACGATCCCGTTGGCGTCGATGTCGAAGGTCACCTCGATCTGCGGCATGCCGCGCGGGGCCGGTGGGATACCCATCAGATCGAACTGGCCCAGCATCTTGTTGTCAGCCGCCATCTCGCGCTCACCCTGGAAGACCCGGATGGTGACAGCGTTCTGGTTGTCTTCGGCCGTCGAGAAGGTCTGCGACTTCTTCGTCGGGATCGTGGTGTTGCGGTCGATCAGACGGGTGAAGACGCCGCCCAACGTTTCGATGCCGAGCGACAGCGGGGTCACGTCAAGAAGCAGCACGTCCTTGACGTCGCCCTGGAGCACACCGGCCTGGACCGCAGCGCCGATGGCCACGACCTCATCCGGATTGACGCCCTTGTGGGGCTCCTTGCCGAAGAAGGACTTCACCACCTCCTGGATCTTCGGCATGCGAATCATGCCGCCGACCAGAACCACCTCGTCGATCTCGGAGGCCGAGACGCCAGCATCCTTGAGCGCCTTGCGGCAAGGCTCAATGGTGCGCTGGACGAGGTCGTCCACCAGGCTCTCGAACTTGGCGCGAGAAAGCTTCAGCGCCAGGTGCTTCGGCCCCGTCGCATCGGCCGTGATGTAGGGCAGGTTGATCTCGGTCTGCGTCGCCGAGGACAACTCGATCTTCGCCTTCTCGGCGGCCTCTTTGAGGCGTTGAAGGGCGAGCTTGTCCTTCGTCAGGTCGATGCCCTGCTCTTTCTTGAACTCAGAGGTCAGGTACTCGACGACGCGATTGTCAAAGTCCTCGCCACCAAGGAAGGTGTCGCCATTGGTGGACTTCACCTCGAACACGCCGTCACCGATTTCCAGGATCGACACGTCGAAGGTGCCGCCGCCGAGATCGTAGACCGCGATCGTACCGGTCTTCTTCTTGTCGAGGCCGTAGGCTAGAGCGGCCGCCGTCGGCTCATTGATGATGCGCAGCACTTCGAGGCCGGCGATCTTACCAGCGTCCTTAGTGGCCTGACGCTGGGCATCGTTGAAGTAGGCGGGAACCGTGATGACGGCCTGCGTCACCGGCTGGCCGAGATGCGCCTCGGCGGTCTCCTTCATCTTCTGAAGCGTGAAGGCCGAAATCTGCGAGGGGGAATACTTCTTGCCGTCGGCCTCGACCCAGGCATCGCCATTGTCGCCGCGAACGATCTTGTAGGGCACGAGACCCTTATCCTTCTGCGTCATCGGGTCGTCGTAGGTACGGCCCACGAGACGCTTGATGGCGAAGAACGTGTGTTCAGGATTGGTGACCGCCTGACGCTTGGCCGGCTGGCCGACGAGACGCTCGCCGTCGTCGAGGAAAGCGACGATGGACGGCGTGGTGCGCGCGCCTTCCGCATTTTCGATGACCTTGGGCTGCGTGCCTTCCATGACGGCCACGCAGGAATTGGTGGTGCCCAGATCGATGCCGATTACTTTACCCATGGCGGGATCCCTCTCATGTCATTTGGTCAAGCAGACCGCCGAGCCCCGAAGCGGCCCGGCCCATGGCGGTGAAGAACGAAAGATTGTGAGAGCGGAATTAGAACCAGCCAAAGCGCCTGAAACGCGCTCATCCAGGTCTTAATCCCGCGTCCCGCCGGATATAAGAAGGGTGATGCGGAGCCGCAAGGCGAAGCGCCGCGAACGGCCACGCCGATCCTATCTCCCTCGCCGACCAAGACCTTTGCGTCTGGAATGGCCGGCATCCGACGACTCGGACCTCAAAAATGTTGCAGGGACGCCACGTCCGCGCCATCGATCACATGCTAGGTTCGACCATGGAAGACCAGCTTTCGGACCGTCAACGCGGATTGGAGGTGGGCTCGCCGTACGAAGCCTCAGCCCCAGATACCATACCCGCTTTCGAAAAAGCTGATGCGAGAACGAGAGCCCGCTGCACGTTCACAGTTCACCGGTCCGGTGCTGCGAGTTCCAGAGGCATGAAAGACCTGATGCGTCCGTCCCGAGACCTACGCCTGCTCCCCGCCCTTCTCGTCCTGCCTCTTGTCGCCCTGCCGGCGAACGAAGCAGGCGCGCAGAATTTTTTCGAGGAGCTGTTCGGCATCGGCAAGGCGGCCAAGCCTCCGGTGCCGCCTCGCGGCGTGCCCCCGACCGGTTCGCCTCAGCCTGGGACGCCACTGCCACCGGGCGGATCGGGCGAACCGGCGCCGGAGGCTCCGAAGGCCGCTCCGGCTCCCCTGCGACCCGTCGTTCTCAAGACGCCGAGCGACGACAATATTCTCGGCCAGGAACTTATGCTGAACGGCCTGACCGGCAGCCTGAAGATCGATAGAGCCGGCGGCGCGGCAACGGCACGGATCACGCTGCCCGGCACCAAGGTTTCGCAGCCGAACGAGACCTGCAAGGTTCCGCTCTCGGGCGGATCGCCGATCTCCCTTTCTTCAGAGGGGCGCCCACAGGGCGTGGCGCGCTACGAGATTGCGGGCGGTGAATGCCCGCTCCGGTTCGAGATCCTGGAAGGCAGCGTGCTGGTTACGCCGCTGGGCAGCAGCCGAGTCTGCAGTTTCACGGCCGCCGATTGTGCCACCACTCCGGTCGGCTTGTGGGGGCCCGCTGCCGCGACGCTGATTCCCCGCTCCGCCGAATTCGACTCCGGACGAGGCGTCGCCGACAAGGCGGTTCGGGACAATTACAAGGTCATGACCCAGCGCGCCCGCGGGCAGGACGTCCGCTCCATCGTCACCGAACAAGCGGCTTTCTCCTCAGACCGGGAGCAGACCTGCCGGACCTATGCGCGCGAGGGCGCCCATGGTTTCTGCAACGTGCGTTTCACCGAAGCCCGCGCTCTTTCCCTCGCCGCGCGTCTCGGTGCCAACACGGCGACACCGACCGCGAGCACGACGCCTCGGCCGCGCAAGCCGAAGCCCGCCGTCGAAGGGATGAACCCAGATAGCGACGGCTCGCCATTCGGGGAGTGACTCCCTAAAGCCTGTCCGTCAGGCCCGGCCTGCGCTGAAGGATAACATCGCCGGATCGATGCCGTTGCTTCGCAAAATACGCTCGTACTTGGTGTCGAGCGCAGCATTGAAGATCATGGCCGGATCGGCCGGACAGTTGAGCCAGCCATTGGCGAGGATCTCGTTCTCGAGCTGCCCGGCTTGCCATCCGGCGTAGCCGAGGGCGAGCACCGCGCTCGCGGGTCCGGCACCGTTTGCGATGGCACGCAGGATTTCCACGGTGGCGGTGAGGCAAATCCCATCGTCGATGATGAGTGTCGATTGGTCGATGTGAAAATCGTCGGTGTGGAGCACGAAGCCGCGCTTGGCATCCACCGGACCGCCCATAAGCACGGGAATATGGCCGACCCTCTCGCGCAAGCGGATCGCGTCGTCCTCACTGGCGATATCGAGCTGAATCAGAAGATCCGGCATGTTCAGATCGTTGGCCGGCTTGTTGAGGATGATCCCCATCGCGCCGTCCGCCGAATGAGCACAGAGATAGATCACCGATCTAGCGAAGCGCTCATCCGTGAGGCCAGGCATCGCCACCAGGAACTGGCCGTCGAGATAGGCGGAAGCCGGATCTTGTCGCATCGCATCATGCTACCTGGGTGGGCTGGCTTGTCCAGCGCGGATGCGGTCCGGTCCGTCGCGATAATTAGGAGAACAGCCTCACTCTCACCGCTGAGACGGCGGCGACCGGAGGACCTTTGCAAGGAACGTTCGAAATTCCTTGATCTGGATGGTCCAAGTGTCGGAGTTGGACCGTTGGTTCTCGAGCCACACGACGTGCTCAAGCCCCTTGATGAACGACAGCCAAGCAAAACTAGACCTTAGATAATAGGTGTCGTCCCGGATCGGGACCAACTCGATGATCTTCGTTCCCGGTCTCGCGAAGACGTTGTGAGACAGCCCTCCACCATGCGGCCCCATGATGAACCGCGCGTTCCGTGCAATCGCAATCTTATGCCAGAGTGGAAGCTCTGAGAATTCCAGTACGACGAAGCCATGCTTCGCCGCCTCGACCTCGATCTCATCCTGATTGGTGAGTGTCCGTCGGGCAGCGTCACGTCGCGTGACGTAGACCCGCTCCGGTAGCGCGACACCATTTTGTCTCGCCAAGGCGTCCGATCGTTCGCCAAGGAGCCCGAAAAGAGCCTGTAGATGCAATTGCCCCGCTCTGATCGGTGCTTCCGGGCGCGCAACCAAGAGCCTTTCGACGAAGACGGGCTTATTGATAGGCATACCCCTGTGCCCCAATCCTAGCAGGTCGAGCGTCTCGTGTTCGAACTTGCGCTGCCCATTCAGGAGGATAGCGAATTGCTCGTCCGCGAGGACGCCGCTGCTTTCGATCCAGGCGAAGCCGGGCAGATAGTCGATCAGCCAATGGTAGATCCCACGACTCATCCTGTTCGCGGCAAACGCCATAGCAATGTTCTGAACCTCACTCCTGCGAATGACCTCGATCGGTTGTCCTCGCGGCTGGATGACCTGCTTCTTCGCATTCCAGATCTGGCCAGACGGGTCAGTAAAAACGTCTCGATACTCCAGCACTTCAGATGCCGGCTGTTTCGGCAATTCACGTTTCAGCTTGGCAATCTCGAAGCGCAGCCCCTTCGCATGATGAGGGGGGGTCGAAGGCGACAAGGCGATCGTGAGGTTGCCTCGAATGCTGTCAATCGCTTCAGAGTCAAAACGGAAACCGGAAGGCGACGGCGCTATGTCTGACCCGCCGCGGCTGACAGATCGGACCACAATCCGCATCTGACGTTTCAGATCCTTGTCCTTGGCGGCATTGGAATACAGCCGAGCCAATCGAAGAAAATCAGGATCGGCACGGAGCGTGCGATCGGAGGAGAAAATGTGGGTCGCCTGATCGCCGCAACCGCCGACAAACAAGATCCGGATCAGAGCAAATTTTACTTTGTTCGTAAGCTCGCTTCCAATCGTCCGCTGGACGATCGCATCAATGACGTCCGTTCTCCGAACCCGAACAGCTGCCTGCAGGCGAAGTTGAAGCAGTGGCGGTGTCACGAAGCAGGCATCCAGATCGGAAGTCCGAGCCAGGGCCTGCTCCCAACGCTCATACTGAATGTCCTCGCGGCAGAGCCTGATCGCTTGCCGGCCGTGGGCGGGCAAGATTTCTTGCAGATCAGGCAGTTTCGTCATCGTGTGCGCTCATCCATATCCGTCCGCCGCCGTGTTGTTAGAGCGTCGGCAACAGCTTTCTGCACACCACTCTTCGCATAGTGGCCGCGAGACTGAGAATGGGCCGACGCCCGTTTTCGTTGACGAGGACAGCATTCCATCAATGGGATGTGGACGAGCATCGCACCGATGAGGGTCGCCTCGACAGGCCAATGGGCTCGGGCTAGACCACTTTCGCCCATTGAAGGCCGACATGGTCCCTCTGGGTGACAAGCCTTTGCGAGCAATTCCCGGGTCGGTCCGCCTGACCGGGGATGGGCTCCAGGCGATCTGAGGAGACGACGACGGATGACGATCCAGGTTGGCGACCACCTTCCCCAGGTGACCTTTCGCGTGAGTGGCGCCGGGGGTCCCGAGGCGAAGACCACCGACGATATCTTCAAGGGGCGCCGCATCGTCCTGGTCGGCGTACCCGGCGCATTCACGCCGAGCTGCCACCGCAATCACCTGCCCGGCTTCGTCGAGAAGCAGGACGAGATCAAGGCACGCGGCGTCGATGCCGTCGCTGTCACCTCGGTCAACGACGTGTTCGTGCTCGAAGCTTGGCAGAAGGCCAGTAACGCCGAGGGGATCGAGTTCCTCGCAGACGGCAATGCCGAGTTCGCCAAGGCCATCGGCCTCGACATGGATGGCGCGGGGTTCGGCCTCGGCCCACGCTCGAAGCGCTATTCCATGCTGGTGGACGATGGCGTGGTGCGCGTCCTGAACGTTGAGGAATCCCCTGCCAAGACCGAGATTTCCGGCGTCGACGCCCTGCTCAAGGTCATCTAACGGTCAGATGTCGCGGGGCCGCGGCATCGCAGTCTCGTCGAACATCCGGCTGAGGGCGACCACGTCCGCGTGGTTGCCAGACACGAGATCGGTGATGTCGCCGACGAGAAGCGCTTTGGCATGGCGGCAAGCGACGCCGTAGCGTCCAGCCATGCAAGTGCAGCGCAGGCGCGGGCCGCTCGGGCGGTCCTCCAGTGTCACCGCGTAGAGAGTGCCGCGACTTCCCCGCACAGAAAATCGCATCGCCGCGATCTGCGTGCCGGGCGCCCCGAACGATCGCGTTTCCCGCTCGATATATCCGGCCGGCAGCAGCGTGATCGGGAGATGGATGGCCCTTGCCAGGGCGGTGATATTGGGTGCGCCATGCTCCCTCGCCGCCGCCAGGGCGATCTCCGCGCAGGCATAGGCATCCTCACCCGCATCGTGGTGCTCGAAGCGGATGCCGAGCCGGGCGGCTACCTTGCCGAGGCCGCAACCTTCCGATGCGGGAAACACTCTTCGCGCGATCTGAAGGGTGCAGAGCGAAGCAAAGGCCGGAACTGCCATGCCATAGGTGTGGAGCGAGGCACGTAGCACGCCCATGTCGAAGCCGGCATTATGGGCGAGGACCAGCCCGGACGAGAGGTCGGGTAGGAACTCCGCCATCACGTCCGGGAATTCCGGTTTCTGCCGGACATCCGCTGGCAGAATACCGTGGACCCGAATGTTGCCCGGAGAAAACCGCATCTCGCGGGGGCGGATCAGGCGTGATTCACGTCGCACCACCGCCCCGCCCTCGATCCAGGCGAAGCCGACCGCGCAGGCGCTGTCGCGCCGCTCGTTGGCCGTCTCGAAGTCGATGGCGAGCGTGGTCACGCCGTCTCCACCATGGCGAGCCAATCTTCTTCGCTCACAACCTTGACCCCATGCTTCTCAGCGTCCTTCAGCTTGGAGCCCGCCCCCGGCCCAGCGACGACGAGATCGGTCTTTGCCGAGACGGAGCCCGAAACCTTGGCACCGAGACGCTCGGCCGTCGCCTTGGCTTCGCTTCGGGTCATGCGCTCCAGGGAGCCGGTGAAGACCACGGTCCTGCCGGCGAAGGTCGTTGCGGTTGCTGCCGCCGCCATCGGCTCGGTCTTTACCTCCTGGATCAAGGCATGGACCGCACCGGCATTGTGCGCTTCGGCAAAGAACGCGATGAGGGAATCCGTGGCGACGGGACCGATCTCGCCATCGTCGGCGAAGAGACGATAGGCATCGCCGGGACACTGCTCACGGGCGCGGCTCACAGCCGCTTCCACGGCGGCCTCGTCGCCGTAATGGGCGATCAGGTTCGCACGCTGCGCCGTGGTCGGGCGCCGACCCGTCGCGACCTCGACGCCGTCCGCCTCGCCCGTGAAACCGAATTCGAGTAACCGGTCCCGCGTCGTCGGCCCGACTCTCGGTACCGCCGAGAGTTCGAGCCAGTCCGGTCCGGCCTGAGCGGCGGCAGCGGCGGCGACGGCCTGCATCAGACTCGGCATATCCGGAAAGCGTTTGGCTAGGGCTTTGGCGGTGGACTCGCCGATATGGCGGATGCCGAGGGCGAACAGGAACCGATTGAGGGCCAGGCTACGTCGCTCGTCGATGGAGGCCAGCAGGTTCTTGATCGCCTTGTCCTCGTCGTCACCCTTTTTCTTCGCCTTCTTCGGCGGTGGCTCGCCTTCGGCGCGGCGTTCGGCCGAGAGCGCTTCGCGACGGGCGACGATGGCCTCCTTCAATGGCGCGAATTCCAGGCGGAACAGGTCGGCGGGCTGTTTGGTGAGTCCGGCCTCGAACAGCACCTCGATATAGGTCTGGCCGAAACCTTCGAGATCGAACGCGTTGCGCGAGACGAAATGCTTCAGGCGCTCCAGCCCCTGAGCGGGGCAGATGAGGCCGCCGGTGCAGCGGCGTACCGCGTCGCGCTGTCCGGTGCGCGGATTGACCTCGCGGACGGCGCGGCTGCCGCAGGCAGGACAGGTCTCCGGAAAGGCATAGGGCTTCGCATCCGGGGGGCGCCGCGCAAGATCGACATCCATCACCTTCGGGATCACGTCGCCGGCGCGCTGGACGACGACCGTATCGCCGACGCGGATGTCTCGCCCGTCGCGGATCGGCTCACCGTCGCCGCCGACGCCCTGAACGTACCCTTCGTTATGGAGGGTCGCATTCGAGACGACGACGCCGCCAACCGTCACCGGTTTCAACCGCGCTAGCGGATTGAGCGATCCGGTCCGGCCGACATTGATCTCGATAGCCTCCAGGATCGTGAAGGCCTTCTGAGCCGCAAACTTATGCGCCAGCGCCCAACGCGGGCTGCGCGAGACGAAGCCGAGCCGGCGCTGCAACGCGAGATCGTCGACTTTGTAGACGATGCCATCGATGTCGTAGCCGAGACCGGCGCGATCCTCCTCGATGGCGCGGTAATGCGCCAGCATGGCATCCGCCTCGGCGCAGAGCACCGTGCGCTCGTTCACCGAGAATCCCCATGAGGCGAAGGCGCCGATCATCCCATGCTGCGTCGTCTCCGGCATCTCCGACATCTCACCCCAGGCGTAGGCGAAGAATTTCAACGGCCGCGAGGCGGTGATCCGGGAATCGAGCTGGCGCAGGGACCCGGCCGCGGCATTGCGCGGATTGGCGAAAAGCGCCTTCCCTGCCGCTTCCTGGCGAGCGTTGATCGTGGCGAAATCTGCGTGCGAGAGATAGACCTCGCCGCGCACCTCGCAAATCTCCGGCCAGCCCGTCCCCGCCAGCCTCTCCGGGATGCCCGAGACGGTTCGCGCGTTGGCGGTCACGTCCTCTCCGACCTCGCCATCGCCGCGCGTGGCTGCCGTGACAAGGCCGCCTTCGACGTAGCGCAGGGAGAGGGATAGGCCGTCGATCTTCGGCTCGGCGGTGAAGGCGAGCGGTTCATCGGGCAGGTTGAGGAAGCGACGAACCCGGCCCACGAAATCATGGACCTCTTCATCCGCGAAGGCATTGCCCAGCGACAACATCGGCACCGCATGCCGGACCTTGGCGAATTTTTCCGAGGCCTTTGCACCGACAGAGGCGCTCGCCTGTCCGGTGCCGGTGAGATCGGGGAAGCGGGTCTCGATCGTTTCGAGGCGACGCCGGAGGGCGTCGTATTCCGCATCCGTGATCTCCGGCGAATCCTCGCCGTGATATAGCCGGTCCGCCTCCGCGATCTGCTCGGACAATGCGGCGTGCTCGGCGCGAGCCTCCTCGGCACTCATGGCATCGATCGGGTCGGGCAAGGCGGATGCTGGCATGAACGCGTTTCACGGCTTTGGCTGGGGCGTCGCGGGGTCTACCACATCCGGACGCGGTGACGGGAGGCCCCGGAGATCCGCCGCGACGGTACGGCGGATAGGTAACCTTCGACGGTAGTCATACGAATGGTAGATGCGGTCTCGCGCGAACGTGTGGCCGGGCCACCCCATTTCGTATCCTCGCTCGCCTATTTGAGAGTGAAGACTTATCGCTGACGGACCCTCATGCCTGCCAAACCCGCTTTCTCCGCTCCGTGGCATGACCGCGCCGGCCGCGTCTCGGGCCTGAAACTCGCGACATTCCTGTTCGCGCTGGCGCCGGGGGTCTGGCTCGCCGCCGCCTATGGGTTCGACGCCCTTGGGCCGAAGCCGATCACCGCCCTCATTCACAGCACGGGAGAGTGGGCGGTGCGCTTCCTGCTGCTGTCGCTGGCGGTGACACCGCTGCGGCGGATCGCGAACTATCCGAAGCTGATCCTGGTGCGACGCATGCTTGGCCTCACCGTCCTCGCCTACGGGCTCGTCCATCTCGGCCTCTACATCGTCGACCAGAATTTCATTTTGTCGAAGGTCGTGAGCGAGATCGTCTCGCGGTTCTACCTCACCATCGGCTTCGTGGCCCTCGTCGGTCTCGCCGTATTGGGGATCACCTCGACGGACGGGATGATCCGCCGTCTCGGCAAGGCTTGGCCGCGCCTCCATAAGAGCGTCTACGTCATCGCCGTGCTCGGCCTGTTCCACTATTTCCTTCAAGCCAAGATCGACGTGTCGGCGCCGGTCTACTGGACCGGCCTGTTTCTTCTGCTCATGGGTTGGCGGGGAATGCAGCGCTTCCGCCTGCCGATGAACGCGATCACCCTGCTCGGCCTCGCCATCGCGGTCTCCCTCGTCACCGCCCTGGTGGAAGCGGCGTGGTATGGGTTCAAGAGCGGCGTGCCCGCCAGCGCGGTGCTCGGAGCCAATCTGGAATTCTACGATGGCCTGCGCCCGGCTTGGTGGGTGCTCGTCACCGGCATCGCTCTGCCGCTGCTCAACGTTATGCGGCCCGCCATGAAGGGGGGCGGCAACGGCAGGCCTGTCTCGCACCAGTCCGGACAGGAAGCGGTCCAGGCGAGCTGAGCGCTTGCGACCGGCCAATCCCTCGCGCACAAGCTCAGTCCCGTCTTGGGTGGGCGGGCGTCTCGAACGTGAGGGAAATCCAGCGATGCGTGTCAGGCTTCTTGGAGCGGCTCTCGTCCTGACAGCCCTCCTGCCGTCATTCGCCATGGCGGAATGCGCGAAGGCCGTGCCGCCAGACCCGGCGACGCGCCCTACGAAGCCGACCGCGCCCGCGAAGCCCGCTTGCCTCGACGCCAAGGGCGGATGCCCGGGCTGGGAGGCCTACACGTTCAACGACGCGGTGAAAGCCTACAACCTGCAGATCGCGGCCTATCGTCCCCTGGCCGAGGCCTACGTGAAGGCCCTGAACGCCTATGTGAAAGCGAGCAGCGACTACGCGCAATGCGAGGTGAAGGCGCTGCAATAGGGGACATCTTCGCGGACCCGTGACGCCCTCCCTCGCTTGACCCTCCATGGGTGCGATGCCACAGCCTGCGGCATCGCCAGCGCCAGACAGGATGTCCGATGTCCGCTCCCCTCGACCTTCTCGTCCTCGGCAATGCCATCGTCGACCTGATCGCGCGGACGGATGATGGGTTCCTCGAACAGCAGGGCGTCCCTAAGGGTGCCATGCAGCTCATCGACGAGGACCGGGCGGAGAGCCTGTTCTCGGTGATGGGACCGGCCACAATCGTTTCCGGCGGCTCTGGTGCGAACACCGCGGTGGGCGCGGCCCTCCTCGGCGCGAAGACCGGCTTCATCGGCAAGGTCCGCGACGACGAGCTCGGCGGCCTTTTTGCCCACGATCTCAAGGCGACGGGCGTCTCTTTCGCTGTGTCGGCCGCGGCGGAAGGCCCCGCCACCGCCCGCTGCTTCATCCTGGTGACGCCGGATGGCGAGCGCACCATGAACACCTATCTCGGTGCCTGCCAGGGCCTGTCGCCGGCCGATGTCGACGAGGCCACCGTGGCGAGCGCCCGCACCGTCTATCTCGAAGGTTATCTCTGGGACCCGCCGGCGGCCAAGGAGGCGTTCCGCAAGGCCGCCAAGATCGCCCACAATGCCGGCAACGCCGTCGCACTGACATTGTCCGATGCGTTCTGCGTCGGCCGCTACCGTGAGGAGTTCCTGGGCCTCATCCGCGACGGAAGCATCGATATCCTCTTCGCCAATATCGGCGAGTTGAAGAGCCTCTACGAGACGGACAACGAAGACGCCGCGATCAAAGCTTTGCGTGACGAGCGCAACCAGCGCGGCATGCATCTTCTCGGCCTCGTCACCCGGTCCGCCGAGGGCGCGATGGTGGTGAAGGGCGGCGAGATCCGCTCCATCGAGGCCGCGCCGGTGCATGAGGTGGTGGATACGACCGGCGCCGGAGACCTGTTCGCGGCGGGTTTTCTCGCAGGTCATGCTCGCGGACTCGATTATGTATCGAGCGCCCGGCTCGGAGCGCTGGCGGCGGCGGAGGTGATCCAGCATATCGGCGCCCGGCCGCAGCACGACCTCGTGGCCCTGGCCAAGGCGCGTAATCTTCTCTGAAAGCACCGCCATAGCCCCCCCCTTTCGACCGCCATCGGACGCGATTTCCGACGAAGCGGCGGATGGGTCCGATTCCGGTGCGGGAGGCCCGCGAGAGCGGGCCTGCGAGGCTCAACCGAGCAGGCGCTCGAACAGCGATCTGACCTCGGCGCGGCGTTCATCGAGGTCCGCCGCCAAGGTCGCGGCATCCGGCAGGCCCATGGCGATGGCGAGCCGCGTCAGCGCCACGGATGCGCCCGCCTTCGATTCCGCCTCTCCCATCAGCCGCTGCCAATGGAGCGTGTCGTCGAAGAGGCGATAGGCTTCGCCGAGCCGACGTGCCTCGTTCACCGGCAGAAGGCCCCGATGACCAGCCCCGGCGAAAACGGACGATGCATCGAGGCCGATGAGATCGGGATGACGTCCGGCGTGGGCCAGGGTCAGGGCCTGCGCCATGAAGTCGAGATCGAGCAATCCTCCGGGCGCCAGCTTGAGATCGAGCGGGCCCGCAAACCCTTTCTCGCCGGCCACGACCTGACGCATCTCGCGAACCGCGCGATAGACCTCCGCCGTCTCGCGCTTCAGGCCGACGATGGTCCGAACCTGCCCCATCACCTCGTCGCCGAGGCCCCGATCCCCGGCGACGACCCGGGCGCGGGTGAGCGCCATGTGCTCCCACAGATCGGCCTCCCCCTGCTGATAGGGGAGGAAGCTCCGGACCTGCACCGCCACGGGCCCCTGCCCGCCGCCGGGACGCAGGCGAAGGTCGACCTCGTAGAGACCGCCGCGCCGGGTCAGCGCCGTCAGCGCAGCCACAAGTCGCTGTGTGAGCCTGTTGTAAGCCATGACCGCGTCGATGGCCTTCGGCCCGAGACTCGTCCGGTTTTCCGCATCGAAATCGTAGAGCACGACGAGGTCGATGTCGGATTCCGCCGTCATCTGGTTGGCGCCGAGCCGCCCGAGGCCGAGGACGACACAGCGCCCGCCGGGCACCTCCCCATGCTCGGCGAAGAACTGGCGCGAGACCGCATCGAGGCTTGCCGCCACGACGGCATCGGCGATGCCGGCATAGGCCCGCCCCGCCGCCTGCGGTGACAGGATGCCCGTGAGCAGTCGCGCCCCGGTGACGAAGCGCAACTGCCGCGCCGCATCCCGGCTGCGGTCGAGGAAATCCTCGTAGGCCGCCGGTTTGCCGACCAGCCCGTGATAGTGCGCGGCGATGTCCTCGGCATCGACTTTCGGCACGACGAAGGCCGGGTCGATGACCGTGTCGAGAACATGGGGGCTGAAGGCGACGGTCTCGGCCAGGCGCGGCGCGCTTCCCAGCAGGTCGGCGAAGAGCAGGCGCAGACGATCGTTCGAGCGCAGGATGGTGAGGAGTTCCACCGCCGCCGGCATCCGCGCGAAGGCCCGGTCGAGGGTATCCAGGGCGACATCCGGGTTCGGCGTGCCGCCGAGCGCCTGCATCAAGGCCGGGACGAGTTCGGTGAGAACCTCGCGGGCACGCGCCGTGCGGACGGCGGGGCGACGACCGAAATGCCAGCCGCGCACCGTCTCGGCCACGCGCTCGGGATCGGCAAAGCCCAGGGTCCGAAGGGTGGCGAGGGTCGCCGGATCGTCGTCCGTCCCGCTGAAGACGAGATTCCCCACGGAAGCCGACAGGTCCGGTTCCGCCTCGAACAACAACGCATAATGCGCCTGAACCCGCCGGGCGTGGCGAAGCAGTTCGGCCTCGAACGCCTCGGCATCGGCGAAGCCGGCGAAACGGGCGAAGCTCTCGAGCCCCGCCGCCTCGGTCGGCAATCTTTGCGTCTGCTCGTCATTCACCATCTGCAGACGATGCTCGACGGTACGCAGGAAATCGTAGGCTCGGCCCAGTTCGTCGCGCGCGGTGGCGTCGATCCAGCCCTCCTCGGTGAGCGCCGCCAGCATCGCGATGGTGCGGCGGCCCCGCAGGTCCGGCCGTCGCCCGCCGAAGACGAGCTGCTGGGTCTGGACGAAGAACTCGATCTCACGGATGCCGCCGCGCCCGAGCTTGATGTCGTGCCCGGCGACCGCGATCGTATCGTGCCCCCGCACGGCGTGGATCTGGCGCTTCATCGCGTGGACGTCGGCGATGGAGGCGAAGTCGAAATACTTGCGCCAGACGAAGGGCCGCAAGCCCGTCAGGAAGTGTTCGCCCGCTTCGATGTCGCCGGCGATCGCGCGGGCCTTGATATAGGCGGCGCGCTCCCAGTTCTGGCCGAGATTCTCGTAATAGAGATAGGCGGAATTCAGCGAAATGGCCGTTGGGGTCGATCCGGGATCGGGGCGCAGGCGATAATCGACGCGGTGAACGTAGCCATCGGCGGTACGCTCCTGCAGCAGCTTGGCGATTCCCTGCGCCAGCTTGGAGAAGAACGGCGTCGGTGCGAGCCCCTCCTTCAGCCGCGCGAGATCGGGATCGAAGAACACGACGAGGTCGATATCGCTGGAATAGTTGAGCTCGCCGGCCCCGAGCTTGCCGAGGCCGAGGATGACGAGGCCGGATTTGAGCTGCGGATTCGCGACGTCATGGGGGTGAAACCGCCCGGCCTCCGCCGCCTGCAATATTAGAGCCTCCGCCGCCGCATGAACGGAGGCATCGGCAAAATCGGAGAGCGCCCTGGTCACCGTCGCCAGGGGCCAGAGCCCGCCGATATCGGCCAGGGCCACGAGAAGGGCATGGTCACCGCGGTTGCGTCGAAGCTCGGCGGCGACGGCATCGAGATCGCGGACCTCGCCGGATTCGTTACGTGCGGCAGAGCGTTGCCGGGCGATGAGGTCGGCAACCACGCGTTCGGGCGGCCTCTCCATCATCGCGGCGACGCGCCCGGGATCCCGCACCACACGCTGCCATAGAAAGGGAGAATGGTCGGCAAGGCCGAGAAGCAGCGCTCGTCCCGCCTCGTCGAGATGGCCGAACGAAGCCTCGACCTCCTCGAGCCGTGCCGCCGCACGCTCGGGATCCATTAGGACGGGCGCCCTCGTCAGGCGCTGGGTCAAAGGCGCTTCCTCGGTCACGGGCTGTCCTTTCCCGGCTCAGCGGGTTCAGCAAAAGCGGGCTCTGGTTTTACGTCAGACAACGCGCGACACTTCAAAAGCCCAAGCTCGTGGTGGAAATCTGACGGATGGTAACCGCCCGGAGCGGGCGAGATGGGTGGTTAGCGGCCCCTACCACTCTGCCCGAGAGCGGACGTTTCGCTTCCGACCGAGGCCGTGTCAAAACGCATTGATCGCGGTCGCCAGCGCCGGCCAGCAGGATGATGACGGCAGCGCGGCGGGCTGCTTCAGGCTCTGATGGCCTGGATGAGCCAAGCTGCGCCGAACAGGCGGATCATCCGCTTCACGTTGTAGGCAAGGATCGCGAGGCTCATCTCGGTTCTCACGCCGTTCAGGCCCTTCGTGAGGAAGGGCGTGCTGCCCATCCAGGCTTTCAGCGTGCCGAAGACGTGCTCGACCGTAGAGCGCCGCACCGCCATGGCGTCAGGCATGGCATCGAGCCGCCTCTGCATGGCCTCCAGCACTGCCTCATGCTTCCAGCGCTTGAAGCGCTTGACCTTCTCGGGCGTACAGCGTGCACGCACCTCGCAGGCATGACAGGCTTCCAGGTTGCGGTAATGGTCGATGTCGCCATGCCGATCGGAGCGGGCGACAGACTTCGTCAGCATAGCGCCGGCCGGACAGACGTAGTGATCGGCCGCGGCGTCATAGACGAAGTCGGCGCGCACGAAGAGCCCCTTCTTCGCCCGGCCGGATGTGTCGGCCCGCGGCATGACCGGGAGGATGCCTGTGCCTTCGCAGACCAGAACCTCGTCGCCATTGTAGTAGCCGCGATCGGTCAGGACCACGACCTCCTCCGCGCCGATAGCCTGCTTGGCTCGATCGCCCATCGGCACGAGTTGGGTCCGGTCGTGGCCCTCGTTGACGACGTCATGAGCCACAACGAGATGATGCTCGGGATCGACGGCGATCTGGACGTTGTAGCCGACGATGCCCGTGCCCCGCCCGCTCGTCGCCATGGAGCGTGCGTCCGGATCGGTCAGCGAGACCTGTCCGTCTTCTGAAGCTGCGATCTGCTCCTGCATCTTGCGCAGGAAGGCCATCTGTCGGCGCAGGGCGGCGATCTTCTCGCCGATGCGCTGCGTCCGCGCCTCGGGAGCGTCGCTGCCTTCCCGGTCCGCCCGGTCGAGCGTCGCGAGGTAGCGGGCGATGCTGGCATCCACCTGTTCCAGGCGCTTGGCGACTTTGGTCACCGTGTAATTGCGGTCCCGGTTGTTGACCGCCTTGAACTTCGATCCATCCACGGCGACGGTCGCCCCGGCGAAGAGCCTCAGATCCCGGCACAGCACCACGAACTGCCGACAGGCCGCTTGGATCGCTGCCCCGTTGTCGCGCCGGAAGTTGGCGATAGTCTTGTGATCGGGGACCAGGCGACCGGTCAGCCACATCACCTCGATGTTGCGCTGCGCCTCACGCTCGAGCCGGCGGCTCGATGGCACCCGGTTGAGATAACCGTAGAGGTAGAGCTTCAGGAGCATGGCCGGATCGTAGGCGGGCCGTCCCGTCGCTGCGGGCTCGAAGCGGGTGAAGCCGAGGATCCCCAGATCGAGCTCGTCGATGAAGGCCTCGACCACCCGAACCGGATTGTCCTCGGTCACGTAGTCGTCCAGCGAACTGGGCAGCAACCAGGATTGCCGACGGTCCTGCCCTTCGACGAACCGACCCATGCCGACCTCCACAGATGAGGCAGCAAGTCTACTTCAGATCGGGCTTTTGACACAGCCTCGACCCATGTCGGTCGTCAATCACCTGGTCGGCCCGCTTGGAAGCGGATGTAGATACTCTCGGCTGGAAGATGATCCGCTTTGTGAGAGAAGGCGGCATCGCATGTCACGACCGTGCAGATCGGTTCGTCTTAGCTTCGAACGTCGATCTCCGGCGCTCCGAGCACAAGGATGAGACATGAGCGAGAGCAAGCGACTGGTCTGGAACGAGGTGGCCCCGCAGGGGGCCAAAGCGCTCTATGGCATTCATCACTACATCACCACTGGCACTGATCTACCCAATGAGCTGATCCATCTCGTCTTTCTGCGAGTGTCGCAGATTAATGGCTGCGCGCACTGCATCGACTTGCACACCCGGGATCTCCTCAAGACGATGCCGTTCGAGAAGGTCGCCCTGGTTCCGGTCTGGGCCGAGGTACCCCACCTGTTTCCTGACCAATACCGCGCCGCGCTCGCGTGGGCGGAGGAAGTCACGCTGGTCAGCGATACTCACGCTTCCGATGAGGCCTATGCGGCCGCAAGCGCAGCCTTCGCGCCCAAGGATCTAGTGGACCTCACGATCACCATCGCGGCGATGAACGCGTTCAACCGCCTCGGTGCACCCTTCCGCCTCCCGGTTCAGGCAAAAATTTAGTCGGTTCTGCCCTCTGTCAGGGGCGGCGCGAGAGCGCTCTCCGCCGAAGTGGATGCCGGTACGGCGAAGAAGAGCGCGGCAAATCAAAGACCTAGAGATGTGTCCCGACCCAACGTGGTCGGGCACAGCTCTAGCGCCGTCCCATTCCCGCGGACGTCAATCGATCTCCGGCGGCAGTTCCACCTCTCACGTCGCTGATTTTTTCCGGGGCATGTCACATTAGGACCGACCCGCCTCGTCATTTGTTCGACGGACGCCTGAAAGCGGCAAGGAGCCGCCCCGTCCGTTCTCGCACGAGGAGACGGGTATCATGAAGATCGTGGTGATTGGCGGAAGCGGTCTCATCGGCAGGCATCTGACCGCCGAACTGTCGCGACAAGGACATGAGGCCATTGCGGCTTCACCGAGCAGCGGGGTGAATGCGCTGACGGGCGAAGGCTTAGCCAGGGTTCTTGCCGGAGCCGACGTCGTCGTTGACGTGTCGAACTCTCCGTCCTTTGAGGACGCGGCAGTGCTCGACTTCTTCGAGCGCTCTAGCCGCAACCTCCTCGCAGCGGAGCGCGAGGCGGGTGTGAAACATCACGTCGCCCTATCCATCGTCGGTACGGACCGCCTGAAGGGGAACGGATACTTCCTCGCGAAGGTCGCGCAGGAGCGATTGATCGCGGCTTCTGGCCTTCCCTACTCCATCGTCCGGGCGACGCAATTCTTCGAGTTCGTCGCGACGATTGCCCAGGCTTCCGTCGCAGGCGACCGCATCGTTGTTCCCGATGCCGACTTCCAGCCGATCGCCGCCGCCGATGTAGCCGTAGCGCTCGCCGATGTCGCGCTTTCTCCCCCGCGCAACGCGACGATCGAGATCGCCGGGCCGGACCGGCTGCCGTTCCGCGACTTCGTCGCCCGCTCGATCGCATCCACCGGCGACCGTCGGGAGGTGCTAGCCGACAGGGCGGCGCGCTACTTCGGCGCTGCGCTCGATAAGGGTTCGCTTGTTCCCGAGCATGCGGAAGCGGCACGGCTCGGGCGCACGCAGTTCGAGAGCTGGCTCGCTGCTGCCTGAACCGCTGCGCTTCTCCCCATCCACGAAGAAAGACTCCTTCCATGTTCAGAGCATTTCTGCTGGGCGCCCTCGTTGCCGTCTCCGTCGTTCCTGCGATGGCAGCCGATGTTGCGAGGGGCGGGGCCCGAGTCACGACGATCTTTGACCATCCACTACCTTCGGTTCCCGGCAAGAGCCCGCGCGGCGTCCTCGTCGAGTACGGTCCGGGCGGGTCCTCACCGTCCCACACCCACGCCGCATCTGCCTTCATCACGGCAACTGTGATTGAGGGCGCGGTGCGCAGCCGAATCAACGACAGCCCGGAGAAAGTCTTCCGCGTCGGCGAGAGCTTTGTCGAAATGCCCGGTGATCACCACGGTGTCAGCGCTAATGCCAGCGACGTCGAGCCCTCCAAGCTCCTCGCCGTCTTCGTCGTGGACACGGCTGACCGGGTTTTGACGATGCCGGACCGGCCCTAACAGCGGCGGCGCGGGACCTCAGCTGTTAAAGGCGGCAAGGATAACCGATGGTCATCCACATTCGCTCAACCGGCTTCGTTTATGAGGAACGGCCCATGTCGCAGGCCGAAATTGCCACGGCGACCTTTGAGTCCCATCGCGTGCGGCTGTTGCGCATTGCCTACCGCATGCTTGGCTCGCGCAGCGATGCGGAAGATGTCGTGCAGAATGCCTGGCTGCGCTGGGTGGCGGTGGACCAGACGAAGGTCTCTGCTCCCTATCCATTCCTCGCGCGCATCGTTACGCGCCTCTGCCTCGACGAGATGAAGTCGGCCCGCGCCCGCCGGGAGACCTACGTCGGCGCTTGGCTGCCCGATCCACTCGTCGAGAACGAGGAAGATGGGCTGGACAAAGATGACCTGACGCTGACGCTGATGATGGCGCTGGAGCGTCTGTCTCCGCTTGAGAGGGCGGCATTTCTCCTCCACGACGTCTTCGGCGTGCCTCTCGGCGAGGTGGCGGATGCGCTTGACCGGGAGGCGGCGGCTGTGCGCCAACTCGCCGTCCGGGCACGGCGGAACGTGGAGGCTGCGCGTCCGCGCTTCCCCGTAGGGCGCGAAGAGGGCGAGCGGATCGCACGGGCTTTCTTCGCGGCATCCACCAGCGGCGACACCGCAGCGCTGCGTACACTTCTCGCCGAGAATGCGGTGCTGCGCTCCGATGGCGGCGGCAAAGTTTTGGCCTTCCTCAACCCCATCACCGGATTGGACCGCCTCCTGCGCATGTTCGAGGGTGTGCGGCGCAAATGGGGTCAGGGCTGGGCGCAGATACTCGAACCCGTCTGGATCGACGGCTTGCCCGGCTATATCAGCCGCGAACGCGGCGACGTTCTCCAAACCACTGCGCTCGCCATCGAGGACGGCCGGATCACCGCGATCTACATCACCCGCAATCCCGACAAGCTCCGCCACGTTGCGCAGGCGCTCGCGGTGGCACCGGACCCCAACTTGCAGACACAGTAATCAGACAGCGCCCCCCCCGAAGTCGCCTTACCCGACATTCAGCCCCTCAAGGTGTACCCCGGCCGTTGGAAGCTGAAGGCAATAACCGCCAAGGTCGCGGCCAACCGCCCTTTGGACTTCGGTCGACAGTAGGAAGCAGGCGCGGCGCGATATCCGGTCTTGCGTGCTGCCGCCTGAAAGCGGATCAGCGGAAATCCACCCAACGCAGTCGTCGACCTCTGCCGCGTTAACAGCCGGGAAGCGAACCTTCCCGGGGACCGCAACGGGTCGGGAGCGGCCCCAGGCAGCGGGTTCCATCCGTCGGATTTCGACCACTCGGTGGAGCTTGGGCTTGCCAACGCGAACCTTGTTTGCCGCTCTCAAGACAACTCCCGTCGTGCCGTGAGCGAGAGACGACGGTGACCGGGAGTTTTGTAAAGCAGTTTTACGCCGGGAGGGTCATGACGACGCGAAGTCCCGGCCGGTTGTCTTGCAGCGCGAGTGTGCCCTGATGGAGGCGCACCACCGCATTGATGAGACTGAGCCCGAGCCCGAATCCCGGCAGGGACCGCGCTTCCTCCAGACGGACGAACCGGCCGAGCACGCGCCCGCGCGCCTCCTCGGGAATGCCCGGACCGTTGTCGGAAACGATGACCGCAATGCCCGGTCCGCGCTCTTCGGCGGTGACACGCACCGTTCCGCCGGCGCCGCCATATTTCACCGCATTGTCGATGAGGTTGGCGAGGGCCTGGCCCACGAGTTCGCGATTACCACGAATCATGAGCCCTTCTGGCGCCTCGATGACGAGGTCCATCCCCCGCTCGGACGCCAGCGCCTCGTAGAGTTCACCGACTTCCTGCGCCACGAGGCCGAGGTCGAACCGGGCCATGATCTCCTGCGCGTTTCCGGCTTCCAGCCGCGCGATCATCAGGAGAGCATTGAAGACCCGGATCAGGCCGTCGCTCTCCTCGATGACGCCCTCCATGGCGGCACGCAATTGCTCGGGCGTGTCGGCGCCGTGGAGCGCTTCGTCGGCGCGGTTTCGCAGCCGGGTCAGTGGCGTCTTGAGATCATGGGCGATATTGTCGGAGACTTCGCGCAAGCCGCGCATCAACTCACCGATACGCTCGAGCATCTCATTGAGATTGCTCGCCAGGCGATCGAGTTCGTCGCCGTTTCCGGCCACCGCGAGCCGCCCGTCGAGGTCGCCGGCCATGATCCGGCGCGTCGTCTCCGTCATGGCGTCGACCCGCCGGAGGACGCGGCTGGCCACGAACCATCCCCCGACGACGCCGAGGACGACGACCAGGGCGACGGAAGAACCGAAGGTCGTGGCGATGATGGAGCGCAGCCGGTCACGCTCCTCTACGTCGCGTCCGACGACGAGGCGGAATCCTCCGGGAAGAACGAAGACCTGCAGAATGGCGTGGTGGTCGAGGACGTCGGATTGACCGCTGCGGGCATAGGCGGCCTCGGTCTGGCCGGGCTGTGCCAGGGTTCCATCGGCGAGCGCGCCCACATTGCCGACGACCCGCTCTCCCGCCGCCGTCGTGACGAGATAGAGAGAGGCTCCCGGTTCGCCGGCCCGGCGTTCGACGACGGAGATCAGCCGGCGCAAGCCTCCGGCCTTGTACTGTTCCGACAGACCGTTGATCTCGGCCTCGATGGTCGACACCATCTGGTCGTCGAGGA
>LR743504.1:385000-450000 GCA_902712845.1 Methylobacterium bullatum
GGTGCGCTCCGCGCCCAGCGACGACGTGGCGAACATCGCGCGCAAGGGCGACCGCCTCGTCCGCAACCTGATGATCGCGTCCGCCAAGCAGACGTTCCGCTCGCCGGTGACCGTGCGCCTTGGGGACCGCGAGATCATCAAGGTCCGGCCTTTCGTACGGATCTCGACGGCTCTGTCCATGTCGACGGGCGTCTTCTCCGCCGAAGTGCCGCGCTTCGACCCGATGAAATTCGTGTCCAGTGAACCGCTCGAACGGGCGACCGAAGCAAGCGCCGCCGATGCTCCCGGCGCCGAGGTCACCGTCATCAAGCGTGATCTCACCACGATGCCGATCGAGGCGAACACGCCCGCCCTCGGCGATGACGCCGTGACCGCACAGGTCGAAGAGGAAAAGCGGCTGGCGGCGGAGGCCGGGCGACGCACGGCGCTTCCCATCGCGCCGCAGATGATGCTGTCGCGGGCACTCCAGCAGGGCATCGCGGCTCCGGATTTCGGAGGGATCGCCCCCCCGTCGGGAGATGCGAGCCCCTTCAAGTCCATCGACGTCCTCGTGGTGCCGGAGAACGTCACCAACCTTGAAAAGACAAGCCTCCGGCAGGGCGAGGCGCCCCTGGTGGAAGACCGCGACCTAGCGATCAAGCGCGGTGAGACCCTCGAAGCGCTGCTGAAGGCCACGGGCCAGACCAGCGACGAGCAGATCAAGGGGATCGTCGCGGCTCTCGGCGGGCGGGCACGCGTGGGCGACCTCGCCGAGGGCCAACAGTTCCGCGTCCAGATCGCGCCGGGCCCGAAGCCCGGCGATCCCCGCCAGGTGACACGGGTCGTCCTGTATGGCGAAAACGGCGTCGAGGGGATCGCGGCCATCAACGATCGCGGCGCTTTCGTCTCGGTAGCGCAGGCGGTGGAGGACAAGGCGGCGCGCAAGGCGCCCGCCGCGTCGGAATCCGGAGACGACGACGAGGACGAGGATGGCGGTTCGGGCCCCCGCCTCTATCAGAGCCTCTATGAGACGGCGGCACGGCACGACCTGCCGCGCGCGACGGTGGAAGATATCGTACGAATCTTCAGCTACGATATCGACTTCCAGCGCCGCATCTCGAACGGCGACAGTCTCGATGTCTTCTATACGTACGACGAGGAAGGCGGTCAGGCCGCTCTCGACCGGCCGGAACTGCTTTACGCGTCGCTCAACCTCGGCGGTGAGGTGCGAAAGGTCTACCGTTTCCAGTCGCCGGACGACGGCTCCATCGATTATCTCGACGAGCAGGGCCGGTCACTGAAGAAATTCCTCATCCGCAAGCCCATCGCCGACGGCATCATGCGCTCGGGCTTCGGTTACCGGCGCCATCCGATCCTCGGTTATGCCAAGCTCCATACCGGCGTGGATTGGGCCAACCCGATCGGTACGCCCATCGTCGCCGCCGGCAACGGCAGCGTCATCAAGGCGGACTGGGATTCGGGTTACGGTCGCCGGGTCGAGCTCCAGCACATCAACGGCTACGTCACCACCTACAACCACATGTCGCGCTTTGCCCGAGGGGTGACGGCGGGGGCCAAGGTGCGCCAGGGCCAGGTGATCGGCTATGTCGGTTCCACCGGCCTCTCCACCGGCGCGCACCTGCATTACGAGGTCATCATCAACGGCCACTTCGTCGACCCGATGAAGATTCGCGTGCCGCGCGGACGCGAACTCGACGGGCGGATGCTCACCGAGTTCACGCGCCAGCGGGAACAGATCGAGACCACGCTGCAGAAATCCCGGACCGGCGTCGCCATGGCCCAGCGCGACGCCCCGCGCTGAGCCCCCTCCCCTCACCCGAATCCGAGCCGGCGCCGGACCTCCGCCGGGGTGACGCCCCGCGCTCTCAGATCGCCGAGGGATTCCGAGCCGCGCGATTTGGCGAGCTTCGTCCCGTCGGGGCCGAGGATCAGGGCGTGGTGATGATAGGCCGGGCCCTCGAAACCGAGCAGGGCCTGAAGCAGGACATGCAGGTCGATCGAGGCCGCGAGGTCCGCTCCGCGAACCACGTGGCTGATCCCCTGGGCGGCATCGTCGACCACCACGGACAGGTGGTAGCTCGTCGGCACGTCGCGCCGAGCGATCAGCGCATCGCCCCAGCGGGCGGGATCGGCGACGTGGCTCGTTTCGACGCAACCGGCATCGAGGCAGGAAAAGCCGTGCGGCCCCGGAGCCTGCGCGAGGGCGCGGTGCATGTCGAGCCGCCAGCTATGCGGCAGGCCGGCCGCGATACGTGACGCCCGCTCATCCTGGGATAGGACGCGGCACGTGCCGGGATAGAGAGGCGCCCCATCCGGATCGCGGGGCGGCTCCGGCCCGGCGGCCGCGATCACGGCGGCACGGCTACAGAAGCAGGGATAGACGAGGCCGCACGAGCGGAGAGCGTCGACGGCACGGCGATAGGCCGGAAAATGCGCGGACTGACGCCGGACGGAACCGCAGAACCCGATCCCGAGCCAGGCGAGATCATCCGCGATGGCGGCGATCAAGTCCGGGCGCGAACGCACCGGATCGATATCCTCGATCCGCAGGATGAGGTCGCCGCCGAGCCGGGCGGCGAACACCTCGTTCACCAGGGCGGAATAGGCGTGTCCGAGATGGAGACGCCCGTTGGGGCTCGGCGCGAAGCGAAGACGGACCGAAGCGGGCGACCCGGTCATCCCCCGGAATGGCGCAGGCACTGTTTCGCTTGCGGAACGCAGGCGATGCCCGGCAGGGAGCAGGCCGTCTCATCCCCGTGGCGTCGGCAGATCGTGCAGCCGTCGCTCCATTCGGCGCAGGACGCATCCGCTGCCGGAGAACCGTGTCCTGAACGCCCGTGCGAGGAGGGCGCGAAGCTGCCGATAAGGACGGTGGCCACCACGAGGGCCGCCACGGCCAAGGCCACGAGACCATCCCGGTTCTGCGACGTCGGCACGGGTGCCGCGGCATCCGATGGTGGCGAGGTTGGTGCGCGCATGGCCCGTGTTCGCTCGCTCGCCGCGCCCTGTCAACGCGAATTGCCTCTCAGGCCGCCGCGACGGCACGGCGTTCGAGGAGAGCGGGCAAGGCCTTGAGGTCGAGGGGTTTTGCCAGGAATTCGTCGAACCCGGCCTCCCGCGCGGCCATCTCGTCCTCGCGACCGGTATTGGCGGTGAGCGCCACCAGCCGGAGCGGCGCGCGATGGTGCTCGGCCTCGCTGGCGCGCAGCCGCCGCGCCGTTTCCAACCCATCGATACCCGGCATGCGGATGTCGATGAGGGCGAGGTCGAACCGGGATGCGGGATGGTCGAGCCGGGCGAGCGCCTCGGACCCGTCCCGCGCCAGAACCACCGTCGCGCCGAGGCGCTCCAGCGCCCTGGTGGCCAGCAGGGCGTTGATCGGGTTGTCCTCGGCGAGAAGCACGTGGACGCCCGCCCCCGCGCGCGCGCCGTCCTTGTCCGCCGGGATCGCGCCGTCGTCGGGCGCCGGTTTCGGCAAGGGGCCTAGCGCTTCGACCGAGGAGCTCGGCGCCAGCAGCCTGTCGAACAGTGAACGTGCCCGGACCGGCTTGATCAGGTAGCTGTCGAAGCCCGCCGCCCCCGGCGCACCGAATTCCCGCCGATCGAAGGGGGACAGCAGGATGAGGCTGCAGCGCACGCCACGTCGCCTGGCTTCCGCCGCGAGACTGCGCACGCTCGCGTCGCCGAGGGCGCGATCGGCGATCACCGCATCGAAGGGCACGCCCGACAGCGTATCGAGCCCGGCCTCGGCATTCGGCACCACCACCGCCGACGCGCCGGACCGGGACAGGCGCCGAGCGAGGAACGGCGCCTGATAGGGGGAATCGGCGACGATCAGGATCCTGCGGCCCTGCAGGAATACGGGCGGTACCGCATCCTCCGACGAATCGCCGACCGGCAGGGGCAAGTGGACCGTGAAGGTGCTGCCCTGGCCGAGGACCGAGCGCGCGTCGATGTGTCCCCCCATCCGCGAGGCGAGGCGCCGGCTGATGGCGAGGCCGAGCCCGGTTCCCTCATGGCGCGTGCTGGCGCTGTTGTCGCCCTGCTCGAATTCCTCGAACAGGATCGGGATGCGCGCCGCGGGGATACCCACCCCCGTATCCGAGACCGCCAGGACGATCTCCTGCGCGACCCATCTCACCGTGACGCCGACCCCGCCCTGATTAGTGAACTTGATGGCGTTCCCCGCGAGATTGACCACGATCTGCCGGACGCGGTCCGCATCGCCGATGAATTCGGACGGCACGTCGTCGGCGACATCGATGGCGATCTCGATGCCCTTGTCCTGGGCGCGGGGCGCCAGGAGTTCGACCACGCCTTCCACCACCACCCGGAGATCGAAAGGTTCGGCCGAAAGATCGAGGCGTCCCGCCTCGATCCGCGAAAAATCGAGGATGCCGTCGATGAGCGTCAGCAAGGCCCGGCCAGACGTGTGCACCGCCTCCACGTAGGTCCGCTGCTCGGCATCGAGGCCGGTCTCGAGGACGAGGTCGGCCATGCCGAGAATGCCGTTCAACGGCGTGCGGAACTCATGGCTGACAGTGGCGAGAAAGCGCGACTTGGCGACGTTGGCCGCCTCGGCGCGGTGGAGCGCCTCGTCGAGGGAGCGGGCGGATTCGATCCGTTCGGTGATGTCCGAGCCCGCCCGCAGCCATTGCGTGCGTCCTCCGGGACCGGTGACGCGCGTCTCGATGAAGGAGAACCAGCGCGGAATGCCGTCGACGGGGCGCACCTGCATCTCCACGCGGCTGACGCCGTCGGATTGCTGCTGCCGAGGCCCCTCGTCGAGGATTTCGAGTTCCACCGTCGAGCCGAGCAGCGTCAGCGGCTCGACCCCGAAGAGACGCCCGAATCCGTCGTTGGCGAATGTGATGCGTCCTTGCGTGTCCCGCTGGACGATGACGTCGGTGGTTGCCTCAACGAGCGCGCGGTAGCGCTCCTCGCTCTCGGACATCCGCCAGATACTGTCCTGAAGACGTTCGACCTCGGACGCGTCGCCTGCCGGCCGTCGCAGGCCTCGGGCGACCAGGCTCGCCGTGGCCAGGACCGCGAACAGGGTGATGGCGAGAGCGACCTCCAGGGTGATCATCGACCTCTCCGTGGGGCGACCCGAGCGGATCGCCACTGGGCGAACCGCAGCGCAGTGCGACGATATCGTCGAGGTTCCCCCTCCCACTCCATTCCTGTCACTCGCATGTGAGATTGAAGGCCGGCTTTCGAAAGGAGCTTAAGGCTTCCTTGCCGCGACGGACGACATCCCTCGCCCCGCATGGACACGTCACGCTCATAGCCGATGCCGGACAGCTTGGCGCGCCGCGCTTCACGGGCAGGCCGCGATGGTGTAGGCGCGACGGCTTGTACCTGGGCCGTCCCTCCCCCGAGGCCAGGCCGCGAGACGCAGGCACCATGACCTTTTCTTCGTCAGAGACCTCTTCGCAGCCGGACACCGCCGGTTCCACGAAGACACGCATCGAGGCCACCTTCGCCCGCTGCCGCGCGGAGAAGCGCGCCGCCCTCGTGACCTACGTCATGGCCGGCGACCCCGATGCCGAGACCTCCCTGAAGGTGCTCCGGGCGCTGCCGCAGGCCGGCGCGGACATCGTCGAGTTCGGCCTTCCCTTCACCGACCCGATGGCGGACGGGCCGGCGATCCAGGCGGCGGCGTTGCGCGCCCTCGCGGGCGGCCAGGATCTGGTCAAGACCCTCGACCTCGTGCGCCGTTTCCGGGAGGACAATTCCGGAACCCCGGTCATCCTGATGGGATATTACAACCCGATCCATGCCTACGGCGTCGACCGGTTCCTCGACGACGCCGTCGCCGCGGGGATCGACGGGCTTATCGTCGTCGACTTGCCGCCGGAAGAAGACGACGAACTCTGCCTGCCGGCCCTGGCCAAGGGCTTGGCCTTCATCCGGCTGGCGACGCCCACCACCGACGAGCGCCGCCTTCCCGCCGTGCTCGCGAACACGGCCGGCTTCGTCTATTATGTGTCGATCAACGGCATCACCGGAACGGCGACACCCGATTTCGGTCGGGTGGCCGAGGCGGTGGGCCGTATCCGCAGCCATACGGATCTGCCCGTGGTGGTCGGCTTCGGCGTCCGCACGGGCGCCCAGGCCGCCGCGATCGCCAAGGGTGCGGACGGCGTGGTCGTCGGCTCCGCGCTCGTGGACGTGATCCACCGGGCGGTGGTGGACGGCCGGGACGCCGCCGAGACGGTGAGCGAACTGGTGCGCGAACTGGCCGAGGGCGTGCGCGGCCGGACCGCCTGAGAAAGCCACGCCGGAACGATCCATCCGCGAGCCGATCCCCGGCTCATCCGAGACCCCTTCCCTCAAGAACGGTCAGTCGACGATGGTTGAACCCATGAACTGGATCTCGGAGGTCGTGCGCCCCAGGATCAAGACCCTGTTCAAGCGCGAGACGCCCGAGAACCTGTGGGTCAAATGCCCGGATAGCGGGCAGATGGTGTTCCACAAGGAGGTGGAGGGGAACCACTGGGTCATTCCGGGGTCCGAGCATCATCTGAAGATGAGCGCGCAGGCGCGCCTGAAGATGATGTTCGACGAGGGCACCTGGATCGACGTGCCCCTGCCGGAGGTGGCCGCCGACCCACTCAAGTTCCGCGACGAGAAGCGCTATGCCGACCGCCTGAAGGACGCCCGTGCCAAGACCGGAATGCCCGACGCCTTCAAGATCGGCTTCGGCCGGGTCTCGGGCCTGCCGATGACGCTGGCGGTGCAGGATTTCGCCTTCATGGCCGGCTCGCTCGGCATGGCGGCGGGCGAGGCCTTCGTGCGCGGTGCCGAGACGGCGCTGGACAAGCGCACGCCCTACATTCTGTTCTCGGCCTCCGGCGGCGCGCGCATGCAGGAGGGTATCCTATCGCTCATGCAGATGCCGCGCACGACGGTGGCCGTGCGCCGGCTGAAAGCGGCGAAGCTCCCCTACATCGTGGTGCTCACCAATCCCACCACGGGCGGCGTCACCGCCTCCTACGCCATGCTCGGGGATGTCCATCTCGCCGAGCCCGGTGCCCTGATCTGCTTTGCCGGGCCGCGCGTCATCGAACAGACGATCCGCGAGAAACTGCCCGACGGGTTCCAGCGCGCCGAGTATCTGCAGGAACACGGAATGGTCGATCAGGTCGTGCACCGGCACGCCCTGAAGGACACGATCTCACGACTCTGCGGCCTGCTGATGAACCAGCCCGCGGCGGCACCGGCCGGCGCGGGCGCCGTTGCCGAGCCGGCCTGAGCCCACACGCTATACGGCGAGCCGATCCATGGATTCCTCCGACGCGCTGATGGCCCGCTTCCTGGCCCTTCATCCTCGCACGATCGACCTGTCGCTGGGCCGGATCCAGCGCCTGCTCGAACGACTCGGGCACCCGGAACGCAAGCTGCCTCCGGTCATTCATGTGGCCGGCACCAACGGCAAGGGCTCGACCATCGCCTTCATGCGGGCGATTCTCGAAGCCGGCGGCCTCGCCGCGCATGTCTACACCTCGCCCCACCTGGTGCGTTTCCACGAGCGTATCCGCATCGGTGCGGTGGGTGGCGGCAGCTACGTGCCCGAGGACCAACTCGCCGACGCCCTCGCCCGCTGCGAGGCATCCAATGCCGGCGAGCCGATCACGGTGTTCGAGATCACCACCGCCGCGGCCTTCCTCCTGTTCTCGGAGACCCCGGCGGACGTGCTCCTGCTCGAAGTGGGGCTCGGTGGGCGTGTCGACGCCACCAACGTGATCGACAATCCCGCGGCCGCCGTCGTCACGCCGATCGGGCGCGACCATGCGGAGTATCTCGGCGACACCGTCGAAGCGGTGGCGACCGAAAAGGCGGGCATCTTCAAGCGCGGTTGCCCGGCGATCATCGCCGCCCAGGATTACAAGGAGGCGGATTCGGTGCTCTGCCGCTTCGCCGAAGAGATCGGAGCCACGCCGATCCGGGTCGGGAACCAGGATTTCTCGGTCCATGCCGAGCGCGGCCGGATCGTCTACCAGGACGAACTCGACCTGTTCGACCTGCCCCAGCCCCGCCTCAACGGACGGCATCAATTCACCAACGCCGCCACCGCCATCGCGGCCCTGCGCGCGGCCGGTTTCGGCGATATCGGAGTGGAGGCCATCGAGACCGGCCTCAACAAGGTCGAATGGCCGGGCCGCCTGCAGCGGCTCACCCGCGGCCGCCTTTCCGACATGGCACCGAACGATGCGGAGCTCTGGCTCGATGGCGGCCACAACATCGATGGCGGTCGCATTCTGGCGACCGCAATGGCGGATCTCGGCGAGCGCAGTGACGTGCCGCTGATCTTGGTGGTGGGCCTTCTCGGCACGAAGGACGCGGAAGGCTTCCTGCGCAACTTCGTGGGGCTGGCGCGCCACCTGATCGCGGTCCCGATCGGAGGCCAGATGGCTGCGCGGCCGGCCGAGGAGGTCGCCCAGATCGCCGCCGATGTGGGGCTCACCGCCTATGTGGCCTCCAGCGTCGAAGCCGCCCTGGAGAGCCTCTCCGACATCGCCTCCGAGCGGCCGCCGCGTATCCTGATCTGCGGTTCGCTCTATCTCGCGGGCAACGTCCTCACCGCGAACGGTACGCCTCCGACCTGATTGCGTCGGGTGGGAGGCGGTCTCCTGGCGGAAGGCAAGTGATTCTGCCGGACGAGTCCTTGCCCTCGTCGAACAGGGTTACCGCATCGTTTGTCTTGGACAACCATGCCGGACGAGGGTCTCGGGCATCGGCCCGACGTGACGAACACAGCGTCCTTGCTTAGGATCAGCGGACGACACATCGCGACAATCCCCGCTTTTCACCGAACCGGCCATACTTGTGGCATCGGATATCGGGTGTGGCTCCTGCGCTACATCTCGGCTGCCCGAAATCGACTAGTTTGATTGTGGATCGGGCAACTCGCTGGGGATCAACGATGAAAAAGCTTCTCACCTCTTTCGCGGCCTTCACGGCCCTCACGGCAGCGGCCACCGCCGCCGACCTTCCGCGCCGCGCCGCGCCGCCGGTCTTCGTGCCGGTGCCGGTGTTCACCTGGACGGGCGCCTACTTCGGTATCAACGCCGGTTACGGCTTCGACGCCGGCAGCGACAGCAACCGTTACGCCCTGCCGGGTGGTTCGGTGCTGAACTCCTTCACCCGCACCCCCGTGGTCGTATCGACCACCGGCGGCAACGAGCTCGAAGGCTTCGTCGGCGGTGGCCAGGTCGGCTACAACTACCAGTTCACCCCGGGTTCGGGCCTCGTCGTCGGTCTCGAAGCTGACGCCCAGTACACCGATTTCGGCAACAAGAGCCGCACCGTGACGGGCACCATCAGCCCCGCCGCCGGCGCTTTCACCAGCCCCACCTCTGTCCGCATCCCGGGCAATGAGATGAACTTCTTCGGTACGGTTCGTGGCCGCGTCGGTTACGCCTTCGACCGCGTTCTGTTCTACGGCACCGGCGGCTTCGCCTACGGCGACGGCGGCACCGGCCGCGACGACTTCCGCACCGGCTACACCGCTGGTGGTGGTATCGAGTACGCCATGCCCGTCGACTCGTTCCTGAACTTCTTCCGCTCGTCGGCCGTGACGCTGAAGGTCGAAGGTCTGTACGTGAACCTCGAGAACAAGGGTAACCCCAGCGAGCGCTCGGTGCTGAACCCGAACGGTTCGCTCATCCTCAGCCGCTCGGTCACCGCTCGTGAGAGCGAGTTCGCCGTCGTCCGCGCTGGTCTGAACTACAAGTTCGGTTCGTACTAAGCCGATACGTCGCAACGTCGACACAGGTCTCGAAACGGAGAAGCCCGGCCTCACGGCCGGGTTTTTTCGTTTCCAAACCCTGGTCCGCACAGGCCGGTGCGCACCACCGGACATAAAAAAAGCCCGGCCTTACGAGGCCGGGCTTTTTCACGGTAGTCTATCGGGGACGTTCAGGCGCTGGCCTGGATCCAGCGGGAGAGATCGCCCTTCGGTGCCGCGCCGACCTTCTGGCTGGCGAGTTCACCGCCCTTGAAGATCAGGAGGGTGGGAATCGAGCGGATGCCGTATTTTGCGGCGATACCGGGATTCTCGTCCACGTTGACCTTGGCGATCTTCACGCGACCCTGCATGTCGGCAGAGATCTCTTCGAGGGCCGGGCCGATCTGACGGCAGGGGCCGCACCATTCCGCCCAGAAATCCACGACCACGGGCTCGGCGGACTTGAGAACGTCCTGCTCGAAGCTCGCGTCGGTCACTTTTACCGTCGCCATTACGATCCCTTTCCCATTGCACGGTCGGCGAGACGAGGCCTGCGCCGGCTTGAGAGCGAGAGTTGGCGACGTGAACCGGGACGGTCAAGGCGTAAGATGCCAAGGGCGGGACAGCCTTTCGATTCTCGCATGCATCATCCACCGCTCTTCAGCCATAGCGCTTGCGCGAGACCGTCCCGGCCGCCTGTCCCCTGCATGATTCCCGTTGCCCCTCGCCAAAGCCGTCGCGTCGCCCCATCTCCCAGCGTGACCGGCAATCCGCGAGGCGAGCGTCTCAGCGCGCATGCCCATGATGAGCCGGTGCCATACGGGCTCGGCCGCCATCCGGCGATCGAGCCCCGAAACAGGCCGAGAGCCGGTGCCCTCAACGCCGGCCATGGAGGACATCACCACGTGACGCGCATCTCTCCGACCTTGCTTGCCTCCCTCGCCGCCCTGAGTCTCGGCACCGGTGCGTTCGCCCAGGATGGCAAATCCGGAACGCCTCAGCCGCGGATCGGGGGCGAGTCCTTCGCGGCGCCCCAGAACGAGGCCACGGGCGGGGAGCCCGCCGAAACGGAACCCGCCAACACGACCTACAAGCCCCTGCTGCCCAACCAGACCCGCGCGCCGAAGCCCCTCGAGGCCTCGAAGGTGCAGAGTACCGTCGTCGCCAAGGGCCTCGACAGCGCCTGGGCCATGGAGTTCCTGCCGGACGGTCGCATGCTGGTCACGGAGAAGGGCGGAAAGCTGCGCATCGTCGCCAAGGACGGCACGGTCGGCCAGCCCATCGCCGGCGTGCCGAAGGTGGATGCGCGAGGCCAGGGCGGTCTGCTCGACGTGGCCCTGAGCCCGAGCTTCGTCTCCGACCGTCTGATTTTTGTCAGCTACTCCGAGCCGCGCGACAAGGGGAACGGCACGACGGTCGCCCGCGCCAAGCTCATCGAGGAGAAGGATGGCGGCCGTCTCGACGAGGTGAAGGTCATCTTCCGCCAGACGCCGTCCTACGAGGGCGACAAGCATTTCGGCTCCCGCCTCGTCTTCGCCCCGGACGGCAAGCTGTTCGTCACCGTGGGCGAGCGCTCGGACAAGGGACCGCGCGTCCAGGCCCAGGACCTCACCAGCGGCCTCGGCAAGGTCTTCCGCATCGACACCGACGGCAATGCGCCCAAGGACAACCCGTTCACGGGCGGCGAGAAGGCCAAGCCCGAAATCTGGTCCTACGGGCACCGCAACATCCAGTCCGCCGCCCTCGATGGCCAGGGGCGCCTCTGGACCGTCGAACACGGCCCGCGCGGCGGCGACGAGCTCAATCGCCCCCGGCCGGGTTTGAACTACGGCTGGCCGGAAGTGACCTACGGCATCGAATATAGCGGCGAGAAGATCGGTGAGGGAAAGACCCAGGCGGGCGGCACGGTCCAGCCGGTCTATTACTGGGACCCGGTCATCGCGCCGTCCGGCATGGCGCTCTACACCGGCACCCTGTTCCCCGCCTGGAAGGACGCGTTCCTGATCGGCGGCCTCATGAGCGGCGGCATCGTCGCGCTGAAGCTCGACGGCGACAAGGTGGTTACAGAGGAGCGCATCCCCCTCGATCACCGGATCCGCGACGTGAGGGTCGGCACCGATGGCGCGGTCTATGCCGTGACGGACGGTCCGGACGGACAGATCCTCAAGCTCACGCCGTAAGCGCGGTGTGAGCCGGGCGGGCGGAGAGTGAGGCGAGCGCCGACGCGATGTCGGCCTCGCCGAGATGTCGGATGACCGGACCGGACGTCCAGACCAGCATCGCGTCGATGGGACGCCCCGGATAGATGTCCCGCAGTAGCGCCACGTAGAGGGCGACCTGCGCCGCCTCGTCCTCGGGAATGGGAGCACGGTCGGACGGCGGCCGGCTCGTCTTGAAATCCGCCACGACGATCCCCTCGGGGCGGATGCTCAGGCGATCGACCCGCCCGAAGACCGGTCGCGACGTCCCACCGACGCTGACATGCCCGGAGATCGTGACCTCGGCCCTCGCATCGCAGTCGAACAGCACGGCCAGCGCAGGATCGTTCACGAGGTTCAGAACATCCGAAACTACCCGGTCCTGTTCCGCCGCCGGAAGCGACGGCGCCCGCGCCTTGACGAAGGCGGAGGCCGCGCTCGCTCGCTGATGTGGATCGAGGCGCGGAAGATGTTCGATCAGCGAGTGGATCAGGATGCCGCGACGGCGGGCCTGCGGGTTGGCCTGCCGCCTCGGCACCGTGCGCTGCCCATCCGCGGCGCCGAGCGCTCCGGAGGGACTGACCGGCGGCGCAGCCTCGCCCTCCGACCCGGCCGGTCGCCTCAACCAGGCGGGGATCGACGATACGGCGGCGGCAGCGGGGGACGACGCGGCGGCAGCGGGTCGTACGGGTCCGTCCCGCCACAGCAGCACCGGACCATAGGCGGCCTCAAAAGCTTCGCCCGGCCCGAACGCCTGTTCCAGCCCCTTCCGGACCATTTCGCACCAGGCGGTCTCGCCCTGCTCCTCATGGCCGCGATACGGCGCGACGGTGAGGCGGTCTGCTGCTCGGGTGAGCGCCACGTAGAGGAGACGGTTGTGCTCCTCGCGGGCCCGGGCCTGATGCGCCTCGCGGGCGGCGGCCACGGCCTGTGTATCCTGGGATTTCGACCCGGCCCAGACCGGCGGCATCGCCCCGTCACGCCCCCCCGGCATGGCGAGCAGGTGCGGATCGTTGCGACCGAGGGGTTCGCAGCCGTCGATCATGACGACGACGGGGGCTTCCAGCCCCTTGGCCCCATGAATCGTCATCACCCGGACCTCGTCGCGGCCGGATTCGAGATCGCGCTTGACGGTCAGACCGTTGGCGCCCCGTCCCGAAGCGATGTCGTAGCGGGTGAGGAAGCCGTCCAGCGAGGGAGCCTCGGAGGCCTGCTCGGCCTCGGCGGCCTTCATGAGGAATACGTCGATGGCGTCTCCCGCCTCGCCGCCGAGGCGGGAGACCAGCCGCATCCGCCCCTCATGCGGCCCGAGCAGGCTCGCATAGAACCCGAAAGGCCCATGCCGAGCCGCCAGTTCCGACCACAGCGTGAGGGCCTCATGCCCGCGTATCGCGGCCGGGTCGCCCGCTGCCGCATGGCGGGCCAGGGCATCCTCCAGGGTCTCGCTCTCCTCGCGCCGGGCGGCGATGCGGACGAGGTCGTCGTCGTCGAGCCCGACGAGGGGCGTCTTCAGGGCGCCGGCCAGGGTGAGATCGTCGGCGGGCAGCAATCCGGCCCGGCCGATGGAGACGAGGTCGTTCACCGCGATATGGGCGGTGATGTCCAGGCGGTCCTGACCCGCCACGGGGACGCCGCAGACCTTCAGGGCGCGGATCACCTCCTCGAACGCGGCGGAGCGCTTGCGCACCAGGATGAGCACGTCGCCCGGACGCCACACGCGCCCGCCTTCGTCGCCGGTGGTGGTCCAGGCCTTCACCGCCCGCGCCACGCGCCGCGCCGTGACGATGGAGGGCGCGTTGGCCTCCGGTGCGTCCACCGGGGCCGCCCAGGCGTCGGGCTCCTCCTCCTGTGCCGGAACCTCCACGGGCCAGATCTCGACCACGCCCGGCGCGTCCCGCCGGGCCGTCTCGTGCGTCGTGCCCACGGCCGCGTCATCGAAGGACAGGCCCTGGTAATGCTCGGGCACGGCGAAGGTGGCGTCCACCGCGCGCAGGATGCCCTTGGTCGAGCGGAACGACACGTTCAGCGTGACGTCCTCGAAGGCGAGGCCCGCCTGCTTGGAGGCCGCGCGCCATTCGCGATGCACGGTCGCGAATTCGCGCGGCTCCGCCCCCTGGAAACTGTAGATCGACTGCTTCGGGTCTCCCACGGCGAAGCGCGTGCGCAGCCCCTCGCGGGCGCCCTCGCCGCTGGCGAAATCCGCCGTGATGCGACGCAGGATGTCCCATTGGCGCGGGTTGGTGTCCTGGGCCTCGTCCACGAGGACGTGGTCGATGCCGCGGTCGAGCTTGTACAGGACCCAGGCGGCGTCCACCCGCGAGAGCAGATCGAGGGCCTTGTGGATCAGGTCGTCGAAATCGAGGGCGCCGAGGCGCGCCTTCTGACGCTCGACGCGGCGGTGGATCTCGGTGGCGAGGACGAAGAGGGCCTGCGTCCGCTCCAGGGCCTTGGCCGCGCGCAAGGTGTCGAACAGGGGATCGAGCCGGTCGCGCTCGGAGAGGAGCGCCTCCTTCACCTCCCCCGGAACGTCCTTCGTTCCGAGGCTCCGGTCCGCCTTCGGGGTGCCCTTCTCGGTGAAGAACACCGACCGGTAGAGGTCGAGCCGGGCGGCAGCCTCACGGATCGCCTCCGCGGCGACCAACCTGTCGGCGAGCCCCTCATCGGTGGATTTTCCCGTGCGAAGGCGCTGGGCAACGCCGCTCCAATCGTCGAGCCCCCCGGTGAGGATGCGGTCGAGGACCGTATCGGCCGTCTCGCCGGCGGAAAGGCCGAGGGAGCGCGACAGGGCGGCGATGGGGCCGGCGAGACCGTCCGTCCCGTCGAACGTCGCCTGCGCCCGCATGGCCGCGCGCAGGATCGCGCGGAGCGTATCGCCCGTGGCCTCCGGGCCGACCCGGTCCCAGGCGGACCGCAGATCGGGGTTCCGGCCGGTCATCGCCAGGGCGAGGACCCGGTCGGTCTCGGCCGCGAACAGGTCGGCGGCCTGATTCTCGTCGAGCACCTGGAAGCGGGCGGGCACGTTGGCCTCGAACGGGAACATGTGCAGGAGCCGCTCGCAGAGGGCGTGGAGGGTCTCGATCTTGAGGCCGCCCGGCGTCTCCACGGCACGGGCGAACAGACGCCGCGCCGCCTTCAGGGTCCGGCGCGCCGGAGCCTCGCCGGTGAGTTCGGTGAGTTCGGCGGTGAGCGCGGCATCGTCCAGGGTGACCCAGCGGCCGAGCGTCCGGAACACCCGGATCGACATGTTCGCCGCGGCCGCCTTGGTGAAGGTGAGGCAGAGGATGCGGGCGGGGGGCGCCCCGTTCAGCAGTAGGCGCACCACCCGGTCGGTGAGGACCTTCGTCTTTCCCGCCCCCGCATTGGCGGAGACCCAGGCGGAAGCCAGGGGATCGGCGGCGCGGCGCTGGCTCGCCTTGGTGAGATCGTCGACGACGAAGGGCAACCTGTCTGCTCCGGGCTTGGCTCCCCCTCTCCATAGAGAAGGATGATCCTCTCGCCAAAGCGCCCTATGTTCGGCCGGTCGATTCCCTCAGGACGCCCCGTCATGCACAGCCACAGCATCGAGACCTGGCAGCATCGCCACGACTTCCTCGGACATGCGCATGAGCGCAACGAGCGCCGGACCGTCCTCGTCGTCGGGCTGACCCTGGCGATGATGGTGGCGGAGATCGTCGGCGGGACGGTCTTCGGGTCGATGGCCCTCACCGCGGACGGATGGCACATGTCTACCCATGCGGCCGCCCTCGGCATCGCGGCCCTGGCCTATCGCTTTGCCCGCCTCCATGCCGACGACCCGCGCTTCGCTTTCGGCACCGCCAAGATCGGCGATCTCGCGGCCTTCGCCAGCGCCATCATCCTCGCCATGATCGCCCTGGCCATCGGCTACGAAAGCATCCTGCGCCTCAACAGCCCGCAGGCCATCGCCTTCGGCGAGGCCCTGCCGATCGCCGTGCTCGGCCTCCTCGTGAACCTCGCCAGCGCCTGGCTGCTCCACAGCGACGGGCACGACCACGCCCATCATCACGACCACGCGCACGATCACGGCCACGCCCATCACGAGGGGCACGGCCATGCCGATCACGGGGATACCAACTTGCGGGCGGCCTATGTCCACGTTCTGGCCGATGCGCTGACATCGGTGCTGGCCATCGCGGCCCTGCTGGCGGGCCGCTATCTCGGTATTGCCTGGCTCGATCCGGCCATGGGCCTGGTGGGCGCGGCGGTCATCGTCGCCTGGTCCTGGACCCTGATCCGCTCCGCCGGCGCGACACTGCTCGATGCGGTGCCGGATCGGGGACTCGCTCACTCCGTGCGGACGCGGCTGGAGACGAACGGCGACAGGATCACCGATCTCCATCTCTGGCGCCTCGGCCCCGGCCATACCGGACTGATCGTCTCCCTCGTATCGGACCGCCCGCAGGCACCGGCGACGTACAAGGCGAAGCTCGCCGATCTGGAGGGACTTTCGCACGTCACCGTGGAGGCGAATCTCTGTCCGAACCATGGGGCGGAACGGGGTCCTGCGTAGAGCGCATTGTCCGCGATTGACGGAACCCTTCGGGTTCGTGGGGCGGCATGGCCGGCATCCGGCGGTAAACCTGTAGGGCGTCGAGCGTACCGGCAAGATCTGCCCGGCGCTGTTTGTCCTTCGTAGAACGCCATTTGTCGTGGCCTCGGTCAAGCAGTGGATTGGCGGGCCGATGACGATGGTCTGACTTCCCTCGCCGTCGACTTGGGTATAACTTCGCATATCCAACTTTCCGAAACAAAAAGTCGCAAATTTTACTATCATATTCTATATAAGCCCCATAAATACGCCGATACATCGGAATACAATTTTATTATATCGATATGTTAACCATACTACTAATCACAATAAGACATCACACTCGATACTGGACTACACAACATTCATTTTAACTGTATTTTAAACTAAAATTTGCAAACTAAGCTTGTTGGACAACGTTATTATTCGTCTCATAGGGGCTCGGCGTGGCGTTATTTAGATTTACCTATGAGGGTAACTATACACCGGACAACTCGGACCCGATATTCAACTTCCCGATGGCATCCGGCGTCCGCTCTATTGATTTCGGACCCGGCACGGCCATCGACGGATATGAGAGCTTTGAAGACTCATTTATCTATGTCTTCACCGGCTTGGGATTCGATGCCGACTATGGTGAAGTTGGATATAGAACGCAGCGAATCGGTGTTTTTGGCGATGCCAGCGACTTCGCCTATACGACGAGGGTCACCGGCGGAGATTACGGCGATGTGTTTCGCACGGGGGCGGGCGACGACGTCCTGAACGGCGGCGGCGGCAACGATACGCTGGAAGGTGGCCGCGGCAGAAATACATTCGATGGGGGTACTGGGAACAATACACTCAGCTATGAGTATTTCGATGCCCCCTACGACGTCATGCCATCCATTGTCGCGGGTGTCACCGTCGTCATGGAAAGCGGATCGACAGAAGACTACACCGGACAAATATTAGTTGATAATTTCACCAATATATCAAACATTCGTGGAACAAATTACGAGGATGTCATTAACGGGGACAAGAAAAATAACGTCATCGAGGGCGGCGCCGGTCCGGACCATCTCAGTGGCGGCAACGGTCAAGACACATTGAGCTACCAACATTCTGGCGGGGGCGTAAAGATCGATCTTTCGGAAAGCACGGCTTCCGGCGGAGATGCTTTGGGAGATCAGTTCGAATACTTCGAAAATTTGCTCGGCAGTGCTTCGGCTGACGAACTGTACGGGGACGCCAACGATAACGTGATAGAGGGCGGCCTCGGTGTAGACGTGCTGTTCGGCGACGAGGGCAACGACACGTTGAGCTATCGACTGTCGAGCGAGGGTGTCACGGTCGATCTCCTCTTCGACGTCGGATCCGGCGGCGATGCGGAAGGCGATACTTATAGTTCGTTCGAGAATCTAATCGGCAGCATGTCGATCGATGTCCTTGACGGAACCGATGGCGCCAATACGCTCAATGGCAATGGCGACTCGGATTTCTTGAACGGAAGGGGCGGAAACGACCGGCTGGTCATCAGCGACTCGCCGTCGATGGTTGATGGCGGGGCGGACATGGACCTCCTGTTCATCAATGCCGGCCAACCCGTCCAGATGAGCTCCGACACATTCAAGAATATCGAGAAGGTCTATGTCCGTGACGACGTGTCCCTCGACATGTCGCGCGTCGATGAGGGCACGAAGATCTATTCCCAGAGCCAGGAGCAGGGCGGCGCCACGATCATCGGGACCGACGGCAACGACCGCATCCAGGCCGGCAAGGGCGACGACACCATCACCGGCGGAAAGGGCGGGGACTCACTCTTCGGCGGCGCGGGCGCGGATACGTTCGTCTATACCGACGGCGACGGTCGCGACGTCATCCGCACGTTCGACGGGCTCACCGATACGCTGGACGTCAGCAGCCTCGCCGCGAGCATGGATGACATGACCTTCAAGTCATACCGGGGCGGAACCGGCATCGTGATCACGTTCGAGAATGCCTCCGAGTCCTCGGACAAGATCATCCTGCTCGACGTGGCGTACCAGTCGCTGACCGACGGTAACTTCCTGTTCTAATACCAAGTCTCACTGACCCTGACCCATAGGTCAGACTCATCGAGGTCTGGTTTAAGAAGGTTCGCGTCGGCCTGAAGCAGGCGGTTCGGCATGTCCCGGCCCATGGATCGAACCGGATCGCGCCGCCGGGCCGGTTCATGGGCCTTGCCGTGAGGCGGCTCGCGGAACGGGCGCCCGCCCGCTCCAAAACACCTTCACCCCTCGCCCTCCCCCGCCAACGACCATTCCAGCACGCGGGCGAGGTGGTCGTAGTCGCCATAGGACTTGGCGAATTTCTGGTAGGGACGCGAGACGTAGGCCGCGTCGCCGGCCATGAAGCGGGCGACGAGGCCGCGGAAGCGTCGCTCGTGCTCCTCGACGATGGCGTCCAGGGTGCGCGGGTCGCCGCGCGGCGGCTTCACCGGGAGGGGGGTGAACGGGTTCCGCCCGCCGGTGGCGTGGACGTAGAGCAGGTCCGGCGTTTCCTCGCTGCGCGGAACGCCCTCGAAGGCGCCCGCCTTCAGCATCGCCGCCTCCAGGGTGAGCTGGGGCGAGAAGCCGGCGAAGACTTCCTTGTTGCTGGGCGGCTGGCCGGTCTTGAAATCGACGATGCAGGCGGTCCCGTCACGGCGCAGCTCGATCCGGTCGGCACGCCCGCGCAGGGTGAAGACCTCCTTGCCCATGGGCAGGGTCCACCGGCCCGACATCTCCGGCCGCACCCGCGTGAGGGCGGGACGACGCTCGGCCTCCCAGTCCAGGTATTCGGCGGCGATGCGGCCGTAGCGCGGCCACCACTCGGCATAGAGTTCGGGAAAGGTGTTGGCGATATCGGCGAATTCCGCTTGCGCCAGGGCGTTCAGGCGTTCGGCGGCATCGTCGGGCAGGATCTCGGGATGGGCCTCGGCGAAATCGCCGAGGACCGCGTGGATCAGCGTCCCCCGCTCGCTGGCACCGGGCCGCCCGGCGACGGGCTCCAGCGGATCGAGCCCGAGCACGTGGCGGGCGAAGATGACGTAGGGATCGCGCACCAGGGTCTCGACCTCGGTGACGCTCAAGGTCCGGGGAAACAGGGCCGGGTCGGGCTTCGGCTTCGGCTGGGTCAGGCGTGCCGGCACCGGGCCTGTGCCTCGGTCGAGGGCGGCGACGTAGCCGAGGAAGCGCCGTCCCCTCTCGCGGGCGCGCTCCCAGCAGGCCTCGCCGGCAAAGGCCTGGAGCCGCTGGAGAAAGCGCGAGGGCACCGTCGGTGAGCCCTCGCGCTTGGCCGAGCGGGTGATGACGGCATCGTGGCATCCGAGCGCCTGGACGAAATCATGGGCGGTCTGCCCGATCCGCCGCTCGGGGGGATTGAGGCCGATGCGTTCGCGCATGGGGCGGTTGAGGAAGGCGTCGGTCACCGTCTTCATCGGCCACACGCCTTCGTCGAGGCCGCCGAGCACGATGCGGTCGGCATCGAGCAACCGGGCTTCGAGGAGGCCGAGGATCCGCAGGCGGGGATGGGGGCGCTCGCCGCCGCAGGTCACCACCCGCTCGCGGGCGAGCGCCGTGAAGAAGGCCGGGTAGTCGAGGGGCATGCCCGGCAACAGGCCCGGTTCCGAGGTGGACAGGTCGTCGAACAGGGTGTCGAGGACACAGATCGCATTGTCCTCCGCGGGTTCGTCCCCCTCGGCGGGCGCGATCAGCCGTTCGAAGACCGCCGCATGGCTGCGCCCCAGGGCGACGAGGTCGACCCTGCCGCCCTCCTCCGACCGGAGGAACCCGTCAAAAGCCTGTTCCAGGCGGTCGACGATCCGGGCCGCCAGATCCCAATCGATGTCGGCGAGGCGGCGCTGCGCGCGGGGGATGCGTCCCGCCGCATTCCGCCGGTCGGCGAGCACCCGGCGCAATCCGTCGAATCCGGGAGCCGGCGCCGGCCCGCGCAGAGCCCCGATCTCGAGGGCCGCCGCACCGCGCCGGACCTCATCGCGCGTCATGCCGAGGCGGACGAGCGGGTGGGCGAGGAGGGCGATCACCCGATGCGGCTGCAGGTCCGCCGCCATCTCGGCGGCCATGCGCGCCAGGCGCCCGGCCGGACTGACGGAGAGCGCCTCTCCGGCGGAATCCTCGGCGACGATCCCCCAGCGCGCGAGTTCGGCGGCCACCCGTATGGCGAGGTTGCGGTCGGGGGTGACGAGGGCGGCCGTGGCGCCGGGCGTCTCCAGGGTCTCGCGCAGGGCGATGGCGGCGGCCAGGGCCTCCTCCCGCTCGTCGGCGGCCTCGATCACCGCGATGCCCGCCATTCCCGTATCGGCGGTGTCGCGGCGCGCATCGGGCGACAGTTCCGACCAGGCATCGGTGGTCTCGGCCGGGCGCAGAGCCTGCGACAGCAGCGCCGTCCGCGCCCGGTCCCGAGGCGTCGGCCGGCCCAGAGCCGTGATCGCTCCGCGACCGAGGGCGAGACAGCCGGGACCGAGAAGCCGATGCAGGATGGCCTGGGGATGGCCGTGGGCGATCTCGCGATCCGTCCCCTCCCCCGTCTCGATGGCGTCCCAACCGGCCTCGTCGAGGTCGGTATCGAGGCCCGGCAGCACCACCGCCCCCCTCGGCAGGGTGGCGACGGCCGCGATCAGCTTTGCGGTCGCAGGCACCGAGCCGGTGGAACCGGCGATGATGACCGGGTCGGTGGGCTTGTCACGACGCAGCCGCGACGCCTCCGCGAGGATGAGCGTGCGCGAACGGGCGACCGGGTCGCTCAAGGCGCGGTCATGCAGGATCTTCGGCCAATTCTCGGCGGCGATACGCACGAAATCGAGGGTGAGGCCGAAATAATGCGAGTACTCGGCCTCCACCGCGCTGGCGATTTCGGTCCAGGCCACGCCCTCCACGGTGAGCGCGTCCATCAGCTTTTCGAGATCGGAGGCGAGATAGACGGCGTCCGCCGGCGAGGAGGGGACGAGGAAGGGCACGTCGTCGCCCATGGGGAGGAGCTTGCGGTCGACGGTCTCGGCCCAGGCCTGGACGAGGCGGGCGAGAATCAGCCGGCGCTCCAGGGGCGGCATCGCCGGGGCGAGCAGGTCGGAGCCGTTCTCGATCAGGGGATTGGCGGCGACGTCGAGTTCCGCCTCGTCCGCCTCGCCCAGCGGGATCAGGCGCGGCAGGAGCGCGCTGCCGAGTCGCTCGGCCAGGATCGCGGACAGGGCCCGGGTCGCACGCCGCGTCGGCAGATAGAGGGTGACGCTGGCCAGGGCGAAGGGATCGCCGGCGACATCCCCGACGAGGTGGCCGGATATCAGCGCCTCGGCGAGGGTCGGCAGGAACGAGGCGCCGGGGGGGATCGTGAAGACGCGGGACTCCGTCATGTCGTCGTTCCGATCCTGGAATGTCACTGCACCTGCACGCTCGCCTTCACCCGCGCCTCGGCGGCCTCGATCGCCTCCGGCGTGCCGACATGGAGCCATTGGCCGTCGAGGCGCAGGCCGAACAGCCGCTCCCGCTCGATGGCGCGGTCGAACAGCAGGTTGAGGGAGAACGAACCGTCGGGCGTGTCCGCGAACAGCTCCGGCTTGAGGATGGCGACCCCGGCATAGATGAAGGGGGCCACCTCGCGCTCATTCCGGCGCTGGAGGGCGCCACCGGCATTCATGACGAAATCCCCCTTGCCCTCGTAGCCGAGACTCGTCGTCGTGGGCGCGACGAGGAGCAGAATGTCCATCCGCTCCGGCTCCCAGGTCTCGATGAGCCGGCCGAGATTGGGCTGAGGCCCTTCGAGCCAGAACGAATCCGAGTTGAGGACGAGGAAGGGGTCGGTGCCCAGAAGCGGCAGGGCCTTCTTCACGCCGCCTCCGGTCTCGAGGAGGGCATCGCGCTCGTCGGAGATCCGGATCGCCGGCGCCGTGGCGCGACGGGCCAGATGACCTTCGAGCAGGTCGGCGAGGTAATGGACGTTGACCACCGCCTCCCCGATCCCGGCTTCCGCCGCCCTGTCCAGGGCATGGTCGAGCAGGGCGCGACCGGCCACTTCCACCAGGGGTTTGGGCACGGTCGCCGTGATCGGCCGCATGCGTTTGCCGAGGCCCGCCGCGAGGACGAAGGCGCGTTGGATGGCGGATACGGGGCTGTCGGACATTCCGTCGGCGTCTCGGAGGCGAGGACTATGACATTGGGTGCGGCGGCATCGTGAGGAACTCGCTCCTCGGGTCAAGCTCGAAAGCGCGGCCCCGCAGGGCAATCGCCTGCCCTGGCTTTCTCGCCGGCGCCCGCCTCCGCGGGCTCAGGCTTTCGCTCCGCTCGTTGCTTGTCAGAACGTTCGCCCTGACAAGCCCGCTCCGCACGGCGCTCTCACGGGAGTCGCCTCAGGCCTCACCCTCCTCCGCTGGCTCCTTGGCCACGAGATGCGGCAGATGCTCCTCGTGCCACAGACGAATGCGGGTGAGCGCCGGATGGGCGAGGTTGCGGGCGAGATAGCCCTCGATCCGCGGCAGATGCGCGAGATAGGCCGGCTTGCCGTCGCGCTTGTCGAGCCGGGCGAAGATGCCGAGGATCTTGGTGGCGCGCTGCGCGGCCATCACCGCATAGGCCCGCGCGAAGCCCTGCATGTCGAAATCCGGCTCGCGACTGCGCCGTTCACGCACGTAGAGGCCGAGCAGGCGCAGTTCGAATTCGGCCGTGGCGTCGACGCGGGCATCCTGCAGCAGGGAGGCGAGATCGTAGGCGGGATGGCCGAGCACCGCGTCCTGGAAGTCGATGACGCCGATGCGCTCGAGCCCCTCGCGGTCGGGCATCCAGATCAGGTTCGGCGAATGATAGTCGCGCAGGGTCCAGGTCGGACGCTCCGGCTCGACACCGCGCAACACCTCGGCCCAGAGCGCCACGAATTCGGAACGGGCGGGTGCGGGCAGCGAGGCGCCCATCACCGAAGGACAATACCAATCCGGCAGGAGCTCTGTCTCGAACAGTAGCGCTTCGAGATCGTAGGGCGGCAGGACGTGGTCGACCCCATCGGCGACGGGGAGAACCCCGGGGAGTTCGGTGGCGTGGAGCTTGGCCAGGAGGCGCACCGCCTCGGCATAGCGCTCGGGGCGCGGACCATTGGCATCCACCACGGGCTCGGAGCCGAGATCCTCGATGATGAGCAGGCCCTCGTCGAGATCCTCGCCGTAGATGCGCGGCGCCGAGAAACCGAGGGCGCGAAGGCCACGGTCGACGCCGACGAAGGCGTGGACGCTCTCGGCGAGCTTGACGATGGCGCTGTAGGGCTTGCCGTTGCGCACCGGCGGCCCGTCCGGCCGGGCCGGGGAGATCATCAGCACGGCCCTGGTCCCGTCGGGCTTCACCAGCCGCTCGTAGGCGCGGGAGGACGCATCCCCCTGCATGAGGATGCGCTCCGCCTCGTCCCAGCCGCTGCGGTCGAGCAGCGCGCGGAGGGCTCGGGCACGCTGCATGCGTGCGCGCATCCCGCCCTGGCCGTCGATGCGGGCAAAGCGCGAGCCCTCGCCGAATTCCGGCCGCAGCGACAGGTCGACGGACAGGATCGGCCCCTCCCGCAATCCGAGGCGCTCCGGCCATTCCACCAGGGTGATCGCGGTCTCGGTCATCTCGTCGAAACCGAGTTCCACCAACTCGTCCGGCCCGCGCAGGCGGTACAGGTCGGCATGGACGATCTGCCGGCCGTTCTTTCCTTCGTAGGGCTGGATCAGGGTGAAGGTCGGGCTCGGCACTTCGAGCTCCGGCTCGCCCGTGAGTTCGCGGATCAGCGCCCGCGCCAGGGTGGTCTTGCCGCCGCCGAGCCCGCCGGAGAGGGCGACGATGTCGCCCGGCAGCAGGAATTCCGCGAGAAAGCGGCCGAGATCCTCCGTGGCGCCCTCGTCGGGAAGGACGAAGGCCCAGGCGGCTTTGGTCTCGCGCCGGGGCTCGCCCGAACCGTCCTCACTCACCGCCACATCCTCCGTCCGAACCAAGCAGGTTTCGCGCCCCAAAACCTGCGATACTTCAAAGGCCTAAGCAAGGTGACGCGTTGGCTCGACAACGCGAACCTGCTCAGCCGCCGTGGCCTCGAAGCCCGGCCACGGAATGGCCGAGACGCGAGGCGCGCCGCCCATCTAACGCAAGCACCCTTAATCAAAATCGCCACTCACCCTAAGGTGTGGCGCATGTCCGGGCCAGCGGCGCGAGCGGGCCGACCTCGTTTTCACCGGGGATGGATCGGGGTCGATGAGGTTGCGGGGGGACGTCAGGGTGCTGCCAACGCCGGAATGGGCCTGACGTCCGGGGAAAGCGCCGCGGCGACCATGTCGTCGCCGTGGCCTCGATGCCCATCGGTCGAAGGCGTCATTCCGCCGCCGCGCGTTTCGGCTCCGCGACGTTCACGGGAAAGGTGCAGGTCACACGGGTGCCGCTTCCCGGCTTGGAGACCAGTTCCACCCGGCCGCCATGGAGCTCCACGAAGGACCGTACGATGGAGAGGCCGAGGCCGACGCCGCGATGGCGGGTTCCCAGGGTGCGGCTCTCGAAGCGGTCGAACACCCGCGCGGCGACCTCTTCCGGCATCCCGCGGCCCTCGTCGCGGACGGTCAGGGTGAGCTCCGACTCCGTCCGGTGGGCCGTGACGCGAACCACCTGACCGGGTGAGGAGAAGCCGACGGCGTTGGACAGCAGGTTGAAGAGGATCTGCCGCACGCGCTTTCCGTCGGCGACGAAACTGCCGATGTCGGCGGGCATGTCGAGATCGAGGCCGATGGCGGATTCGGCCAGACGGTCCTCCAGACCGCGGGCGGCCGCCTCCACCGTCGCCCGAACGTCGATGACCTCACGGGCGAGTTCGAGGGAACCAGCATCGATCGAGGCGAGATCGAGAATGTCGTTGATCATCACGAGGAGCGCCCCCGAGGAGCGCATGATGTGATCGGAGTATTCGCGCTGGCGCTCGTTGAGCGCACCCACGGTCTCGTCGCCGAGAAGCTGGGTGAAGCCGATGATGTTGGTGAGCGGCGAGCGCAGTTCGTAGGAGACGTGGTGGACGAAGGTGTCACGCAGCTGCGAAGCCCGTTCCAGGGCGTCGTTCTTGTCCGTCAGCGCCCGCTCCACGTTCACGCTGGCGGTGACGTCGATGAGCGTGAGCAGCGTCGCCCCCTCCGGCAGGGGCTGGGCGGCGCAATCGAGCACCGTTCCGTCCACGATTTCCAGGCGGCAGGTGAGGCCGGCCCGGCTTTCCAGCCCGGTGATGGCGCCGCGGATGTCGAGCCAGGGCTCCTCGTCCGGCGAGAGCCTCCGGCAGACATCGATCACCGCATCCACGCGCGGACGCTCACCGAGTGTCTCCTGATCCAGGCGCCACAATGTCGAGAAGGCGCGATTGGCGAAAGTCAGGCGTCCATCGGCGCCGAACACCGCCACCGGTTCCTTGAGGGTGTCCAGGGTCTCGGCCTGCACCCGCATCAGGGCGTTGTAGCGGGATTCGAGCTTCACGTTCTCGGAGACGTCGTCGAACAGGTAGGTGAGGCCGCCCTGGGGATTGGGATCGGCGACCACACGCAGCGAGCGTCCATCGGGCGGATGCCACCAGGTCTCGCTGGCCTCCACCGCGCGGTAGGCGGCGAGCACGTCGGCCTTCCACGCCTTGAAGTCGGCCTGTTCGGGAAGCTTTCGGGCGGCGCGCAGATGATCGAGGATCTCGCCGTCCAGGGGCCCGGAATCGAGGAAGGCCTGATCGAGGCTCCAGAGCTGGCGATAGGCGGCATTGTGGAAGATCAGCCGCTGGCGCGCGTCGAACATCGCCACGGCGGTGGGAAGCTGGTCGAGGGTACGAACGTTGGCGTCCATCTGGCGCTGCAGGTCGGCGCGAACGCTCTCGAGTTCCGAGACGTCCACGGCGATGCCCACGCGGCCCGAATCGATGACGGCCTCGGTGACGTCGAGGATGCGCCGGCCGCCGGCCACCACCGCCGACAGGCGCTTTGCCGCCCTGCCCCCGGATGCCGTCCGGTCGCCATCGCTGCGGGCGATGAGGTCCCGCGCCTGACGGTCCAGGAGTTCGATCCCACCGGCGATGGCCGTCTCGCGGCTTCCGGCTTCGACGGCGGCGACATAGGCCGTGTTGACCCAGGCCAGGCTGCCATCGCGGTTCCGGCGCCAGACCGGCTGGGGAATCGCGTCGAGGAGGCTCGCGAGGGCGGACAAGCCGCGCTTGGTCTCGTCAAGGGTCTCGCGCAATTCGGCGAGTTCGCGATGTTCCTCGGTGGTCTCGCGCAGGCGCAGCAGCGCCCGGCCGGCCAAGGGCTGCCCGTGCGCGTCGATGATCCGCCCCGATTGGGCCCGTACCGTCATGCGGAACCCGGCGCCGCGTTCGCGCAACGCATCGAGGGAGGCTTCGATCGCGCCCGCATCCGCCGGCACAAGCCAGGTTCCGAAAGCGAGGATGAGCCCGGCCGGGCCGGATTTCACGCGATTGCCGTCGAAGGCGAGGGCGAAGTCGCCTTCGATGATGGCCTCGCCGCGCCCCGACCATGTGACGATGACCTGCCGCTCGGAGCTGAGCAGCATCTCGGCCCGGTCCTCGGAGCCGCGCAGGGTATCCAGGTCGGCGATGAGGGCGCGCTCGCGCCGCGTCCACCGCCCGCGCTCGCGCAGATGCAGCAGGGACAGGATCGTCGCGAAAACCGTGAGACCGATGAGGATCGCGAGTCCGGTGGCGTTGTGCATATGCAACGGCAGCCCGAACCCCCACGATGATTGGTCGCCGGCATAGCCGGAGCCGAGCGTCGCCGCACTCGGCACGGGCGCGGTCGCTCCATCGGCGGAGGCCGCCGCGGCCTGTCTCATCATCGCGATGCCCGTCGCGAAACCGACCGCGACAGAGACGACGGTAGCGGCGACACGCCCGTACAGGCGTGCCGTTTCATCGACCCTCATGACACGTACCGCCCCTACGAATCGTCGCTGAGGCGCAACTGCGCCCTACCCGCGACACGCCTCGAAAGGCGGCTGCGAGGTTACCTCCACATGAGGAATCACCCCACACTAGCGCGAGCCGGAATCCTGCCGGAAGAGGGTTAAGCTTAAGTTCACCATGTTGCCGACCGGTTGCCCGGGCATCGGCGCAGAAAGGACACACTCGCGGCACCGCCTCGGCGCGGAGAGTGCGACGAAAAAGGCCCGGCGAGACGCCGGGCCTTTCTCATTCCGTATTCGCGAACCGGCGGAAGTCGCCTCCCGCCCGTCCGATCAGTAGCGGTAATGGTCCGGCTTGAAGGGGCCGTTCTCGGAGACGCCGATATAGGCGGCCTGATCGGGACGAAGCTTCGAGAGCTTCACGCCGATCTTCTCGAGATGGAGCATCGCCACCTTCTCGTCGAGGGCCTTGGGCAGGGTGTAGACTTGGCGTTCGTACTTGCCCGGGTTGGTCCAGAGCTCGATCTGGGCGAGCGTCTGGTTGGTGAACGAAGCCGACATCACGAAGGACGGATGGCCGGTGGCGTTGCCGAGATTCACCAGGCGACCCTCCGAGAGGAGGATGATGCGGTGGCCGTCGGGGAAGGTGATCTCGTCCACCTGCGGCTTGATGTTCGACCACTGCATGTTCTTCAGGCCGGCGACCTGAATCTCGTTGTCGAAATGGCCGATGTTGCAGACGATGGCACGGTCCTTCATCGCCCGCATGTGGTCGAGAGTGATGATGTCCTTGTTGCCCGTGGCGGTGACGAAGATGTCGGCGCGGGGCGCGGCATCTTCCATCGTCACGACCTCGTAGCCTTCCATGGCGGCCTGGAGGGCGCAGATCGGATCGACCTCGGAGACCAGCACGCGACAGCCGGCATGGCGAAGCGACGAGGCCGAGCCCTTGCCGACATCGCCGAAGCCGGCGACCATGGCGACCTTGCCGGCCATCATCACGTCGGTGCCGCGGCGGATGCCGTCCACCAGGGACTCACGGCAGCCGTAGAGGTTGTCGAACTTCGACTTGGTGACGGCGTCGTTCACGTTGATGGCCGGGAAGAGCAGCTTGCCCTCCTTGGCAAGATTGTAGAGGCGGTGCACGCCGGTGGTGGTCTCTTCCGAGACTCCCTTGATCGAATCGGCGAGGCCGGCGAACCAGCCCTTCGGCTTCTCAGCGAGCTTCTTCTTCAGGAGGGCGAAGAAGATCTCCTCCTCTTCCGACTCGGGCTTGTCGAGGAAGGCGGTGTCGCCGTTCTCAGCGCGGAGACCGAGATGGACGAACATGGTGGCGTCGCCGCCATCGTCGAGGATCATGTTCGGCATCGAGCCGTCATGCCAGTCGAACAGCTTGGAGGTGTAATCCCAGTACTCGGTGAGCGTCTCGCCCTTGATGGCGAAGACCGGGATGCCGGCGGCCGCGATGGCGGCGGCGGCATGGTCCTGCGTCGAGTAGATGTTGCAGGAGACCCAGCGGATGTCGGCGCCGAGCGCCTTCAGGGTCTCGATCAGCACGGCCGTCTGGATCGTCATGTGCAGCGAGCCGGCGATCTTCGCGCCCTTCAGGGGCTGCGACGGACCGTATTCCTCGCGGGTGGCCATCAGACCCGGCATCTCGGTCTCGGCGATCGAAATTTCCTTGCGGCCGTAATCGGCCAGACCGATGTCCTTGACGATGTAATCCTGGGCCATGGGGTCGCTTCTCCGTCTCTCGCTTCGTTGTGGCGAGGCCTATAGCAGGCGAACCGGCGCGAAGCAATCAAGACATAAAGATGTCTTTATACGTGTTCCAGGCTGCACCGGTTTGGGATTGGGATAGCGGGACGGGAAGGAAAGAGCGGATGGGACGCTTCACCGACGACATGCGCGCACGCCTGACGGCCGGCTTCACGCTGCCGCCGGAGATCGCCTCCCTGTTCGACTGGATCGAGGAGCGGGGCCTTCTGCACGAGAGCCAGCGTGTGCCCGGCGACAGGTTCGGAACGCTTCAGCCGCTGGAGCCGCCCTACCGCGGTGCGGTCGTTCTGTTCCGGGTCGAGCGTGAGGACGAGGCCCACTCCTATGCCGACGGCTGGTTCGGAAACCCGGAACCCGCCGCGCGCCTAATCCCCTTCGCCCGGACCGGCGCAGACGGTTCCTACGCGGCCTTCTGGCTCGATGACGAAGGATGTCAGCGCATCGTCCATCTCGGATCAGAAGGTGACGGCCTTTGCGTGCTCGGGCAGACACCCCTCGATTTCCTGCGGCTCCTGGCCATCGGTCACAACGAGTTGGGGACCGGGCTCGCGGATCCCGACGCGGAGCCGGAAGACGAACCGGATTACGAGATGGAGGTCGACAACCCTCCCTTCCGGAATTGGCTCACGACGACCTACGGCGTGACGATACCCGGAACGGTCTCGGAGATCGTGCCGACACCGCCGGACAGTTTCGCCAAGGCAAGCGACGACCCGTTCTGGCAATGGGTTCGCCGATTGCAGGAAGCCAGGGATGGGGCCGCCCCGCCCGGCCCCTGACTTGCCCTGGGGCCTGTCTGATATCAGGCCGCCTGACGGGGCTCCTCCACGAGTTCGTCGGCGGGGCCGAAGAACTCGAACCGCACCCGCTCGGCCGAAACGCCGTGCCGGGCGAGACCGTGGACGAGGGAGGCGAGGAACGGCTTGGGGCCGCACAGATAGTAGGTCGCCTCGGTGAGCGGAGTCTCCCTTGCCAGCCAATCCGCCGTGATCAGGCCGTCGGCATCGTAATCGATACCCCGCCGGTCACCCTCCTCCGGTAGCGCGTAGAACGTCCGGACCTCGATATTCGGCGCTCGGGCCGCCAGGACACGGACATGCTCGCGCATCGCGTGGAAACGCCCGCTGATGGAGCCGTGGACGTACCAGACCGGCCGGTCGGCCCCTGTTTCGACCAGCGTCTCCAGCATGCTCAGCATCGGCGTGAGGCCGACACCGCCACTGACGAGGACGACGGGCGCATTCGTCGAACGGTCGAGAAAGAAATCACCGGTGGGGGGCGCCAGGCGCAGGGCCGAGCCCGGCTTTGCCTCCGCATGCAGCCAGTTGGAGACGATCCCTGCCGGCTCGCCCGGCCGCTCCTCACGCTTGACGGTGATGCGGTAGGCCCGGTCGTTCGGCGCGCAGGAGATCGAGTAGTTGCGCTTGAGCACGCCCTGCCCGGGCAAGTCGATAAGCATTCCCAGATACTGGCCGGGCTCGTGACGCAGGACCGGCCCGCCATCGCGCGGCGCCAGCACGAAGGAGCGGATCGTCTCGCTCTCCACACCTACCGATTCGACGACGAAGTCCCGCCAGCCGTTCCAGCCGCCGGGCTTGTGCGCGAGATCGCGCGCGATCTCCGCCTCGCGGCCGATCAGGATATGCGCCAGGAACCAGTAGGCCTCGCCCCATGCGGCGCAGATCTCCGCGGTGGCCGCATCGCCGAGAACGTCCTGGATCGCACCGAGGAGCGCGTCCGCCACGAAAGGGTAATGCTCCGGCAGGATGTTGAGGGCGACATGCTTCTGGGCGATCCGCTCGACCGCGCCGCTCAGCGCGCCGAGATCGTCGATGTGGCGCGCATAGGCCAGCACCGCCAGGGCTAGTGCCTTCGGCTGCGAGCCGGTCTCGCCGTGATGCGATTGGTTGAACAGGTCGCGCATGGCCAGATCCCTGAACAGGCGCTCGTACATCCGCTTCGTGATGGTCAGCCCATGGGCTTCGAGGGCCGGAACGGTGGCCTTGATGAGGGCGATGGTGGCAGGCGTCAGGGGCTGGGACAAGGAACGGCTCCAAAGATTCATTTCATATGAACCTTATCGCCCATTCGCTTTAGAAGATGCAAGCGGAATGTATCTTTGAAATCCTGTAGGAGGGCGGGATGCGCCTGACCCGCTACACAGACTACGCCCTGCGCACCTTGATCTATCTCGGGCTGAACGAGAGCCGGGTGAGTTCGATCGCCGAGATCGCCCGCGCCTACGGGATCTCGGAGAGCCATCTGACGAAGGTGGTGCATCAGCTCGGCCGTATCGGCCTGGTGCAGACCACGCGCGGCCGTGGCGGCGGCCTGCGGCTCGCCCGTCCCCCCGCCGAGATCGTGGTCGGCGCCGTGGTACGGCAGACGGAAGAGGATCTCGCCCTCGTCGAATGCTTCGCGAACGGGGCCTGCGCGATCACCGCCCCCTGCCGGCTCCGCAAGGCGCTGGGCGAGGCCCTCGCCGCCTTCCTCGCGGTGCTGGACCGGTACACGCTGGCCGATCTTCTCGCGGAGGATGCCGCGCCCGATCTCGCTGTCCTCCTCGGCCTGCCCGCGCCGGGCATGATCACGTCGCCGTCGGTCGAGGCGACCGCTCCGGTCGCCCCTGCGCGCGGTCGATGAGGCTCAGCCCTCGTCGCGCAATTGCCGCCGGATGATCTTGCCCGAGGTCGTCATCGGCAGGGACTCGCGAAACGCGATCTCGCGCGGATATTCGTGGGCCGAGAGCCGCGAGCGGACGAAGGCCCTGATCTCGTCGGACAGGGCGTCGCTCGCGATGATCCCTTCCCGCAGGACCACGAAGGCCTTGACGATCTCGGTGCGGAGCGGGTCCGGCTTGCCCACCGCCGCCGCGGAGGCGACCGCCGGATGGCGCAGGAGGCAATCCTCGATCTCCACCGGGCCTATGCGGTAGGCCGCCGAGGTGATGAGGTCGTCCTCGCGGCCGATGAAATGGACATAGCCGTCGGCATCCCGCCGGGCGGTGTCCCCGGTGAGCATCCACTCCCCGCGAAACTTGGCGGCGGTCGCCTCCGGCTGGTTCCAGTAGCCGAGGAACATCACCGGGTCGGGCCGGGCGACGCAGATCTCGCCGGGCTCGTCGATGGCCGTCTCGCTGCCGTCGGCGCGCTGGATCATGACCCGGTGGCCGGGCACCGGCCGGCCGGTGGAGCCCGCCCGCGCGATGCCGGCCGCCTTGCAGGAGGCGAGGACGAGGTTGCACTCGGTCTGGCCATAGGCCTCGCCGATGGTGAGGCCGAGTTCGGCGCGGACCCATTCGAAGGTCTCGGGACCCAGGGCCTCGCCGGCCGAGGCGATGTTGCGCAGGCGTGAGAGGTCGAACCGCCCGCGCGGGTCGGGAACGCCGCGCAACATCCGGAGGGCGGTGGGCGGCAGGAAGGTCGTGGTGATGCCGAGTTCGGCGATGAGCGCCAGAGCCGATTCCGGCGCGAACCGCGCGCTGGCCCGCGCCACCACCGGCACGCCGAAATGAAGGCTCGGCAGGACCGCGTTGAGGAGGCCGCCCGCCCAGGCCCAGTCCGACGGCGTCCACATCAGGTCGCCGGGTTTGGGGGGGAAATCGTGCATCATGGCAAAACCCGGCAGATGGCCGAGGAGCACGCGATGGGCGTGGAGCGCGCCCTTGGCGAGGCCGGTGGTACCTGACGTGTAGATCATCAGGGCCGGATCGTCGGCCCGGCTGTCGATGGCCGTAAAGCCGGCGGAGGCCCTGGCGATCAGATCGGAATAGGCGTGCCCCCCCTCGGCGGCACCGTCGAGGCAGACGAGATGGGCGAGAGCCGGAAGACCCCCGCGGATTCCTTCGATCTTCGCCAGTCCGGCCGCATCGGTGATGAGTGCGGCGGCGCCGGAATCTGCCAGGCGGTATTCCAGAGCCTCCGGGCCGAACAAGCCCGCCAGCGGCAGGGCGATGGCGCCGAGCTTGTAGGCGGCGGCATGGGCGACCACGACGGCGGCCGATTGGGGCAGAAGCACCCCGACGCGGTCGCCTGGGCGCAGGCCGAGCCCGACGAGGGCGTGAGCGAGGCGGTTCGACGCCTCGCTCAAGTCCCCGAAGGTCGTCGTCGTCACCGCCCCCGATGACGACACGTCGTGGATCGCGGCGCGGTCCGGGTCGATCCCGGCCCAGCGGTCGCAGACATCGACGCCGATGTTGAACCGCTCGGGGATGTCCCAGGCGAAGCCCGACACCAGGGTGTCGTAATCGGAGGCCGGTTTCAGCACGACGGAGACCTCACTCCCCGGCGGTTCTGAAGCCGCCGGCGAAGACGAAATCCGTGATCGGACGGCGTCCGGTCGGGCTCTCCTTCGCGGTCTGCTCCTCCGTGAGATCGGCAGCATCGGTCATGCGGCCGACGCCATAGGCGGCCTCGACCCGATAGGTCTCCGGAACGTTGAGCGCCGTGATCGTGCGCTCCCTGTCGAAGCCAGTCATTCCATGCGCGTGCCAGCCCTGGCGGATCGCCTGGAGCTGGAAATTCGCCGAGGCCGCGCCGGCGTCGAGGGAATGGCTCCAGGACGGCTTCAGCTCGTCGCCGACCTTCATCTGCGTGTTCGAGACCAGGATGACGATGGCCCCGGTGTCCTTCACCCATTTCTGGTTGCCGGGGACGATCAGGTCGAAGAACACCTGCCAGTCGGGCGTGTCGCGCAGGGCGTAGAGGAAGCGCCAGGGCTGCGAATTATACGCCGACGGCGCCCATCGGGCCGCCTCGAACATGCGCAGCAACTCCGCTTCCGGCACGGCCTCGCCGGTGAAGGCGCGCGGCGAGCGGCGCTCGATGAAGAGTGGATCGATCTCGTGGTCGGGCTGACGAGGCGGCAAGGCAATCTCCAAGAGTGACGAATCCGCATGGCACATTCGTGCCGGCGACGCGTTCAGGGGGAGATGCACGAGGTTGGGTGCAAAGCGCAAATGTCCCCTGTGCACTCGACCCGAAGGCTCGCTAAATTCTATTTCCGGTTGTACAAAAATCGATTCATTTTGATGGATCGTTTTCAGAAAAATTCAGCGTCATTAGGTATATTCGTCCAAGCTGGGGGCATATTTGACCCAGCGATGGGGCGAAACGGCGATTTCGCTGTTTAGGACGGTGCGGTCCAAGGCTTGGGCTAGGGTGACTTTGGGGCGAATGGCGGTGAGCCGTGGACGCATCGCGTGACTGAACAATCAATTTGCCGGTTGAACATTGACGTGAAGTCAGCGCTCGATGCTTCGAGCGTCGGCGAAGACGTACGTATGCTCGACGCCATCGACCGGCAGCTGCACACGCAGAGCTTGAAGCTCGCCTTCGCCCCCGATCTCGAAGCGCGCTTCGAGGATGACACGCGCGCGAAACGCATCCGCGACATTCGTCGTACGATCATCCTCGGCATGGTGGTCTTCCACATCTACAATATTGCCGGTTTCGTGACGACGCCGGACCTGGCCCTGCTCAATGTCGGGTTGCGCGTCTTCGCGATGACTCCGCTCGCTCTGCTCATCATCTGGGCGGTGGGGCGGGTCAGCGGGCCGGTTCGGGAGGCCATCGGCGGAATCGGCATGCTCGCCGCCACCGGCATCCCCATCCTGATCTTCTGGATGGGAACGGGGCCCCTGGTCTCGCTGACCACGGCAACGATCTGGCTCAGCGTCCTCTTCGCCAACATCACCCTGCCCCTGCGGTTCTTCTGGGCCTGCTTCCTGTCGGGCATCACGGCCGTGGCCGTGGTGGCGGGGCTGTGTCTCAAACCGGAAATCGTTCCTTCCGTGGGGGGCGTCCTCGGTCTCGACATGATGACCGGCATCCTCTTCAGCCTCGTCGCCACCTACAGGATCGAAGCCGCGAACCGCCGGGACTATCTCGTCAACCTGCGCGAGACCCTGCGCGCCAAGCAACTGGCCGAGGACAACACGACCCTCGCCCACCTCTCCACCACCGATTCCCTCACCGGCATCGCCAATCGCCGGGCTTTCGCCCGCGAACTCTCGGAGTTCTGGGAGGCCAGCCTGGCCGGCCGGCATTTCGCCGTGATGTTGATCGACGTCGATCACTTCAAGCTCTTCAACGACCATTACGGCCACGGCGCCGGCGACACCTGCCTGCGCGAGGTCGCCACCCTCCTGGCGAAGACGGCCGCGGGCTCGGGGGCGTTCGTGTGCCGCTATGGCGGTGAGGAATTCGCCGTCCTCATGCACACCAAAGACCCCGACGAAGCCTATGGATTCGCGGAACGGTTCCGACGCAGCGTCGCCGAGAAGGGCCTCCTGCACGGCAACAGGAACGACGATCTCGGCTTCGTCAGCGTCAGCATCGGGGTGGCGACGAGCTACGGCGTCGCGGTCACGGCCGGGGGGCTGGTCGAGGCAGCCGACATGGCGCTCTACGAGGCGAAGGGCACGGGCCGGAACCGGACCTGTCACAATGGCAAGGCCGGCAACGGTGATGGAGGCCCGACACGACGCGTGGCGGCCGCACATTGGAGCGTCAACCAGAAACCACCCATCGCCAAGGCGGGATGAACCGCACGCCCAGCGTCATGGTCTCGACCATTGCGGCGTTGCGAGGAAGGCAGCGCCGGCGCCGCTCTTACCGACATGTCCAGATCGGTCCGGTGCGTCCCCGCAGCCGCTGGGCCGTCCACCGCCGCTCCGTCGAAAATCCGGCGACGCCTCGGTCCAGTCGAGGCTCCGGGTCAGTCGGGACGAGGCGTCCACAGGTTGCAGACACGCCGGACGTCACTCCAGAATGAACCCGGCCCGCGCGTGACGGAAATCCTGGTTGGGCTGGTGCTCGGAGCACCGGCCGCGTCCGTCCCCGGTGCCTGAGCCGCGAGACGATCCGGAGCGACCTGTCTCTGATCGACTCGTCCGGTCCGGACCTCAGCCCGCGCCGGACCCGCCCGATGGGGCGACGATGCCGGCGCGGACTGGGCGTGGGCTAATCGACGACCTTCGCCGTGGGACGGTCGTTGCCCTGGGCGGTCTCGTCGTGCCAGTCGCCCTTGCCGTCCTGGTAGCGGATGCCTTCCGTGGAGCCCGGCACCTGCTGCTCGGCGGCGGCGGCCTGGGCGGCCTGCAGGGCCTCGTCGTGGCTGGGGAAGGTCTCGGAGAAGACGTCGCCGACCTTGTAGGCGAAGCCGCCATCGTGTTCGACGATGCGATAGGTGATCTCGGACATGCGGGTTCCTCCTCACGGCGCCTGCGTTGTGGCGCCACGTGCTTGGCATGGCGAACGGAGCGGGGCTGTCCGAGGTTCCGTCGCAGGCTCAGTGCCGGGTGGGTGGAATGGGGTCCAGGACGTCCACGGCGGCCTCACACCCCGCGATCAGAGACTCCCGGACCTCTCTCTGGTCGAAGCCGATTCCGTCAGGGAACGCCATGATATGGGCGGTGTCTCCCCCTTCCCGGAGAATCCTGCAGATCCAGCCCTCGGCCACCCGCTCGAAATGCACCTCGTAACGTGTGCCGTCATGCTCGAATTCGTGAGGGTCCATCTCTGTCTTCCTTCCGGGCCGACGGGTCACGGCCCGTGCGCTGGGCCTCGCCGGATGTGGGAAGCCGGGCTATGGCGTCAACGACCGAATGGAATGCGAAAGATCCGGCGATGCGCCTTGTCCTGCCTGCTGCGTCCCTCTGCGCGATTCTCGTCTGCCCGGCGGCCTTTGCCCAATCGGGCGGAAGCCTGTTCGGGAGCCCCGAGCGCGTGCCGTCAAATCCCTTCGCGTCGAACTACCCCTCGGCCGCCCCACCCCGCGCCCACGAACGTTCGCCGAGCGGGGAGTTTCGGCGTCGCGCCGTGCGCCCACAGCGGACCGATTCGTTTCTCCCACCCCGCGACATCCCTCGGTGACGCGCCCCTAGGTAGGGTCAACTCTGGCTCAATTCCCCGGCGATGGCGGTGACGATGCGGGGATCGTTGGGTTCCACCGACGAGGAATAGGCACCGACCAGGCCTCCGTTTCGGCCGACGAGGTATTTGTGGAAGTTCCAGTTCGGCGTGGAACCGGGCTTCTCGGCGGCGGCCCAGCGATAGAACGGATGGGCCTGCGGTCCGCGCACATGGGTCTTGGCGGCGACGGGGAAGGTGACGCCGTGATTCCGGCGGGCCGCCTCGGCGATGGCGACGCCGTCGAGAGGCTCCTGATTGCCGAAATCCGGCGACGGCACGGCGATCACCGTCAGGCCGCGCCCGCCGAAGCGCGTCCACAGAGCCTGGAGCCCGGAGAACTGCCCGGCAAAGCCGCAGGCGGTGGCGGTGTTGACGACGAGGATCGGCTTGTCCGCGAAATCCTTGAGAGCGATCAGCCCGCCTTCCGGTTTCTCGAAGGTGAAGGTCCCCGCATTGCCGTCGCCGGTCGCGGCGCGCGCGCCTGTGGCGATGACGGTGCCGAGAAGAAACAGGGCCTGTCGGCGAAGTAGGGTCATCGAGGGTCGCTCCCTTACAGGGCCGAGGATGGGAATCGGCTCATCCTTGGCTCAGCCGAAACTAGTCCGCTCTTCCCGCCTGTCCACCATCGGGCGCGGCGTCGGTGGAACCTTTCGCAAGGGCTCAGCTTGAGCGAGGACCGAGTTCGACCCCCGAACCCAGAGCGGAAAGACACGCCCTATGCGCATCCTGTTGCTTGCAGCGACCCTTGCAACGCCCCTCGTCTTCGCGGGAGCGACGATCGCCGGCGCTCAGACGACGGAACCGCAGAATGCGGGCACGGCACCGGTGCCGGCGGCGCCCGCGACCCTCAGCAACGATCTGCGTCCGACCTTCGTCGCGCAGACACCCACGGACCGGGTCACGTCCAAGCTGATCGGCCTGACGATCCAGAACGGCGCCAACGAGACGATCGGCGAGATCGCCGACATCGTTCTCGACGAGGGCAGCACCATCAAGGCCTGGGTGGTCGGCGTCGGCGGCTTTCTCGGCATCGGTACGAAGTACGTAGCCGTCGACCCCAGCGCCCTGAAGCTCACTCGCGTCGACGACAAGACGCTGAAGGCGACGATCGACACCAACAAGGACCAGCTCCGCGCCGCACCGGAATATGTCTATCTCGGCCAGGCCAAGCCCAATTCCGGCGACACGAAGCCGGCGGACACGAAGGCGTCCGAGACCAATCCGGCGGAGAGCAAGACGGCCCCCTGAGATCGATCTCGCCGCGCATCCCATTTTGCGGTCATCAAACGAGAGAGGCGGCCGAGACAACTTTGCCTCGGCCGCCTCTCTTGTATCTCGTCCCAGGTCTGGACAGGCCGTCTCAATTGCGCGTGCAGAGCGCCTCGCGCACGGTGCTGGCGACCGCGTCGTTCCGGACTTCGTTCGTCACGAACACATCGTCGGGCCCCTCGTCGATCATTTCGGGCAGGGGGTCACAGGGCGCCTCGTTGGCGAAGACGATTCGCAGGTCGGGCCGCAATGCGCGTGCCTCCAGGACCAGCTTGGTGGAACACAACTCGCCTTTGAGGCTGATATCGGTCACCAGCACGTCGACCGGCAGGCCGAGCGCCAGGACTGTCATCGCATCGACACCGGAATCGACGGTGGTCGCCGAGTAGCCGGCGCGCCGGATCTGCGAAGCGACCTCGTCGCGCCAATGCTTCTGTCGTCCGGCGATCAGAACCTGAACGCCATAGGCTCCACCGGTGGAAGCCGTCGATTCCATGATCGAAACTCCTGTTCCTGTCGGGACATGCCTGGATCGGCACGAGCCGGCACCGGCACTGCGATCACTGTGCGACGCAGCATCGTAGGATGTGATGGTGTCGCAAGACAAGGAGCCTGTGCCAGTCGGCGACCTGTATCAAGGGAATTCCTCTCCGGCTCGACTGTTCCCTGGATCGACGGCGCATCCGCCGCTCCGGCGGTTGACGGGGCGGCAGCGCACGGGGCAACACGGCGCCGCCGTGGGACGCCACCGTTCGCGGCGGACAGCCGGAGCCCGACCGACCGATGTCATCAGCCAAAGCCACTCCCGTCTCGCCCCTCGCCCCGACGAGCGTGCCCGAGCTTCCCCCCATCGGCGGCGTCGGCATCGCCACCGCGCAGGCCGGCATCCGCTATTCCGGACGCACCGACGTGCTCTACCTCGCGATGCAGCCGGGAACGCAGGCGGCGGGAGTGTTCACCCGCTCCAAATGCCCCTCGGCCCCGGTGGATTGGTGTCGCGAGGCGCTGGCGCGCGAAGGCGCCCGCGCGCTGATCGTCAATTCCGGCAACGCCAACGCCTTCACCGGCTCGCGCGGCCGGGACGCCGTGGCGCTGACCGCCAAGATCGGTGCCGAGGCGGCCGGATGCCGGCCCGATGAGATCTTCATCGCCTCCACCGGCGTCATCGGCGAACCGCTCGACGCGACGAAATTCGAGGGCGTGCTGGCGGATTGCGCCTCGCGGACCGAGACCGGCCCCGAAGCCTGGGCGGCGGCGGCGCAGGCGATCATGACCACCGACACGTTCCCCAAGCTCGCCACCCGCACGGCGACGATCGACGGGACAACGGTGACGATCAACGGCATCGCCAAGGGTGCGGGCATGATCGCCCCCGACATGGCGACGATGCTGAGCTTCGTCTTCACTGACGCGGCCTTGCCGCAGGTGGTGCTCCAGACCCTTCTGAGCGCCGGCACGCAGACGAGTTTCAACTGCGTGACGGTGGATGGCGACACCTCCACCTCCGACACGCTGATGCTGTTCGCCACCGGAGCCGCCGGCAACGCGCCCGTGACCGATCCGGGCGACGCCCGCCTGTCGGGCTTCCGCGCGGCGCTGGACGATCTACTCATCGAGCTGGCGCAGCTGGTCGCCAAGGATGGCGAGGGCGCGCGCAAGTTCGTCACCGTCAACGTGAAGGGCGCGACGAGCAGCGCCTCGGCTCACCGCATCGCCATGTCCATCGCCAATTCGCCCCTGGTGAAGACGGCCATCGCCGGCGAGGACGCCAATTGGGGACGTGTCGTGATGGCGGTGGGCAAGGCCGGAGAGCCCGCCGACCGCGATCGCCTCGCGATCTGGTTCGGCGACGTCCGTGTCGCCCGCGAAGGCGCCCGCGACCCGGATTACAGCGAAGCGGCGGCGAGCGCCGTCATGCGCGAATCCGATGTCTCGGTGACGGTGGACCTCGGTCTCGGTGACGGCACGGCGCGGGTTTGGACCTGCGACCTGACCAAGGGCTACATCGAGATCAACGGGGATTACCGCTCATGAGGCGCCTCCTCCACCGGGCGGCGGCGGCGAGCCTCGCTCTCGCCCTGGCGCTCCCCGCCTTGGCAGACGACGATAAGGCCAAGCACGAGAGCCGCATCGTCGTCACCGGCCGCGCCCGCGCCGAGACGCCGCCGGACTTCGCCTCGGTGGAGATCGGGATCGAGGCCAAGGGCGCGACGCCCGCCGCCGCCCTCGACGGAGCGAGCAATGTCGTCCGCGCGCTCATCGCGCTGTCGGCCGGATTCGGCGTCGGCGAGAGCGATATCGGCACGACGGCGGTCACCCTCACCCAGGCGACGCGGGAGGTACGCCAGCCCGACGGCAGCATCACCGAGAAGCCGGACGGCTACCGCGCCGCCAACAGCGTGCGGGTGCGCCTGGCCGATATGGGCAAGCTCGGCGAATTGATGCGCAAGGCTTTGGACGCGGGCGCCAACCGGATCGAGGGCGTGGCGTTCGGCCTGAAGGACCCCAATGCGGCGGAGGCGACCGTGCAGGTGGCGGCCATGAAGGATGCGGTGGCGCAGGCCGGACGCCTCGCCGAGGCGGCCGGAGTGAAGCTCGGAGCGGCCCTGCTGATCCAGACGACGCCCCAGGGCGGGGGCATGCCGATGGCGATGGCGGCGCCTCCAATGCGGTCCAAACGCTCCAGCGTGCCGGTGCCGCTCGCGGCGGGCACGATCGAGACGAGCGCCGAGGTCTCGGCCAGCTTCGCGATCTTGCCGTGACACAAGACTCCGCCGTGACGCCGCCTCCCTTCCGCATCCTCCTCGTGGTGGCGGTCGCCCTGGTGGATACGGATGGTCGCGTTCTCCTGGCCCAGCGCCCGGAGGGCAAGCAGCTCGCCGGTCTCTGGGAGTTCCCCGGCGGCAAGGTCGAGCCCGGCGAGCGGCCGGAGGAAACCCTGATCCGCGAATTGCGCGAGGAGATCGGGATCGAGGTGAAGGAGGCCTGTCTCGCCCCCCTCACCTTCGCGAGCCACGCCTATCCCGACTTTCACCTGCTGATGCCGCTCTATGTCTGCCGCCGTTGGGAGGGCATGGCCCGTTCCATGGAGGGGCAGGCGCTGAAATGGGTGCGCCCGCGCGCGCTCAAGGACCAGCCGATGCCCCCGGCCGATGCGCCGCTGATCCCGTTCCTGGTCGATCTCCTCGGGCCTTGATGGCAAAGCCCGGCCGCCACAGGTTGTCCGCCGAGGGCGGGAGACGAGCAGCATGGCGCGCAAGGCAGCAGTGAAGGCAGTCCTGGACACGGTGGCGGCGCAGAAGCCGAAACGTGTCACGCGCAAGACCACGCCGTCGCCCGAGACCTTGGCGCCGCTGGGGCTCGACCGATTGATCGGCCTCGTCCTCGACGAGACCGGGCGCAATCCCGCCTTCAAGAAGCTCGTCACGGCGGCGATCGCCGGATTGCAGGGTCCCGATGCCGTGGCCGCCCTGATCGACCGGCGGCTCACCGCCCTGGAGCGGGCTCATGGGTTTATCGACTGGCAGAAACGGCGCGCCTTCGCCGCCGATCTCGACGCCACGATCTCCACCATCGTCTCGGAACTGGCCCCTCTCAACGTGGATTCCGCGCTCAACCGGTTGATCCGTTTCCTCGGCGGGGCACAGGGCGTGCTCGAGCGCGTCGATGATTCGAGCGGTCAGGTGGTGGGCGTCTACGAACGGGCGACGCATGCCGCCGCCGATCTGGCGCTTCGGCTCCCTCCGGCGGACGCCGCCCAATTGGCCGTGAAACTGGTGCCGCTCCTCGAGACGGACGGGTTCGGCATCCTCGATGCCCTGCTGCTCACGGTGGTGGAGGGCCTGCCCGAAACCGCCTTGGAGCCGGTCGACGCGGCCCTCGCCGCGGCGACGCCGCCGGAGCCGAAGACATCGGGCAAGCCGGCAACCCGATCGGCCGCCTTCAGCACGCAGGGCTGGGACCGGAAGATGGAGCGCCTACGCCTGCTGCGGATGCGACAGGCCCTGGCCGACCGGCGCGGCGACGTCGAGGCTTTCATCGCCCTGGAACGGACGATCTCCCCCGATCATCCCAACACTCTGGCCGTGGCCGAGCGTCTGCTGTCGGCGAACCGCGCCGCCGAGGCACTCGACTGGATCGGACGGCCGCAGAAGCGCGGAATCGTCGTCGTCACCCGCGAGCAGATGCTGACGGGAAGCTTCGACCCGGATGCGCCCCAGCGTGAGCGGGCCTCCCTCGAAATCCGCATCCTCGACGCTCTCGGCCGCAGAGACGAGGCGCAGGCAAAGCGCTGGACCTGTTTCGATACCCGTCTCGACCGCGAGATGCTGCGCGACTACATCGCCAAGCTCCCTGACTTCGAGGACGAGGAGGCGATGGAGCGCGCCTTCGACCATGCGGCCTCTCACGCCGACCCCTACCGCGCCCTGCATTTCCTCGTGCACTGGCCCAAGCTCGACCGCGCCGCGCGCCTCGTCATCGACAGGGCCGCGACATGGGACGGCAACCGCTATGAGATCCTCACTCCCGCGGCGGAAGCTCTGGAAGAGGCGAGCCCGAAGGCGGCGAGCCTGCTCTACCGCTGCATGATCGACGACATGCTGAGCAAGGGCCGCTCCAGCGCCTACGGTTACGGCGCCCGCCACCTCCTGACCCTCGACGCCCTGGCGCAGCGCCTCGAACCGGGCGACCTCATCCCGGACCATGCCACCTATCGCGACGCCTTGCGCAAGGCGCACGGACGGAAGTCGGCCTTCTGGGAGAAGGCCGGACAATCCCGCCTGTAACGGAGCTCAGCCCACCTCGATGGCGTCGACCCTGTCCGGATAGAAGGCGAGATGATCCCGGATCTCGGCGACGGTGGGATACGGTGTTTCGTAGCTCCAGACCGCGTCGGCCCGAACCTTATCGCCGACCGTCAGCGTGTAATAGCTGGCCTCACCCTTGTAGGGGCAGTGGCTCCTGCGCGCCGAGGGGGTGAAATGCTCCCAGCGGGCATCGGCGCGGGGCAGGTAATAGACCGGCCCGTAAGCCGCCTCGCGGAGGACGAGGGCAGCACCCGATTCCGCGATCACGGTGCCGGCGAGGATGACGCGGACGCGCCGGTGGCTCGTCTCGATGGTGATGGGGTGGTCCGGGCCGGGCTCTCTCATGGTCGTCTCCTCAGGGATCGCTGGTCGTGCCGGGCGTGATCTTGCCGGGCGTGATCTCGGGAACGCCCAGAGCGTCGGCGAGACGGGACTTGGCGCTGCCGGGCTTCAGCGGTTTCTGCTGGCTCTCGTGCGGCGCCCAGCCGGAAAGCCACAGGATCTCGAACGTCGCCCTCAGACGCCCGTCGGGATCGGCAAACCGTTCGGCATAGATCGCGGCCATCCGCATGAGGGTATCGCGGCGCAGGGGCGTGCGGCGGCGCTCGGTCAGCACGTTGGTGAGGCCCATGGCGCGCAGGTCGCGCATCAGGGCGAAGGGATCGGCGTAGCGCACCGTGATCGTGTCGACATCCGTCACCGGCAGGGCGAAGCCGGCGCGCTGGAGGAGGCTGCCCATCTCGCGCACCTCGGCGAAGGGCGCCACGCGCGGACTGATTCCGCCTTCGATCTCGACCTCGGCCTGTCCGAAGGACTGGCGCAGTTCGGTGAGGGTGCGACCACCCAGGAGACAGCCGACGAACAGCCCGTCGGGCTTCAACACCCGCCGCAGCTGGGCCAGCGCACCCGGCAGATCGTTGACGTGCTGCAGGGCCAGCAGCGACAGGGCGAGATCGAAACGGGAAGCGGCCAGCGGCAGCGCCTCCGGATCGCCGACCGCGAGGGCGAGACCCTCGCCGGCCTCGGCCAGAGGGGCCACCCGGGTGACGGCGCCGACGCGGCCGGAGCGCAGAAGATGGCGGGCGGGGGCGGAACTCGGCGTCCCAAGGTCGAGCGCCTCGGGAAAGGGGCGCAGCACCGCGGCGAGACGATCGTCGAGATCCTCGGCGAGTCGCGCCAGCAGGAAATCGGCATAGCCCGCGCGGGTGGCGCGCAGGAGGCGAAGACGGGCGAGGGCCGTATCGAAGAGGGGCGGTGGATGGGTCATCTCGCTCCTATAGCTGGCGCGAAAACGTGATCCTGCCAGCCGGAACGGGGCAGAGTGGCGGGGGGTTGGGGCATCATAACGAAAACCGGAGACCGGATTCATGATTCGACTTCTGACGGGAATCGCCTTGTCCACCCTCGCGGCCCTCTCGCTGAGTGGGGCCGCCGAAGCCAAGGGCTGCATCAAGGGTGCGCTCGTGGGCGGCGTCGCCGGCCATATGGCCGGACACGGCATGATGGGGGCGGCAGCCGGCTGCGCCATCGGCCACCACAGGGCCAACAAGAAGGACAAGCAGCAGAATCAGAGCCAGCAGCCCACCGCACAGTAAGACCAGACCTCGATGAGTCCGACTCCTCGAGGTCTGCCCGCGCGACGGCGCGGCGGCGGTCGTCCGCCGGACCTCTTCAACCCTGACCTATGGGTCAGGGTTGATGAGACTAGGTATAAGGCGCCGCTTTCCGGACGTCGCTTCGCCGGGACAACCTTGCGTAAGGTCTTCGCGAAGCGACGAACTGGACCTAAGCAAGGGCATGGTGTCCGCCGCCCAGTTACTTCGGCGAGGGGTCCGTTCGATCTCGGCGGGCGCCCTCGGCCTGATCTACCCGCCGACCTGCGCCGGCTGCGCCGCCGCCACCGCCGATCCGCATGCTTTGTGCCCCCGCTGCTGGTCGAGCCTCAGGCTCATCGAGCAGCCCTATTGCCAGCGCCTCGGCACGCCGTTTCCCGTCGATCTCGGCCTCGGCCCGCTCTTGTCCCCAAGGGCCATCGCCGATCCGCCGGTCTTCGGGCGGGCCAGGGCCGTCGCGCTTTACGACGATGTGGCGCGTGATCTCGTCCACCGCCTGAAATACGAGGACCGGCTCGATCTCGCCGCCCCCATGGCGCGGATGATGGCATCGGCGGGCGCCGAATTGCTGAAGGAGGCCGATTGCCTCGTTCCCGTGCCGCTGCACTGGACCCGGCTGTGGCGCCGTCGTTTCAACCAGGCCGCCCTTCTCGGCCGTGGCATCGGCCGCATCGCTTCCCTGCCCTGCGAGACCTCGCTTCTCACCCGAGTGAAGGCGACGCGCTCACAGGTCGGGCTCAGCCGCGCGGCGCGGGCGACGAATCTCCAGGGCGCGTTCCGGGTCCCCGCATCGGCGAAGCCCAGGCTCCAGGGCCGAAGAATCCTGCTCATCGACGATGTCACGACCACCGGCTCCACCGCCAATGCCGCCTCGCGGGTGCTCTTGCGTGGAGGAGCGGCTTCGGTGGACGTCCTCACCTTCGCCCTGGTCGCCGCCGAGGTAGGCTGAGCCAACAAACCGACCTCCGCCCTTGACAGCCGGGCTCCGCCACGGCCTCCCAACGTCCATGACAGGATTGGCGTCACGAGACATCGCGGTGATCGGCGGAGGCCCGGCCGGACTGGCGGCCGCCGAGATTCTGGCCGAGGCCGGTCACCGCGTCACGATCTATGAGCGGATGCCCTCGGTGGGGCGCAAGTTCCTCATCGCCGGGCGCGGCGGCCTCAACCTCACCCATGGCGAACCGCTGGAGACGTTCCACCGCCGCTACCACCCGGCGCATCCGTCCTTCGCGAAGGCGGTCGACGCGTTTCCTCCGCAAGCCTTGCGGGACTGGTGCGAGGGGCTCGGCCAGCCGACCTTCGTCGGGTCGAGCGGCCGTGTATTCCCGAAAAGCTTCAAGGCCTCCCCGCTCCTGCGGGCATGGCTTGGGCGGCTCGATGCGTCCCGCGTCCGCATCCTCACCCGGCATCGCTTCCTCGGTTGGGAGGCGGATGGAAGCCTGGCTTTCGAGACGCCGGACGGGCGCGTCACGGTGGCCCCCCGGGCGACTCTGATGGCCCTCGGTGGAGCGAGCTGGCCACGGCTCGGCTCGGACGGGACCTGGGTCCCGCTTCTCACCGGGGCGGGCATCGCCGTCTCGCCCCTCAAACCCGCCAATGTCGGCTTCACCGTGCCGTGGTCGGACGTATTCCGCGAACGCTTCGCCGGGACGCCCCTGAAGCGCGTTGCGCTCAGTCTCGGCGACGAGACCGTGCGCGGCGAGGCCATGATCACCGCGGACGGGATCGAGGGCGGGGCGGTCTATGCCCTGTCACGCCTCATCCGCGAGGAGATCGAGGCCAAGGGTGAGGCCCGTCTCGTCCTCGATCTGCGGCCGGACCTCACCGAGGATGCGCTGATGCGACGCCTCGCGACGCACAAGCAGGGAGCCTCCCTCGCCACGCGCCTGCGCAAGGATGCGGGGCTCGATCCCGTGGCGGCGGGTCTGCTGCGCGAGGCCGCCGGTCGCGCCCTTCCGTCTGCGGCGGCCGATCTCGCGGCCTTGATCAAGTCGGCCCCCTTGCGCCTCCTTGCCCCCCGTCCGATCGAGCGGGCGATCTCCACGGCGGGCGGCGTCGCCTTCGAGGCCATTGATTCCCGTTTCATGCTGAAGGCACGGCCTGGATCGTTCGTCGCCGGCGAGATGCTGGATTGGGAAGCCCCCACCGGCGGCTACCTGCTGCAAGGCGCCTTTTCCAGCGGTCGCGCGGCGGCCGCCGGAATGTTGGACTGGCTCGATGAGGCCGGCCCGGAACTATAGGCGCGAGCAGAACCCGACCATGCCCCTGGCGTCGGACGGACAGGACGCGCTGGCGCCGCCATTGGCGAAGGACGGACTGCCGGAAGACAGGCAATAGGCCGAGACGAAGGCCTCGCCGCTGTCACAGCTCAACTCGCAGCCACCGGACGAGCAATTCTCGTTGCGAACGGGACGCAGGGTGGAGTTGGCGGCGCTGGCGGTGAGGCCCGCCGCTCCCGGTTCGCCCTGAGGACCGGCAGGCCCCCTGGGACCCGTTTCCCCCTTGGGGCCGACATCGCCTTTTGGCCCAGCCTCACCCTTGGGACCCATATCGCCCTTGGGACCCATATCGCCCTTGGGACCCATATCGCCCTTGGGACCCATATCGCCCTTGGGACCCATATCGCCCTTGGGACCCATATCGCCCTTGGGACCGACCGGCCCCTGCGGGCCAGTCTCCCCCTTGAGCCCGGCCTCACCCTTCGGTCCCGCCTCGCCTGCGGGTCCTACAATCCCCTGCGGTCCGACAAGCCCTGCCATGCCCTGCGGCCCGGTTTCGCCTGCGGGGCCGGCATCGCCTTTGGGGCCGGGCTCGCCCGTGGGCGCGCAATTGGCCACCACGGCCTCTCTCTCGTCCTCGCCGGCCTTCAGCGCCGCGACGCAGGTGGCGGGCCGATAGGGTAGGCGGAACAGGAATCGGCCGCGCGAATCGGCCATCACCGAGATGTCCTCGTCCAGGATCACGACGGTGCCGGCCTTGCGCACGCTGCCGGAGATCCGCAGATCCCCCGCCTCGATCCGCGCATCGTAGACCTGGATCGGCTGCGACGGCGCCACGACCCGCTTGGGCCTGGCCGCCCTGGCCGACCTGGGCGCCGGAGCCGCGGCGGCATCCGTCGCAGGGGCGGCGCTCATCCCACGGCCGGGCTGGCCGGGACTGACCTGACCGGGCGCCTGGGCCACTGCCGGACCGGCCGCGAGCCCGACGAGGATCATCAATCCCATCAATGATTTGGCCATGAAGCCTGCCGGGGCCGGGCACTGGGCGGCATGGTCGAGGCGCATGGGTTCTCTCCAGGCTGATGCGCCGGAGGTCCGGCACGGCGGAGGGACAATGCCGGGTCCGGTCATTCGGTCAAGTCCGGCCCAGATCGTCCCGCCACCTCGTGGCCGCTCCTCCATCCACACTCATCCACAGCCGTCCACAGGGGAAGCGGCTGTCACTGTTCGGTTATTTTTCATGCCCCTGAAACCGGTTGAGCTTGTTCTTGTTTTGTTCTTATTGTCCGGCGATGGGGCGGACATGATGGATTTGGCTCGACGACAATGCGCGATGACGGCGAAACGGAGACGAACGGGCTTCAACGGCGCCGGCGGATCGCTCTGGACGCCCTGCGCGGCCACGGGGCAGGACAGGCCGACGTCCTGTCCGTCGAGGCCCTGCCTCTGGGAATCGCCCATATCGATTCCGGCCTTCCCGGCGGAGGGCTCTCCCTCGGCCGGCCGCACGAGATCGCCCCGGAATCCGAGGGCGACGAAGCAGCGGCGTTGGGCTTCACCCTCGCCCTCATGGCCCGCCACCTCGCACGGGTGGACGGGGAGGCCCTCCTCGTCATCGGCAAGGGGCACCCGACACCCTACGGCCACGGTCTGGCCGGGCTCGGCCTCGATCCGGGCCGCCTGCTGATCCTGGAGGTCGAGAGCGACGCGGATGCCTACCGCGCCGTGGAGGAGGCCCTGCGCTCGCAGGGGCTCAGGGCGGTGGCGGGACTGGTGGATGCCGGCCTGCCCCTGAAGCAGAGCCGGCGGCTGCATCTGGCGGGCGAGGCGGCCTCCCGCCTCCTTCTCGTCCTGCGGCCGCCTCAGGCGGAATGCCCAAACATGGCAGCGACCCGCTGGCGGATCGGCTCGGGCGCGGCCCTGCGGGACCGGTTCGGCTGCATCGAGCGGCCGTGCTGGCGGGCGCGGCTCGACCGCTGCCGCAACGGACGGACCGGGGATTGGCTTCTGGAGTGGGATCATGCCGCGCATCGTTTCGGTCTGGCTGGAGCAGTGGCCGCTGACGCGCCTCAGGCGCGCTCGAACACGGCTTGAACACGCGGCGCCAGAAGCGGCCGCGCCCTCCGTTGTGGCCGCCATCGGCCCGGGGGGCCTGCGCATCACGGCGGTGGATGCCGCCGCCTGGGCCCTGGGCCTGCGCCCGGGAGAGCCCCTGGCGCGAGCCCGAGCGAGGATCGGCCCCGGCATCGCCGTCCACCCCGCCGACCCGGAGGCCGATGCCGCCGCCCTCGCACGGCTCTGCCTCTGGGCCCGTCGATACACGCCCGTGGTCGCGCCGTTCGGACCGGCAGAGGGTGCTGCCGGCTTCTTCCTCGACGTGGAGGGGGCGAGCCATCTGTTCGGCGGAGAAGAAGGCCTGATGGCCGACCTTTCCGGTCGCCTGTCGGCCAATGCGATTCCCGCCCGGCTGGCCTTGGCCGACACGCCCGCCTGCGCCTTCGCCCATGCCCGCCACGGCGGTTCGGCAAGGCCCATCATCGTGCCGCCCGGAGACAATGCACCGTCCCTGCGCGAGCTTTCCGTCGCCGCATTGCGGATCGAGCCGTCCATCTCGGACTCGCTGCGTCGCCTCGGCTTGCGCCGGATCGGAGCGTTGGCCGACGCGCCCCGCCCTCCCCTCGCCCGACGCTTCGGCGAGAGCCTGCTCCTGCGCCTCGATCAGGCATTGGGGAGGAGGCCCGAACCGCTGATCTCCCTGGCCGAGCCTGTCGCCTTCGGCGCGAGCCAGGGCTTCCTCGACCCGATCGGACATCAGGCCGGCATCGTCGCCACCGCCATCCGGCTGATGCGGGAGATCGCTCCCCGTCTCGCCGCATCGGGCATGGGTGCGCAATCCCTGCGCTTGAGCCTGCATCGGGTCGACGGCATCGAGAAGACCCTCGATCTCGGCCTGTCGGAACCGACCCTATGCCCCATCCAGATCGGGCGGCTGCTGGACCTGCGCCTCGACCGGCTCGGCCCGGCCCTCGATGCCGGCTTCGGCTTCGAGACCGTGCGGCTCGACGTGACCGGCATCGGCCGGTTGGAGGCACGCCAGGGCGCCCTGGCCGAGACGGGCCTCGACCGGGAGGCCGAGACCGGCGGGACCGCCCGCCTCGCCGACGCCCTCGGCCAGCGCATCGGGGCGAGGGTCATCCGCGTGAGCCCGCGGGCGAGCCACATCCCCGAACGCGCCGATGCCCTGGAGCCGTGGCGGGTGAGGAGAATCGCGATGCGGTGGCCCGAGCGGGTGGGCACCCGGCCACAGGGCGGGATGCCGCCCCGTCCCCTCGTCCTCCTGTCCCGCAGCGAGGCGGCCGACGAGGTGTTCTCGCTCGCCCCCGACGGACCACCCCAGCGCTTCCGCTGGCGGCGGCGCCTGCACCGGATCGCCCATGCGGAGGGTCCCGAGCGCATCGCCGACGCCTGGTGGCACGCCCCCGCCCCCGCCAGGGATTACTACGTGGTCGAGGACGAAACCGGCCGGCGCCTCTGGCTCTACCGGGAGGGATTCCACACGGCGCAGATGGCAGCGCGCTGGTTCGTGCAGGGATTGTTCGCGTGAGGGTTTGGCGCAGCCTCCCCTCCCCCCTCTGCGGGGGAGGGTGGCCCTCGCGTCAGCGAGGGTCGGGAGAGGGGAGCGCCATCTCCGGAGAGGTCGCCCCCTCTCCCGCCTGCTCCGAAGAGACTACTGGATTCACACATCCGCTCGACGGCTGTTCGCTCGATCCAAGAAGGTTCGACTCGAGGCGCGACAGGCCCCCTCTCCTGGAAGGAGAGGGCTGGGGTGAGGTGTTGTCCATCTCCGGAAAGCTCACGCACCTCACCCTGTCCCTCTCCTTCCAGGAGAGGGGACCCGCGCTGCCGGCGAGATGTGGGAATATCGTAGCCCGCGGAGGGGGGAGGGCTGGGGTCATATGACCTCTCCAACCTATGCAGGACTCGCCTATGCCGAGCTCGCGGTCACCACGAACTTCTCCTTCCTGCGCGGTGCCTCGCATCCGCAGGAAATGGTGGCGCAGGGCGCCGAATTCGGGCTCCACGCCATCGGCATCGCCGATCGCAACACGCTGTCGGGCGTGGTGCGCGGCCATGCCGAGGCCAAGCGCCGGGAGAAGGCGGGCGAACCGACGATCCGTTACCTGCCGGGGGTCCGCCTCGTCACCGAGGAGGGGTTCGAGGCCGTCGCCTATCCGATGGACCGAGACGGCTACGGACGGCTCTGCCGGCTGCTCACGGACGGCAACCGCCGCTCGGAGAAGGGCGCGTGCCGGTTCGGTGTCCCGGACATGCTCGCGGCGGCAAGGGGGCAGGTCTTCATCGCGCTCCCGCCGGAGGAGGACGATCCCGTCTTCGCCCGCCATCTCGCCGCCCTGGCGGAGACGGCCCCCGGCCGCGTTTTTCTCGGCGCGAGCCATCGTTATCGCGGCGACGAGCGGCGTCGACTCGGCCGCCTCACCGGGTTCGGGGAGCGCGTTGGCGCGCCCATGGTGGCGGTCTCGGACGCGCTCTACCACCATCCCGACCGGCGCCCCCTGCAGGACGTGCTCGCCTGCATCCGCGAGGGCTGCACCCTGGTCGAGGCCGGCTATCGCCTGGAGGCCAATGCGGAGCGTCACCTGAAGCCGCCCGCCGAGATGGCCCGGCTCTTCGCCGACCACCCGGAGGCGATCGCACGCACGATCGAGATCGCCGAGACCTGCGTCTTCTCGCTGGAGGAGCTGAAATACGAGTATCCCGACGAGCCCGTCCCCCCCGGCCGGACGGCCCAGGGGCATCTCGAACACATGACCCGGCAACGGGCTGAGCTACGCTATCCGGACGGTATCCCGGAGACGGTCGAAACCTCCCTGCGCAACGAGTTCGACCTGATCCGCCGCCTCGACTACGCCCGCTACTTCCTTACCATCCACGACATCGTCGAATTCGCCCGGAACCGGGGAATCCTGTGCCAGGGCCGCGGCTCGGCGGCCAATTCGGTGGTCTGCTACTGCCTCGGCATCACGGCGGTGGACCCGACCAAGATCCGGCTCCTGTTCGCCCGCTTCATCTCCGAGAGCCGGGACGAGCCGCCCGACATCGACGTCGATTTCGAGCACGAGCGCCGCGAGGAGGTGATCCAGTATCTCTACGACCGCTACGGACGGGACCGGGCGGCGATCTGCGCCACGGTGATCCACTACCGGCCTCGCAGCGCGATCCGCGAGGTCGGCAAGGTGCTGGGCCTCACCCCCGACATCACCGGCATGATGGCCGACACGGTCTGGGGCTCCTGGGGCGCCGGGCTGCCCGACCAGCATATCGCGCAGGCCGGGCTCGACCCCGCCAACCCGGCGATCCGGCAGGCGGTGGACCTCGCGATCCAGCTCATCGGCTTCCCGCGCCACCTGTCGCAGCATGTGGGTGGGTTCGTGCTGACGAAGGGACGTCTCGACGAGACCGTGCCGGTGGGCAACGCGGCGATGCCGGACCGTACCTTCATCGAATGGGACAAGGACGACATCGACACGATCGGCCTCCTCAAGGTCGACGTGCTGGCGCTCGGCATGCTCACCTGCCTCCGGCGCGGCCTCGACTTCCTGCGCGAGGATCACGGCATCGCCTACGATACGCTGGCCGACCTCCCGCGCGAGGAGCCGGAGGTCTACGCGATGCTGTCGAAGGCCGATTCCGTCGGCGTGTTCCAGGTCGAGAGCCGGGCGCAGATGTCGATGCTGCCGCGCCTGAAGCCGAAGGAATTCTACGATCTCGTGGTTCAGGTCGCCATCGTGCGTCCGGGGCCGATCCAGGGCGACATGGTCCATCCCTACCTGCGCCGGCGCTCGGGCGAGGAGCCCGTCGTCTTCCCGTCCCCCTCCCCCGAGCACGGGCCGAAGGACGAACTCGAGGAGGTGTTGAAGCGGACCTTCGGCGTGCCGCTGTTCCAGGAACACGCGATGCAGATCGCGATCACGGCGGCCGGCTTCACGCCCTCGGAGGCCGACGGGTTGCGCCGGGCCATGGCCACCTTCCGGCACAACGGCCAGATCGTGAATTTCAGGACCAAGTTCATCGAGGGCATGGCCGGGCGCGGCTATCCGCGCGATTTCGCCGAGCGCTGCTTCAAGCAGATCGAGGGATTCTCCACCTACGGCTTTCCCGAGAGCCACGCGGCGAGCTTCGCCCTGCTGGTCTATGCCTCGGCCTGGATGAAGTGCCGCCACCCGGACGTCTTCCTCGCCGCGATCCTGAATTCGCAGCCCATGGGCTTCTACCAGCCGGCCCAGCTGGTGCGGGATGCCCGTGCCCACGGCGTCGAGGTACGCGGACCCGACGTCAATGCCAGCGAATGGGATTGCACCCTGGAACCGGCCTCGGCGCAGAGGGGGCCTGAGCGCCGCTTCGCCGTCCGCATCGGCCTGCGCCAGGTGAGCGGCCTGCCGAAAGCCGGCATGGCCCGGCTCGTTGCTCTGCGCGGCAACGGCTATGCCAGCGTCGAGGGCCTGCAGGCCGCCCTAACACTGCCCCGCAACGCCCTCGAGCGCCTGGCCGAGGCCGACGCCTTCCGCTCCCTCGACCTCGACCGCCGCGCCGCTCTCTGGGCGGTGAGGGCACTGGAAGGCACCTCGACGCGCGCCAGCGCCGCGCGGGGCGTCCCCACCGACCGGCGCACCCATCTCCTCGATGCGCCGATGCCGCTCTTCGCCTTCCATGCCGATGACGGTCTGTTCCGGGCCGAGCCCGCGGTGGAGCTGCCCGCCATGGCGCTCTCCGAACATGTGGCGGAGGATTACGTCTCCACCGGCCTGTCGCTGAAAGGCCATCCGGTGGCGTTCTTCCGCGCCCGCCTCGCCCGCATCGGCGCGATTCCGGCAGCGGCCCACCACGACCCTTCATGGGCACAGAATGCCCGGGTGACCGTTGCTGGGCTCGTCCTCACCCGGCAGCGCCCCGGCACCGCCAAGGGCGTGGTGTTCCTGACGCTGGAGGACGAGACCGGCATCTGCAACGTCATCGTCTGGAAGAAGGTGTTCGAGGCCAACCGGCGCATCGCCATGAGCGCCCGGTTCATCGCCGTGCGCGGGCGCATCCAGCGCTCGGGGCTGGTGGTCCATCTCGTCGCCGAGCAGTTCCGCGACCTGACGGAGGAATTGCGGACCCTGCGCGAGGGCGGTCTCCCCCTCCCCCCTGAGACGACGGATTTCGGGGCGCCGCCCGACCGGCGCGTCTATCGCAGCCGGGATTTCCATTGATGAAAGGAAACAGGATCACGGCCGCAGCAGTACCTTGCCCACGGCCTCGCGGCGCTTGAGGATGCCGAGCGCGTTCTCGTATTCGATCATCGGATAAGTGCCGTGGATCTTCGCCTTGAGACGCCCCTCCGCCACCCAGGCCAACAATTGTTCCTGGTTCGCCCGGTGAGCCTCGGGCTCGCGCTCCACGAACACGCCCCAATGCACGCCCTGGATGTCGATGCCCTTGAGGAGAGCGAGGTTGAGGGGGATGCGCGGGATGTCGCCGGCGGCAAAGCCAATGACGAGGTAGCGCCCCTTCCAGCCGAGCGAGCGTAGCGCAGGCTCGGCGTAGTCGCCGCCGATCGGATCGTAGATCACGTCGACGCCCCGTCCCTCGGTGAGCTTCTTGAGGCCCTCGCGCAGATTGTCGGCGCTATAGTCGAGGCCCCTCTCGGCTCCGTGCGCCTGCGCCACCGCGAGCTTCTCCGGTGAGGAAGCGCAGGCGATCACCTTCGCGCCCATGATTACCCCGAGTTCCACCGCGGCGAGGCCGACACCGCCCGAGGCGCCGAGGACCGCCAGGGTCTCGCCGGGCTGGATCCGCGCGCGATCCCGCAGGGCATGGAGCGAGGTGCCGTAGGTGATGGTGAGGCCGGCCGCCTGCTCGTCGCTCACCGCATCGGGCACGGGGGTGAGATGCCGGGTGCCCACCGCGATGCGCTCGGCGCAGGTGCCGTAGGTGCGGTGGACGATGACGCGGTCGCCGATCCCGAAACCCTCGACGCCCTCCCCGAGGGCCTCGATGATTCCGACCGCTTCGCCGCCGGGCGAGAACGGGAGATCGGGCTTCACCTGATAGCGCCCGGCGATGATGAGCGTATCGAAGAAGTTCAGCGCCGCCAGCGTCACCCGCACCACGGCCTCGCCGGGACCGGCGACCGGATCGGCCACCTCGGCGATTGCGAGATCCTCGGGGCCGCCGAGCCTGGTGCAAAGCAAAGCCTTCATGCCGATCCTCCCTTGAGCCGCAGCGCCTTCTGCTTGAGCGCGCTTGCACCGATTGGCGGCATCGGCGCAAGCGGCGGCGTCAGCGGCGCTCGTAGAGTCCGGTCAGGCAGCCCTTGGCGAGGACCCGACCCGTCATGGCCTCGATGAGCGCGGCACGTCCCGGACTCGCCGGCAGATCGAGCGAAGCACCCAGGGCGTAGATCTGGAACAGGTAGGCGTGGGGGCCATGTCCGGTGGGCGGGTCCGGCGGCAGCCATTGGTCCTTGAAGAAGCTGTTCTGCCCAAGGTCATGCTGCGATCCCTCACCGGCGGCGCTGGCGAGGGCGCCTTCGGGAAGGCTTTCGCTTGCGGCGAGATTCCAGGCGATGAGATGGACGAGGGGTTTCGGAGTCGGGCTGCCGGCATCCTCCACCAGAAGCACCACGCGGCTCGTACCGGCTGGCAGGCCGCTCCATGACAGCGGCGGCGAGACGCCCGGCCCATCGGCGGTGAAGCGCGCCGGCAGGCTCGCCCCGTCGGCGAAGGCCGGACTCGTCAGCGAGATCGTCTCGGGCACGCTCCCGAAATCCTGGTGGTAGGCGGTTGTGTCGAGCCCGGCCTTCAGGCCCGACAGGGCCGCGCCGACCGCGTGCGGTAGCTTTTCCAGCATGACGTCTCCTCGTCGATCCGCGTCGTCAACGAGGAGAAGCGCACCCGGTTCAGGCCGGACGGGCGGCCGCGACCATGTAGTTCACCGCAATGTCGCGGGCGGGCCGCCAGCTCCCGTCGAGGGGATTGAACACGACGCCGGTGGTATCGGTGACGGAGAGGCCGCCGCGCGCGATGGCGCGGGACAGTTCGTCCGGCTTCACGAACTTGTTCCAGTCGTGGGTTCCGCGCGGCAGCCAGCCGAGGACGTATTCCGCTCCGACGATGGCCAGCGCGAAGGAGCGCATCGTGCGGTTCAGGGTGGCGGCGAACAGGAGACCGCCCGGCTTCACCGCCTGGCAGGCGCTGGCGACGAAGGCCGGCATGTCGACCACATGCTCCACCACCTCCATGATCAGGACGACGTCGAACCGCTCGCCCGCCGCCACCACTTCCTCGATGGTCTGAGAGCGGTAATCCACCGCCACGCCCTCGGCCTTCGCATGGGAGCGCGCCACGGCGATGTTGGTGGGCGCCGGATCGAGCCCCGTGACGCTGGCGCCGAGCCGCGCCAGGGGCTCGGACAGGACGCCGCCGCCGCAGCCGACATCGACGATGGTCAGCCCCTTCAGCGGGTAGGGCATGCGCGGGTCGCGACCGAACGTCCGGCAGATCGCGTCGCGGATATAGGCGAGGCGCACCGGGTTGAACCGGTGCAGCACCTTCATCGGCCCGTCCTCGGCCCACCACGTCGCGGCGATGCCCTCGAAGCGCGCGACTTCCTCGGCGTCGATGGAAGAGGATGCCGCTGGGTTCATTCGCCTGACCTTCCGACCCGGATGCGGGCTATCCCGCCCGCATGCCCGATTGTTGACACGTCCGAAGTGCCCTTGTACCCGCCGAAGCACCGGCCGGTACAGCGGCGGGACGCCGCTCCGGCTCGAAGCCGATCAAGCGCCGCGCTCCCGGCGGACAGCCGGCTCTGGAATGGATCGACGCGGACCCGACATGCCCCGTTTGGTGATGAAGTTCGGCGGCACATCGGTGGCGACCGTGGACCGTATCCGCAACGTGGCGCTCCACGTGGCGCGGGAGATCGAGGCCGGTTACGACGTCGCCGTCGTGGTCTCGGCCATGTCCGGCAAGACCAACGAACTGGTGGCCTGGGTCAAGGACGCCAACCCGCTCTACGACGAGGCCGAGTACGACGCCGTCGTCGCCTCGGGCGAACTCGTCACCGCGGGGCTCCTCGCCACGGCGCTCCGGAAGAACGGGATCAAGGCCCGCTCCTGGCAGGGCTGGCAGATCCCGATCGAGACCTCCGATGCCCATGGCTCGGCACGGATCGAGGCGATCGACCCCAAGAATCTAGATGCCGGCTTCGCCCGCGGTGAAGTCGCCGTGATCGCAGGCTTCCAGGGTATCCATGCGGAGACCGGCCGCGTCACCACGCTCGGCCGGGGCGGCTCGGATACCAGCGCGGTGGCCATCGCCGCCGCCATCGGCGCCGAGCGCTGCGACATCTACACCGACGTCGACGGGGTCTACACCACCGACCCGCGCGTGGTGCAGAAGGCCAAGCGCATGGAGCGCGTGACCTTCGAGGAGATGCTGGAGATGGCCTCCCTCGGGGCCAAGGTGCTCCAGGTCCGCTCCGTCGAACTCGCCATGGTCCATCGCGTACCGACCACGGTGCGCTCCAGCTTCGACCCGCCCGACAACGCCCGCACAGGCACCCTCATCTGCGACGAGGACGACATCGTGGAACAGCAGATCATCACCGGGATCGCCTTCTCGAAGGACGAGGCGCAGATCACCCTCCGGCGCGTCAAGGACAGCCCCGGCGTCGCCGCGGCGATCTTCGGGCCGCTGGCGGACGCCAACATCAACGTCGACATGATCATCCAGACCGTGTCGGGCGACCAGTCGACCACGGACATGACCTTCACGGTCCCGTCCGCCGATTACGACCGCGCCCGTACGATTCTCGACGCTCAGAGCGGCATCATCGAATTCGCCCAGATCGAAGGCGCCACCGATGTCGTGAAGGTTTCGGCAATCGGCGTCGGCATGCGCAGCCATGCGGGCGTCGCCGCCAAGGCTTTCAGGGCGCTCGCGCAGAAGGGAATCAACATCCGCGCGATCACCACGTCGGAAATCAAGTTTTCCGTGTTGATCGACGCGGCTTACACGGAGCTTGCCGTGCGCACGCTCCACTCGCTATACGGCCTCGATCAGGCTTGAGCGCCGCCCCCGTCGCCGCGCACGAAACTTGCGCATGCGGGCCTCGGGGGACTGAATTCGGATCGAGGAGACCATGCCTGCTGCGCCCGGAGGCCCGCGCCTGCTGCTGCGCCGCCTCCGCGAAGCGATGGCGGAGCCGGTCAGTCCACAGGCACGTCTCGACCGTATCGTCACCCTCATCGCGGCGAACGTCATCGCCGAGGTCTGCTCCGTCTATGTGCTGAGCGATGACAACACGCTCGAGTTGTTTGCCACCGAGGGCCTGAACCGTTCGGCCGTCCACCTGACCCGGATGCGGGCCGATGAAGGCCTCGTCGGCCTCATCGCCAAGACCGCCGAGCCGCTCTCGCTCTCGGACGCCCAGTCGCATCCCTCCTTCTCCTACCGGCCCGAGACCGGGGAAGAGGCCTATCACGCCTTCCTCGGCGTGCCGCTCCTGCGCGCGGGGAACACCCTCGGCGTCCTCGTGGTGCAGAACCTCACTTACCGGGTCTATTCGGAGGAAGAGATCGAGGCGCTCCAGACGACGGCGATGGTGCTGTCCGAGATGATCGCTTCGGGTGAACTGCAATCCCTGGCACCGGGCGCGGGCTCGGCCGCGCGCCGCGCCGTGAGCCAGCGCGGCGTCGCGCTCGCCGACGGCATCGGCCTCGGGCACGTGGTGCTGCACGAGCCGCGCATCATCGTGAAGCAGCTCATCGCCGAGAACCTGGAGCGCGAAGTCGAGCGCCTGGAGGAGGCCATCGGCGAGGTCCGCTCGGCCATCGACGATCTCGTGGAGCGCGGCGACAGCATCGGCACCGGCGAGTCGCGCGAGGTGCTGGAAACGGTGCGCATGTTCGCCCACGACAAGGGCTGGCTGCGCCGGATGCGCGAGGCGGTCCATTCCGGCCTCACGGCGGAGGCCGCCGTGGAGCGTGTCCAATCGGACAACCGCGCCCGCATGATGCGGCAGAGCGATCCGTACCTGCGCGACCGGCTGCACGACCTCGACGACCTCGCCAACCGGCTCCTGCGCACCCTGATCGGCACGGAGAGCAACGGCACGCACCGGGAGCTCCCCGAGAACGCGATCCTCGTCGCCCGCTCCATGGGGCCGGCGGCCCTCCTCGACTACGACCGCGCCTCCCTGCGTGGCGTGGTGCTGGAGGAGGGCGGCCCGACGAGCCACATCGCCATCGTCGCCCGCGCCCTCGGGATCCCGGCGGTGGGCGAGATCGCCAACGCCACGGCGCTCTGCGACGCGGGCGATGCGATCATCGTCGACGGGGTCACCGGCGAAATCCAGGTCCGGCCAGGCCCTGAGATCGAGGCGGCCTATGCCGAGCAGGTCCGCCTGCGCGCGCGGCGCCAGGAACAGTACCGGGCTTTGCGCGACCTGCCGGCCGTCACCAGGGACGGGGTCGCCATCGGCCTGCAGCTCAATGCCGGGCTGCTGGTGGACCTGACCCATCTCCATGAGACCGGGGCGGAGGGCATCGGCCTGTTCCGCACCGAGCTGCAGTTCATGGTGGCGCAGCGGATGCCCTCTGCCGCCGAGCAGCAATCGCTCTACGAGGCGGTGTTCTCGGCCACCGGCGACCTGCCGGTGACGATCCGCACCCTCGATATCGGCGGCGACAAGATCCTGCCCTACATGCCGGCCCTCGAGGAGGAGAACCCGGCGCTGGGCTGGCGCGCCATCCGTATCGGCCTCGACCGCCCCGCCCTGCTGCGGGTGCAGCTGCGCGCGCTTCTCAGGGCCGCGTCGGGCCGGCCCCTCAAGATCATGTTCCCGATGGTGGCAACCGTGGACGAGTTCGTCCGCGCCAAGGCCATCGTCGACCGCGAGAAGGCGCATCTGCGCCGCCACGGCCATGTCCTGCCGAGCGATTGCCGCCTCGGCGTGATGGTAGAGGTGCCCTCGCTCCTGTTCCAGATCGACGAGATCGCCAAGGTCGCCGACTTCCTGTCGGTGGGCTCCAACGACCTGATGCAGTTCCTCTTCGCGGTCGACCGCGAGAACCGCCGCGTCGCCGACCGGTTCGACACGCTGAGCATCCCGGCCCTGCGCGCCTTCCGCCTCATCGCGGAGCGGGCGACCGCCGCCGGCTGCCCCGTCACCATCTGCGGCGAGATCGGCGGCAAGCCCCTGGAGGCGATGGCCCTGATCGGCCTCGGCTTCCGCAACCTGTCGATGTCGCCCGCCTCCATCGGCCCGGTCAAGGCGATGGTGCTCGCCCTCGATGCGGCCGCCGTCACCGCTCTCATCGATGCGGAGATCGAACGGGCGGGCGACAGCGCCTCCCTGAGGCCGCTTCTCACGGCCTTCGCCAAGGCGCAGGGCGTGCCTATCTAGCGAGCGTGACGGCGTCTTGCCGACCGCCACGACCACCCCCACGGACCCGGCACGTCCGTCGGACATGCGTATTCCACAGTTGAGAGTATCCTCCGGGCGATGACCCCTATTCCTTCAGACCGTCTCGACGCCATCCTGACGCGGCACGACATCGTCACCGCCACGCTCAGCGCAGGCTCGGCCGATTCCGACAGCTTCGTCCAGCTGTCCAGGGAACTGGCCGAGCTCGACGGCGTGGTGGCGGCGATCCATGCTTACCGCGCCGCGGCGACGAACCTCGCCGAGATCGAGGCCCTCATCGACGAGCCGGGGGGGGATGCCGAGATGCGCGCTCTCGCCGCCGCCGAGAAACCCGATGCGGAAGCGGGGCTCGAGGCCGCCCACAAGGCGCTCCAGGTCATCCTGCTGCCCAAGGACGCCGCCGACGAGAAGAGCGCGATCCTCGAAATCCGCGCCGGCACCGGCGGCGACGAGGCCGCGCTCTTCGCAGGCGACCTGTTCCGCATGTACGCGAAATACGCCGACCTGAAGGGCTGGAAGGTCGACGTCATTTCCGAGAGCGAAGGCACCGTCGGCGGCTATCGAGAAGTCATCGCCGAGGTGAAGGGCAAGGGCGTCTTCGCCAAGCTGAAATTCGAAAGCGGAGCGCACCGCGTCCAGCGCGTGCCCGATACCGAAGCTCAGGGACGCATTCACACCTCCGCTGCCACGGTGGCGGTGCTGCCGGAAGCCGAGGAGGTCGATATCGTCGTCAACGATGCCGACCTGAAGATCGACACGATGCGGTCGCAGGGCGCCGGCGGCCAGCACGTCAACAAGACGGAATCGGCGATCCGCATCACCCATATGCCGAGCGGCATCGTCATCTTCGTCCAGGAAGAGCGCTCGCAGCACAAGAACCGCGCACGCGCCATGTCGCTCCTGCGTGCCAAGCTCTACGATGCCGAACGGACGGCGAAGGACGCCGTTCGCGCCGCCGACCGCAAGTCTCAGGTCGGCTCAGGGGATCGCTCGGAGCGCATCCGCACCTACAATTTCCCGCAGGCGCGGGTCACCGACCATCGCATCAACCTCACTCTCTACAAGCTGGAAGAGGTGCTCGCGGGCGAGGCCCTGGACGAGCTCGTGGATGCCCTCATCACCGAGCACCAGGCGGAACTCATGGCCGCCGAAGGCATGGCGTGAGCGAGCCCGGCGGCACGCGACCAGGCGTGACGGAAGACGACGCGGCGAGTGGCGGCATCGATCCTCGGCAGTCCCGCTCGCAGACTCTACGCCACGCCGTTGCGGCTTTGTCCCAGGTCGGGATCGACGGTGGGGCAAGCGATGCCCGGTTCCTCCTCCTCCACGTCCTCGGCATCACGCCGACCGAACTCACCCTTTCCGGTGCTGAGCCCATTGGCGAGCAGGGTGCCCTTCGGCTGGGGGAAGCGATGCAGCGGCGCCTTGCGGGTGAGCCCGTGGCGCGCATCCTCGGCGAATGGGAGTTTTGGGGTCTCCCGTTCATCCTCAACGCGGCGACCCTGGTTCCACGGCCCGATACCGAGACCGTCGTCGATGCCGCTTTGGCGCTCCACCCCACCCGCGACCGCCCCTTACGCCTCCTCGATCTCGGAACCGGATCCGGCTGCATCCTCGTCTCGCTCCTGAGCGAATGGAAACAGGCCTTCGGAGTGGGTCTCGACCGCTCGCACGAAGCGCTCGCCTGCGCCCGGACCAATGCCCGGGTCAACGGTGTCGGGAGGCGGGCCGCCTTCGTTGCGGGCGATTGGTGCTCCGCCCTCGGCAAGCCGTTCGACGTCGTCCTCTCGAACCCGCCCTACATCGCGAGCGCGATCATCTCGACCTTGTCCAGGGAAGTTCGCTGCCACGATCCGCTCGGCGCCCTCGACGGTGGCGAGGATGGACTTGGGGCGTACAGACGGATCGTGAGGGAGGTGAGCGGGGCGACGGACGGTCGTCCCCTGCTCACCCCGGACGGAGCCCTCGTCTTCGAGGTCGGCCATGATCAGGCCAAGGACGTATTGAGGATCGGCCGCGAGGCGGGGTTCGCACGGGGGGCCGTGAGGCACGATCTGGCCGGCCACGCCCGTGTCGTCACGCTGTCCGGACTTCCGCCAACAGCCAACGACGACAGGAGATGAAAAAGAGCTTGTTGTGGGCTTGGGGAGCCGCTAGTGTCACAGTCAGGTCGCGAACGATCCGTCAAGGCGGATCGAGGTAGAAGTGTCGGCGGCGTCGAGCACGCGATACTTTTAGACGATCTCCCCACCATCAAGCCGATACGCACGAGACGCCGTGTGGAAGCTTGATGAATTGAGTGCCAGACGACCGATGAGCGCCGCACTGTGAGCGCAGGAATCGGTTGACCGGACATACGGCGAGCACGGCAAAATCGATCGCGGAACCACTGACCGGATCCTACGAGGACTAGGAAGTACCCGAAACGGGTCCTCCTTCTAGCCTGTAGCCCCGCCGCATCATCAGACGCTCCGATTTGAACGAGGGTCAATCGAGACCGATGAGACCAAACCAGAATAGACGGATGCGCGGTCGCAACCGCCCCAAAGGTCCCAACCCGCTGACGCGTTCCTACGAGTCCAACGGGCCGGATGTAAAAATCCGCGGGACGGCGCAGCACATCGCCGACAAATACGCCCAGCTCGCGCGCGATGCGCAAGCCAGTGGCGACCCGGTGGCCGCCGAGAATTACTTCCAGCACGGCGAGCATTATTTCCGCATCATCTCGGGTGCTCAGGAGCAGAACCGCCAGCAGAATGGTGGGTATGCCCGCAATGGCTACGATGATGACGACGACGGCGACGACGAGGGCCAGGGCGCGAGCCTGGGCTATGCCGCCAACGGCTACGGCAACGGCTATAACGAGGAATACGGCGATCCGGCCCAACAGCCTCAGCCTCAATCCTACGAGCCCCGCCAGGATACACGGCAAGATACACGGCAAGATTCGCCGTCGGATCAGCGTCATCCACGCCGGGAGCGCTTCCAGAACCGCAACGATCGCCCGCAGCGTTTCGAAGGCAATCGAGACGGCAACCGGCAAGATGGCGGCCGTCAGGAAGGCTCTCGCTACGACGGAAACCGCAACGACGGTGGTCGGCAGGATTACAACCGGCAGGATTCCTTCCGGAGCGAGGGCAACAGGCAGGAAGCCCCGAGGCAAGAAAACCCGAGGCACGAGCAGCTGCGGAACGAGCAGGCGAGGCCGGATCAGGCGCGCCAGGATTATGCTCGGCAGGACCAGCCCCGTGGCGATTTCAATCGTGCCCAGGGCCGCAACGAGGGCCGCAACGACAATCCCCGTTACGAGAACCCTCGCAGTGAATTTCAGGGCGGCGATGCTCAGCCGAAGCAGGATCTGACGTCCCAGGACACCTCACGTCAGGACGCGCCCCGGCAGGATGCTCATCGCCAGGAGAGCCCGCGCCAGGAACCGGTTCGGTTCGAAACCGCGCGCCAGGATTCACCCCGTCAGGACACCGCCCGCAACGACGCCCGTCGTTCTTCGGAGTCGGCCCCGCGGCGTTCTCGTCGCCGGGAGGAGCCCGATCTGCGTTCGTCCGAGGATGTGGCTGCCCTTCCGGCCTTCCTGACCGCCGTTCCTCGTCCAGTGGCCCCGCCGGTGCCTGAACGCTTCGTGGAACCGACCGCCGAGCCGGCACCGACCCGGGATCTCGCCGGCGACGTGTCGAAGGACGATACCTCTCCCACCACCCCCAAGCCACGTCGTCGGCGTCGTCCTCGTTTCGAGGGATCGGAGAGTTCCGAAGGCGGCAGCAACAGCACCGACGATACGCCCTCCACGGTGGAATAGGGTAGCGGACCCGCTACCCGGCCAATTCGAAAGCCGCCCCTGACGGGGCGGCTTTTTTCGTCCGGGTGCTACTCGTCCTGCCCATCTCTTATGACCGCCAATCGAGATGAGCCTGGACGCGATGGCGCTCCCTTCTGCCGCGTTCGACTTCACCGAACGGGGCGATCTCCCAGATCCAGGACCGATCGGGTTCGGGCAGAACGACGCCATGCAGAAGATCGAACCGTTCGACGGAGTGGTCTTCGCGATTGTCCGTCAACTGCTCGGTATCGGCGATGAGACAGACCCGCGTCTGCAGACGTGACAATCCTTCGAGGTGACCCGCCACGATACTGCGGCCGAGTTCGTCCGGAGGAGGCCTGTTGCGCGACTCGAACCAATCCAGTGGCAGGATCGGCAATTGCGAAAGACAATTGGCCGAGACGACGAAGTCGATGTCAGCCCGATCGAACACCGAGAGAGGATCGGCGCACCGCTCCCCCTCCCCTCTCAGCCATGGCACGCATCCACTCAGATCCGAGACCTGCAGAGCGACATTCGCATAGCGACGCGCCGCCCAGCGCGCCGGCCAGAGATGGATCATGTCCACGAGGATCACGCGTTCGAAACGTTTGGCCAGATGAGCCAGGGGGACGTCGTCCAGAAGGCCCGATCCGAGGACCACGGCGGTGCGACGACGGTCCAGATCAGCACAGGATTTCCGTATGGCGGAACGG
>LR743504.1:457500-462500 GCA_902712845.1 Methylobacterium bullatum
CGCCGAGATAGGCGAATTTCTGCAGGGCGTTGTAGCGGAGCGCCTCCTTGCCGCGCGCCTTCTCGAGCCTGAGATGATCGCCGATTTCCCGGGCGAGATGCCGGGCGGAGAGCTGATCCCGATCCGGCACCAGGCTCCTGCGGAGATGTCCGCTCGCCAGGACGAGCAGGAGATAGGCGAGCCCGTTGATGACCAGGATCCAGGCGGCGAGAAAGTGGAGGTTCCGACCCCATCCGGTCTGTTCCAGGTTCACCGGCAGCGGCAGTTCGATCCATGCCGGCGCATCATTGGCACCCGTCTCTCCGCAGAACAGCCGCGGCAAGGCGAGAAGGATGGCGATTCCACTGACCAACAGGACAAGGAAGGCCGCGGCATTCACCCAATGGGTCACTCTCAGCCAAGCCGGATGCCGGAAGACGGTCGAACCGTTCTTCGGTCCGGCGCCCAGTTCCACCGGGACGAGTTCAGGCGATGCGGGTGAGGACATCGAGTCGGTACCGGTCGGTGCGACTGTGATGGTCGACGCGGATGGCCCCATCGAGGAGGCCGATCAGCATGTCCGAGGCCTCGTCCCCGGTCTGCGGGTAATGGGTCAGCCCGGTCCAGTGAACGAGGACGATGATCCCGCCGGGATCGAGGGCATCGAGAATGCGCTTGGCCAGATCCGACATATCATCGGCATCGAGGAAGTAGAGCACCTCCGAGATCAGGATCAGGTCGAACCCGCCCGCCGGCCATTGGCCGGGAACGTGCAGACGTTCGAACCGCACATGGGGCAGCGATTCACAGCGTCCGCGCGCCTGTTCGAGGGCCTTTTCCGCCGTATCAAGGCCGATGAGGGTCTCGCATCGAGGTGCCAGAGCCTTCGTGAACACGCCGATGGAGCAGCCGATCTCTAGCGCAGAGACGAAACGCGGCTTCGGCAGCGCGTCCAAGGTCGCCGTGTATTTGGCGGCCTCGTATGGGCTGGTGGTGAACTGCCAGGGATCGGGGTCGTCGGCGTAGCGATTCTCGAAGTAGTCCGCCGGCATCGTCTGCGAGTGACGCATCATGAGACATCTCCGGTGTCGCGCCAGAGATCACCGGCGGACCCGGTCTCACCAAGGACATAAAGCGCAGCGGATGTCAGCGCGAAATCCGGCGCCGGCTGTCGCAGATAGGTAGCGAGATCGCGCGAGGCCCGTTCGAGGGGATGATCGCGCAGGAAGCCCTGCAACCCCACGGAGCGCTGAGCGAGTTGCAGCACCGACAGCCCTGCCGCCTCGACGGCGGTTCGCGCCAGGTGAACATAGGCCACGATCCGCTCCGGGTGGAGATCGTCCTCGAACACGATCCGCGCGGCACGCTCCACCCAGAGGCGGGCGCTCTCGGTGGCGACGAGCCCCTCCCCCAGCCGCGCCGATTGATGCGGATCGTGACCTCGGCCGGTCCGACGCAGGTGGTCGCGCCAGATATCGAGCACGGCCTCGATCCCCCCCAGCTGGACGGCGGCGAAACGCCAGGCACCGCCGAAGAAATACGGTTGCCTGGAATAGGAATCCGCCTCGCCCAGCAGACCGTCCTGTGCGATCTCGAGGCCGGTGAGATCCACCTTTCCCGTCGCCGAGGCGCGCATTCCGTGAGCCCTCCAAGCGGAGAGATCCGACCGCGTGCCGGATGCGAGCTCCGCCACCACCATGAAGGCGCGGTCGCCGGGGATCGTGCGAGCCGTGACCAGGGGGCGGGTCACGAAGCCTGCGCCGGATGCGAGGATCTTGCCTGCTCTCAGACGATAGCCACCGGGCTGCTCGACGAGCTTCAACCCGTCATCCGCGGGCTCGGTGTTCCAGACACCGAAGAGATGCCCCCCTCGCGCATCGGCGAAGAGGCGGGTGCGCTGGGAGGCGTCGCCATAGCGGGCAATCAGCTGAAGGGCGTTGACATGGCCCTCGTAGAGTCGACCGAGCGCCAGACTTCCGCTGCCGATGATACGCAGCACGTCGCAGAGATCCGAAGCACCCGGCTCCTCGCCGAGGCCGGCGCCTTCCTCGTCCCGCGGTATCGGCGCCGCGAGCAGGCCGAGCGTGCGCAGAAGCTCGATATCCGCTGCCGGGAACCCGCCATCATGGTCATGCTCGGCCGCCCGTACGGCTGCCGCCCGTGCGACCAGCGTCGCGGCATTCCTGGCATCGAAAGTGCTGTGGGCGACACGTATCGGCTGGTCCACGCTGTTCATCCTCTCTGCGCGGCCGTCGTGCCTCGATGCCGACCACTCATGACAAGGGACCAGGAGGCCGGACGGATTTTCGCCTGACCTGGATCGTGAGACACCCCAACGCGGACATCCGTCGCTTTGTCCGCTTCCTCCTCGTCGCACGTGGCGGGATCCGAGTTCTGGTACGAAAAGATCAGAATCGATCGATCGAAAAGGAGAACAGACGCGCGCAGGTTCTTGCCTTCGGTCATCGAGGAAACAGTGAGTCGTCTCGATAACCAGCGAAACCTTCGGCCGGTTCAACTCCACGCGGCCGAATCGTGCATTCCTGTCGCGATGCTCAATCTGCCGCGTAAAAATGCGGCCTTATCCACATATCCGGGATAGGCGGCGGGCCCGAGATCGGGCAGCGTCGCCATGACTCCGCAATCGCCTCGTGGACGCCCACGAGAAGATGTCGGGTCGATGCGGTTCCACGAACGATTTTCAGGATCGATTGCCCATGGCGCGAAAGCGCGCTCAGCCCACCGTCGATATCCTGAAGGAGGTCGTCGCCCGTCTCGGTCTTCCGCCACGGTCCGTGAACATCGAGGCGCTGCGGCTTCAACTCGATCTTCCGGAATTCGGTGGCTATGTCGAGGATGCGCGTGTCGGCAAGGCGCTGCGGCGCATGAAGGCACAGAGCGCGTTCGCCAGGACCGGCGCCGCGGCGGTGAGCAAGAGCGTGCCCGGACTCAAGGTCATGGTCGCCGAGAACGATACCCTCGTCTGGCGGGTGCGCGTGCTGCTCCCGCTTCTCGACGGCAACCGTCTGGATGTGCGGGTCGAGGTTCCCCTGGAGGGCGTCGCCGGCGAGATCGTCGCCGGCATGGCGGAGCGCAACGACCCGACCTGGCGCATCGAGACGTTGCGACCCGCCGTGGCCGAGATCACAGCACGGACCGGACAGACACTCCATTCCGCCATCGAACGCCTGAGGGACGCGATCACCGGAGATCTGCGCGAGGTCGGCGCCGACGCCGTCACCTATATCGACCATATGGACCGCTCCCTCCGCTCACGGGTGTTCCATGCCGGGCCGAATCTCGGCCGTTCCATGAGCGATACCCTGGCCCCGGTGCGCAAGCGCGCCAAGGTCGTCGCAAGAGAGGATTCCCGTCTGCGCCGCCTGCGCGATCAGGTCGGGTTCGGTGCTTATATCGAGAAATTCACGGTCGCCCGGCGCCTCGGCCGTCGCATCATCTTCCATATGGGGCCGACCAATTCAGGCAAGACCTACGCGGCCCTGCAGTTACTCGCGGCGGCCCCGACGGGGACTTATCTCGCGCCACTGCGTCTCCTCGCCCTGGAGAATTACGAAGGGCTCGCCGAGCGAGGCCTCAAGGCCGGGATGGTGACCGGCGAGGAAGTCCTCGGCGAAGACAGGCCGACCCACACATCGCGGACCATCGAGACCGCGGATCTGATCCGGCCCATCGACGTGGCGGTGATCGATGAAATCCAGATGCTCTCCGACCCGGACCGAGGCTGGGCCTGGACCAACGCCCTCTTCGGTATTCCGGCCAAGACCGTCGTCGTCTGCGGGTCCGACGATGCGCTCGCCGCCGTCCGGCGCGCAGCGGAGGCGGCCAACGAATCGCTCGATGTCATCACCTTCGTTCGCAAGACGCCCCTCGTCCTCCTGGACAAACCCGTCCCCCTCGAAGACGTCGAGCCGGGGGACGCGGTCGTCGCCTTCTCGCGGCGCGCCGTGCATGAGAATCGGGAGATCCTGGTCGCCGCCGGACACAGCGTGGCGACGATCTACGGTGCCCTGTCACCGGAAGTGCGACGGGCGGAAGCCGCACGGTTCCGCACCGGCGAGGCCACCGTATTGGTCACCACGGATGCGATCGGCATGGGTCTCAACCTCGGGCCTCTGAAGCGCATCGTTTTCTCCGCGACCCGCAAATGGGATGGGGTCGGCGAGCGAGCCTTGACGAGTTCCGAGATTCGTCAGATCGCCGGGCGCGCCGGGCGCTTCGGCCATCAGGATGTCGGTTACGTCGCCGCAACCGATGCCGTCGGCATCGAACCGATCCGCGCCGCGCTCGCCGGAGCCCCGACGGCGCCGGCTGCCGATACGCGGTTCTTCGTGCGGCCCGATCTCATCGCGATCCGCTCCGTCGCGGAGGAGATGCGCACGGCGAGCTTGCGCGAGGTCATGACGCATTTCGCGCGTTCCACCTTCTATGCCGGGTCGCCGTTCCAGCCCTCCGCCCTCGACGAAATCCTCGATGTCGCGAAGGTCATCGATCGCGCCGCCTTACCAATCGAGGAAAAGTTCGCTTTCTCGGTCTGCCCGGTCAACCGTCGCGATGAGATCGCCATCGCCATGCTGGAACGCTGGGCGCAAGCTCGGGCCACGCGTACGACCGTTCCGGCCCTGCGAGCCAACCTGAGCGGAGAGCTCGATTATCAGGAGCGGACGGTGCGGCTCGCGAGTGCCTATCTCTGGCTGTCGCGCCGCTTCCCCGAAACCTTCGACGACGACGAGCAGATCCGCGCCATGCGCGGCCGGGCCAACGCAGTCATAGAGAAACATCTACGAGAGACGGCGACGCGCAAGGCCGAACGTCGGCGATCGCGGCCAGGAGTGCGATGACTCATCTGACCTACGCCATCGGCGATATCCACGGATGCGCCGATGCCCTCGAGCGACTCCTGGCGGAGATCGCCATTCATTGCGGTGGTCGCAAACACCGCCTCGTTTTTCTCGGCGACTACATCGATCGCGGACCGGACAGTGCCGGCGTCCTGCGGATTC
>LR743505.1 GCA_902712845.1 Methylobacterium bullatum
TCGAACGGGACGCAGGTGCCCTCGCGCCTGAAGCTCATCAGCTACTTTGCGCACTGCATGGCCGGTGACCTTAAGTTGCGCGGCAACCTCGGCCGGCGACACTCGTACATCTCCGGTTACCGGATCGACGTAACGGCTGATGATGACTGCCACGTGGAAGGCAAGAAGCGGGAGGCGTCGGTCAGCAATTACTTGGTCTCTCCAAGAGAAGATTTCGCATGCACTCTTTTCGGCAGACATCAATCACCAGCGCGTGTTGAGGAAGGGTCCAATCGGATACGCACTCGAACGCAGGTAGTCGGCCGAGCATGAGCCCGGCATCTATTGGCCGTGAATGTCAGGTGAGACGGTAGGGGGCGGGCGGAGCGGTAGTGTCCGCTTGATGTGCGGATCAGGGCGCGCGAGATCATTCGCGCCTCCACTTCTCCGGAATGCCGAATGCCATCTCGGCGACTGTCGCGACGACAGCGGAGCTCAATCTAAAGCGGCACGCTATTCGCGCGGCTTGTAGGGCCTGATGGGGTGCTATATCTCTGGGTGCGTCAGTCGTGCCCGCGAAGACATTTCCCAGAGCCCTCGGCGTTCCCGCGCCGGGGGTTCTGTCGTTCTCGGTCATTCCTCGGCTTCGCCTCCCTGCGGCTGGAGGCCGAGCATCTCTCGGAACGGCGCCCCGAGGATGAGATATCGTCCGCCGATGCGAAGGGCCGGGATCTCTTTGCGCCGGATGGCGCCGTAGAAAGCCTCATCAGACAGCCCGATTGCGGCCTGAGCGGTCCTCGTGGGGATCGTCACTCCTTGAAGGTCCGACTCGGTGAGCGGCTTAGATTTGTTGTCCCTCGGCATGGCTGCTCCTTCGCAATCTCGTCTTCAAATTTGCGGATGTGGCTTCGAAATTGGAGACACGGATTTTGTACTCCGTCCGTTACCGCTATGCAACGGTCAATGGCCGGTGTAGTTAGGCCATGACGGGAATTACGGAGCCGCTCATGTCGAAAACGGATCACCCCGGCCAAGCCGGGAAAGAGCTTGGCGATTTAGAGAAAAAGCGCCGTCGCCCTACGCAGTCCTTGCGGCTCAGGGACGCCCTGCGGGAAAGCATAAGCGAAGAGGCGTCACGCTCTGGCCGCTCAATGAGCGAGGAGATGGAATATCGGCTTGAGCGGTCGTTCGATGAGCACAAGCAAGCCGTGGCAATCGCCGAGTATCTAATAGGCAGGATGTTTGGAGATACAGGAAGCCAAAACTTCCTTTCTGTTCTAGGCAAGCATTTAGACACTACGTCAAAGCATCTTGGATACCCGTGGCACACAACAGCGACCGGCGTCCGTATTGCGATGGCGGTGCTTCAACGGGCAATCCGAGTTCACGTCTCTCTTGAGGACGAGAACGTTCGGCCGGATCATCCAAGCGACGACGACGTGCGGGCTATCGCCGTGGATATCTATCGAAAATCCATAGGTATCGATCCGCCAAGCCCGTCCTAAGCGGCACTGAAACGGATGGAAGCGGGCAATCCCATAGTAAAGCGGAAATGTATGACAGTTGAACCATAGTATTTGTTCGGTCATTGTGCGAACAGCGTACCCCGCTGGCGCTACGAGACTGGCAAATGACAACGCCCCTCTTCATCGACCATGTGAAGATCCGCCTGGAGCCCGAGCTTCGTCAGGCCCTTACGGATCGCGCCCGGTCTGAGAAGACGACCGTCTCCGAGATGCTCCGCCGCGAGTTGCGGACCCTTGTTCGACAGGGGCAGGCGCCGGAAGGCCGGTCCTGATGGGCAGCCTGTTCAACACCAGCTTCGGCCAAGGCGATCCTCGCAAGCTTCTGAAGGCCAGCAACGGCCCGTCGCTGGAGGCGACGCTTCGGCAGGCCGCCGCGCCTGGCTACGACGCCACCAGGGGCGCCCTGGGCTCTGGCTCCGAACTGAATGACGCGAGCCTTGAGCGTGCGAAGGCCGCCCGAGCCCTCCTTGATCTGAACGAGAAGGGCCGGCGCTGATGGTCGACCGCTACGACATCGACTTGGTGCTGGCGCACGAGCCCGAGCCGGAGACGGCCGAATACCGCGCCCTCCTCGCCCTCTGGAATGAGGCACCGCTCTATCGCCCGTGGTGGGAGGTCGGCGCACAGATCTCCGGCCCAGTGCCCGACCTTGATGTGAGCCCGGCCCAGCGCGTGGCCGAGAGCGAGACGCGACACTGATGGCCCGTCTTCCCGATTACACCTCGCTTGGCGTCCGCGACCCCAACAGCGTTCGCGGTGTCCCGACATTCGACGGGCGCGATTATGAGGCAGAGGCCCTCGGCAAGATGGGAAACGCCCTGTCGAACGCAGGCGCGGCCGGCGTGCGCTACGTCAAGCAGGGCCAAGCGGAGGATCTGAAACTCGCCGAGGCTAAGGCTGATGCGGCGTTCGTCACGCGGCACACCGCCATAGTGAGCGAGCAGGGCAACGCCCCCGACGCCAAGACCTACGCGCAGCAGTCTCAAGAAGCCCTCAACGCAGCTGCCTCTACCCTCCCTCAGGGAGAAGCCCGTGACCTTTGGGTCGCCCGCCAGGCCAGCACGCTCGCGCGCGGCGGCGCCTCAATCCAAGGGCTAGTCGAGAAAAAGGAGGCCGATAGCGCCCTGGCCGCCATCATCCGCGACGAGGACACTGCGCTGCGGACGATCGCGGCTCGGCCTGCGGACGAGGACAAAGCGAAGCTGCTTAAGTCTGTCGGGGCGCAATGGGACGCTGCCGCTGCCGCTGGGCGTATCACCGAGGTCCAGGCCGACAGCTACAAACGCCAGTTCGGCAAGCGCGTTGCCATGACTGAGTTGGACGGCGTCCCTCCGGAGGAGCGCCTTGCCGCCCTCCAGGGTGCGCCGACCAATCGAGACGGCATCATCGACCGGATCACCGGCGTCGAGAGCGGCGGCGTCCCCACAGCGAAGAACCCCAATAGCTCGGCGACCGGACTCGGCCAGTTCATTGACTCGACGTGGCTAGCGACTGTGCGTGGCCACCGTCCGGATCTGCTGAAGGGCCGCTCGGAGGCTCAGGTGCTCGCCCTGCGCAACGATCCCGCCCTGTCTCGGGAGATGACGGGCTATCTCGTTGACGACAACAGCAAGGCTCTCGGCGATGCCAAGCTCCCGGTCACAAACGGCACGATCTACCTCTCACACTTTCTCGGCAGCGGTGGCGCGGCGGCGGTCCTAAAGGCCCCGCCGGGCACTCCGGTTTCCGACGTCCTGAAGGACGATCAGATCGCCGCGAACCGCAGCATCCTTGCGGGCAAGACCGTCGACACTGTGCGAGCTTGGGCCGACCGGAAGATGGGGGCGGTCGCCAGCGCGCCCTATGCCAGCATCCTCGACCCAGAGACCCGTCGCGCCGTTCTCGCCAAGACGCAGGCCGAGGTCGACCGGGACCAGCGTAGGGCCGAGATCGAAACCCGCGCCGAGAGTGCCGCGCTGTCCACGCGCATCGCTGACGATATGGCATCGGTCGAACGGACAGGCGTCGGCAGTCCCGACCTGAAGGGCGAGGACATCTCTCGCGTGTTCGGCCGGGAAGCCCTCACGTCGTGGGAGGACGGCCGCGCCCGTGCCTTCCGTGTTCACGCTGCCTTTGATGGGATTGAGGCTCTACCGCGGGAAAGCATCGAGAGGCGGGTTCAATCCCTCGATCCCAAGCCAGGCGGGGCAGGATACGTTGAGGATCTGAAGGCATTCGAGGCTGCCCGCAAGCGCGCCGACGGCCTTATCAGACTTCGGGCGACCGACCCGGCGGCCTCGGTTGAGAGTTTGCCGGGGGTCCAAGCCGCGGCGCAAGGCGTCAGCCTCGACAAGCCCGCAACCTTCGCCCCCCTGGTGAAGGCCCGCATAACCGCGATGGATCAGGTCGGCATCCCTGAGGACAACCGCATCCCGATCACTCGTGCGGAAGCGCTGGCCCTGTGGAAGCCTATTGAGCTCGCCGTGAAGGGTGGAGACGCGAGCGAGGTCCGTGACGCGCTCAAGGCCACGGCCAAGGACGCGCAGGCAGCATTCGGCGAGCACGCTGACGATGTGATCGCGGCCATCCTCCGCGAGGGCAAGGCGAGCCGGGAGACGTCAGAAACGGCCGCTGCAGTGCTGCGTCGGCTGGCAAGGGACGAGCCCCCGACGCGCGACGAAACCAGGGCGCTCGACAACGCCCAAAAGAACGATGCGGCCCGCACGGCGGTCTCAGGCCTCAGCCCAACGCCGCAAGTCTTCCCAGCCCCAGACGCAGGGGCCATCGGCCTGCTCCGCCGGACCCCGGCGCTCAAGGAGCAATACGACCGCGTCTACGGCCCCGGCGCTGCTGACAAGGTATTGAAGGTGACCCGCTGAATGGCTGATACCGCCGCTCCGATAGGAAGCTTTCGTGCGCCGAGCTTTCAGAAGCTACTCTGCGAGGGAGGGCAGCATCCACCCCTTGGCTCCCCAGAAGGAGGTCCACTTGAGCGCTTGGGCCGGAGCGACGGGGCTGTAGGCGACCTCCGCCAGATCGGCGAGCCCATGGCAGGTGTGGGCGGAGCTGCGCTCCGTATGCCCTTGTCCCGAGATGAGACACAGCGCGGCGAGGGTACGACTGAGCGCCCCGCCGGTTTCCAGGGGGACGCATCCTCCCCCTCGCCGGTCGCCAAAGGCTCGCTGTCTGCCGGAAAAGGCAAGGCAGCGTCGATCGGCGCGCCTATCTCTAACATGGGACACCTCCGCGTCATGGTCCCCCGACGTGATCTGAGCACTCGGCTGAAGGCGAAGAAGCTCTTTGACCCCAATGCGGCTCGCAAGCGCTGGCCCGAGGTGAAGGCCCGCCTGCTCAGGGACGGGGAGAACGCCGACCTCGCTGGCCTGGCGCTGCGCCGGCCGAAGCGCGGACGCACCGCCCGGCGGCCGAGCAGTGACACTGGCGAGCGCCAGCGGACCATCGCCAACCCCTTCACTGAAACCGAGGAGGCATCCCCGTGATGGCCGACGAAACACACCCTCTCTTCCCGGTCATCAAGGCCGACATGGAGAGCCTGACCGCCATCCTTGGGATCTCGCAGTCCGGCGAGGCAGCATCCATGCTGTGCACGCTGGTGATGGCTACCGCCTCGTTTCTGGACATGAAGGGCATGTTCCCGCGCGAGAGCTCCGGGGCCGTCCTTGCTCATCTCGTCACCGTCGCTCGCTGCGGCGGACAGGATGGCTCGGGCTCGCTCGACGCCATGCAGGCCCTCGCCGAGACGCTGATGGCCTCCAAGCCGGCCGGAGGCGTCGATGCCGCTGACTGACAAGCAGGACCGGTTCGTCTCCGAATACCTTGTCGACCTCAACGCGACGCAAGCGGCCAAGCGGGCCGGCTACAGCGCGCGGACGGCAGCCGCGATCGGCGCCGAGAACCTGGGCAAGCCGGAGATCCAGGCGGCCATAGCCGAGGCGCAGGCACGCACGCGCGCGCGGCTGGAGATCACGCGGGAACAGATCGCGGCCGAGTACGCCAAGCTCGGGTTCTCGAACATGGCCGACTACATGCGGGTAGGCGAAGACGGCGACCCCGTCCTCAACTTTGCAGACCTCACCCGTGACCAGGCGGCCGCGCTTGCCGAGGTGACAGTCGAGGACTTCAAGGATGGCCGCGGCGAGGACGCTCGCGACGTGCGCCGGGTCCGGTTCAAGCTCTCCGACAAGCGCGCCTCGCTCGACAGCCTGTCCCGCCTGCTCGGGTTCGAGAAGATCCGCCACGAGCACACGGGCAAGGACGACGCCCCCTTGCGGCTAAACGACAGTAGGGCGGCGCTCGCGCTACTGACTGTTATTGGCACCGCCATGAATGGCTCAGCGAACGGGAAGGACTGATCTATGAAAATTCTAGACCACGCTCTGATTTATCGCTGCGATAGTGGCATGTGGAACGCCGCGCGCTGGCATGCCGGCTATAAGCGATGGCTGCCTGTCATCCACCTTCAAGGCGTTCACAAGCCTCTCGCTTGCGGGATCATTCGCGAGGAGCCGCTCTGCAATTACAGCATCATCAACGACCTTCTCAATATTGAGGATGAGACGTTGAGCACGATCGACAACTTCGCCCGTTATCCCGATGTCGATGTGACGTGCCCAAGCCCGAGCGAGGGAACGGGTATGTGGCGGACGGTAAACTGGACCAGAGGTGTCGGGCGGGTGATGGGGCTAGGCCCCACCCAACTGAAGCACGTCTCGTTCTTTGCCGAGAACTTTGTGGAGATGAAGAACACCAACCTATCGCGCATGGAAAGCGCACAGGCGACGCGCACACGCCACGCGGGGCTGCTTCGCTGGGAGCTCGATGCGCTCACCGTCGCCGACACTCTCGCCGCGCGCGCCAAAGCCGCCTGACCCACCCCATCTTGAGAAAGGCCACGCCATGAACCCCGATGATATCGTGCCTGCCATCCTTCGCGGTGACGACGCTGCTGTTCGGAAAGCCTTCGACACGCTGGTCGACTTGCAGCGTGCCGACCAAGTGACGGAGACGACCCCTCAGGCATTGTCCGAGGCCCTCCACGCCACCTGCATCGCCCTGACGGGCGATCAGCACCCTATGTCGCAGTCGCTGTGTGGTGTGATCTCGGAGGCGAACAACTCGGCCCGGCACTTGTGGCCGGGAAGCTCCGGCTATCGCGACGGCGCCGCCTACGTCGAAAGCAGGCGCGAGCACTGGCGCCGAAAGTTCGAGGTGGTCTTACAAGCCACATAGAAGACAAATTCTGCGTTCGGTGATTGTGCTCCGGCCAAGTGTCGAATGGATGTAAAGTAGCAAAAATCGCTACATTAACTTATAGGTTTTACAAGAATAAGTTGAGAAATGTCAATCTCATCTCGAGAAATGTAGTTAGGAAGTTCCTCAGCTCCAGCATCGATCATTGCTGCTTCGATGGCAACTTTGGCCTGCTTGAGGGCGCTTCCAACTGATTGTCCACCAGCAAGGGCCGCATAGAACTGTTGGGCAAAAATAATCGCGGCAGAGTCGAGTACTGCATCCGACATTCCAATGACTACGGGAACTGCGGGTAGTATGACTTCGGCACCATTGAGTGTATCGCAAGCGTTTAGCACTAAGAGTGTCGGAGGGCTATCTGTAGCATCCAGCGCCTTAACTAAAAGAGAAAAAGATAAAGCAGTGCCCGAACCATCTGTTATTTTTCCATCATCCATAAACAAGGACTGATCTCCCCCATGTCCGGAGAAGTGCACAACGTGGGGCTGAACGTCATTCAGGCCGTCCAGTAGGTCTTGGAATGTAGCAGCCGGTCGCTGCTCGACTGTGACAAGATCACGGAAACGTGCACCTCTCAAAGCCTGTTGGACTTGTCGGACCTCCGTATCGGTTCGAAGATCTGTCCCAGCGTTCGCGGTCAAGTAGAGGACACGCAGCTTTTCAGGCTCGGGTGGCCGAATGTGCACATAATGAACTTGCGGCGCCGACAATCGCGCAACCTCTCTAGCATGCGTTTTTTCACGTTGGCGACGACGCTCGTCTTCTCGATCCCGAGCCTGCCTGTCAGACTTTTCCTTCTGGCTACGGCGCTGCTCATCCCGGTCCCGTGCCTGCTGCTCAGATTTTTCAGCAGACGCAAGAGAACGTCGGCGACTGTCTTGGTCTCGTGCGTTGCTCGCTATCTTTTTGGATATATCGACAGCCTTGTTAGATGATTGAAGAGACTTATCTCTCTCGCGCTTTGCTGAATTGAACGCGCTGGTGGCGCTCGAAGCACTTGATGCCTTTCTAGCTTGGTCATCATAGCGCCGCGCCGAGTCAGAGTATTTAGCTGCTTCCCCTTCAAATCGTTGCAGTTCTTTTTTAAGATCGGCTTCTTTTTCAATGAGTCGGGTAAGTTCGCGCCTATTCATTTCGACACTTGACAAATTAATCTCCTATTTCTTTTATTATATGTATTACTTGTATCGTTTTAACGGGCGAACCAATAAAGCGCTACGCCTTCTTGCGCGGATCGATGAGGAGGCCGGGCACCACCCGGCCGCCCTCGCCGAGCGCCTTCATGGCCTCGTCGCAGAAGTTCGGCAGGGCCTCGGCATCACTCTTGGCAGCGTAGGTGGCACTTACCTTTTCACTGTGCACGTCGTTCTCTACGCCCTCGCGGAAGGTTCGGCCGGGAGTGATCGGCTGATATCCGTATTTCCGCATGTGAGCTTCCAGCCCGTCCGCGCCCGTGGCGAGAATTCGCTTGGCCAGGGCGCTGTCGAGAGACACTGCTGGGCAGAGAGTGGCGACCTGCTCGGCGTAGTATGCTGTGAAGACAGCGCTCCGTGCTTTCGTGACGGCCCCCTCCGTGTTCGGCTCTAAGCCGATGCCGGCGATGATGTCCTTGGTGGTGCACCGGACGAGGGTTTCGGCCTTCTTCCCGCCCTGTACGCGCTCCTCCAGCACGCCCTCTCCGACCGTCCGGAAGTCCGACCACCATCCGTCCGGATTGCCATTGCTTCGGAGGTGTAGCCGGTAGCCCGACGCGGTCTTCTCGGCCTTCGCGATCCGAGCCTCGCACCCGAACCCGCCGCAAAAGGTATAGGTCTCACGCCGGATTTCGCTGACGTTGTCGCTCTTCCGGTTGTAGGAGCGGCACTGCGCCGGCGAATTGCCGTAGTGGCCGATCAGGGCCGGCGGCGCGCCCTTCGTCGTCTGCGCCATGGCAGGCGAGCCGATAGCCGAGAGGAAGATGGTCGCCAGAGTGCTTCGCCGCATGGGTGCAAGATGGCGCGGACTAACAGCTTCGGCAATTGGCGGGTGGATCAGCGTCCGAATGGGCCGCCGCCCTCTCCGCGGCGAGAAGATGGAGCCCCAGCTACCGCGTCCACGTCAGCTTGAATTCTTGGTCAAACCAGAGTTCGGCTATGAAGGCCGCGCCTCCACGAGCCTTGAAGGTCGTGTACTGAATGTGATGGCCCTTCATCCACTCCCAAAAGCTACTGAAATGTAGGTCCAGTGGAGCGGCGTCATCTAAGCCCGCCTCTCTGCGCCAGACATGGCAAAGACCGCGGATTGCCCGTTCAGCATCGTCTTTCTTCATGTCCTGCCGCCTTCCAAAATCAGCGCGCCTTAGGGCTGCCTACATGTGCTTGCACCGCCGCCGCACCGAGGCTTCCGGAATTTAATTGGTCTAACCGATACCGCTCCTATATACGGACGTTAGGAGAGAGTCTGATGCCCCCGACAAATTCGGCGAACGAGATCGCGGCTTGGTTCGTTGGTAACATCGACCGAGACGCAGGCGACTCGATCACCCACCTGAAGCTGCAGAAGCTTGTGTACTATGCCCAGGCATGGTCCTTAGCCCTGCGTGGCGCCCCCCTCTTCGAAGAGGATCTACAGGCATGGGCTCATGGCCCGGTGGCCGAGTCCGTTTACAAAGTCTACAGGGGTGCTGGCTGGGATGCCCTCCCCCCTCCTGAGCAAGTGCCGGAGGTTAGCGCCGAGGTCGCTGAGCACCTGTCGTCCATCTTGGCGACCTATGGCGATTTCTCCGCGAAGCACCTTGAGCGTATGACGCATTCAGAAGCTCCTTGGCTTGAGGCCCGTGGCAATCTCCCCCTCGAAGCCCGCTCAAGCTCGCCCATCAGCAAGGACTTGATGGGACGCTTCTACAACGACCTATATGAGCGAGTGGACGATGAAGAACGGGCGGCTTGATAAAGTTGCGAAGAAGCAAGCAGAGGAAAGCCAGCAAAAAAATATTAATCTAAAAATTCGTGAAGTTGCGTTTCTTAGTCTAAATGACGACCCTAAATCAGATAATGCCTACGTAAATCTCAAATATTACCGTCATGAGCACCAGTGCTTCTCTGCCTGGACTGCAGATGAGCTCAGAGCGTTTAGTGCATTCTGTCGTAAGATGACGCAAGTGTTGTGGTCTGATATTTATAAATCAGCTGGAAGTGGCGGACACAAGACCGGTCTTGGTTATACTGTTCACAAGAAATCTACTGTGTTACCTAACACCCCGGATATAAATAGTATTAGCCCTGATTTAACGTGGTTCGAACTGCGAGTTACCGAAGAGGCGCGAGTCCACGGGTTTAGGTGCAAAGGCGCCTTCTTCCTCGTGTTCTTGGACCGGCAGCATCAGGTTTACCCTGGATAACCGTTGGCCCTTCCTATCCTATTAGGACATTGCGATCTTACACACGTAAGGCATGCCGATAGCGGTTGGTTTTGGAGGTTCCCTAGAACACTATGTCCTAGGGACTACGCTTGGTTTTCGGAACGGAGAGGCGGCGTCGTTTAAAGCTTTTGCCAGACTGCGCGTAGCGGTTCCCGGCCGTACTGATCACCTTACGGAACCGGACAAGCTGCTCCCCAGGGCTATCGCGAAGACGACAATCATGAACTTTTGCGATGCGGGAAAATAATTGCCTGACCCATTGATGGTCCCACCCGCTCCCATCGAAGCACCGGCTAACCTCGTCATAAGAGAGACCATAGCTTCTCCCCGGCCAAAGCCTTTTAAGTTCTGCACACAAATCGGCGATAGGGTCGAAGGTAGGCGGCCGGCGCATCGCAATCCTTTCGAGCAAACGCTGGCAGTATAATCACAGGAACCCGCTGCCCGTATGCCCCTCGAAAGCATGCACTTGACGAATTTACCCAAGGACCGCCCGTAGGTCGTAGTTACCCATCCGGCCCGCGGAACAGGTCGCCCGTAGCCCTGCGTCGGAACAGTGTCCGCCATCGCCGTCGACGGTGCTCCGGCCGGTCATGATCCAAGTGGCAGCGCTGACACCAAGCCGCGAGGTTCGCCTCGGCGTTGTTCGCCGTGTCGTGGTCTCGGTGCGCGGTGGCCAGCACGACGCGGGTGGTGCGGAGGCCGCCCATCAACTCCTCGAGGTCGGGGAGCACCAGAAGCGACTTGCCGCGCCCGTCGCGCCAAGTGCCGGCCTCGGCGTCCCACCACCGACCGTCGCCGAGGTGATAGACCATCCGTCCATGCGGTCGGCCGCATCCCTCGCACGAGCCGCCGGCGCGCTCGAACCGGATCACGGCCGAGAGCTGGGGCCAGTCGATCGGGTAGAAGAAGCGGTGCTCGCGCCGGATCGGCATGGCTGCAAAAGGCCACGGATATGGCCGGTGTCGCAAGATCCGCCGCGGGAGGAAAATACTACTTAGACAGGCCTTCCTTCAACGAGACAGCTACCGAACGGCCGAAGCGTGGCTTGTCATCGACCGTTTACCATGGTCGATTTGGCCATCCGCTCTCCCCTGGATGGAGACCAGCATGCCCGAACCCATATCCCTTCTTCTGGTACCGTTGGCCATCAAGCTCGGGGCCATCGGCCTCACCACGGCCAAGGGCGCGGCCGGCGCCAAGGTCGCCACGCTCGCCAGCGTCAAGCTCGGGGCGGCCACCAAGACCGCCGTCGTCGCCAAGGTCGCTGCGGCCAGCAAGGCCACTGCGGCCGGTAAGGCGACCGCTTCCAGCGCGATGGGCCTCAAAATGGCGTCATGCCAGGATGCGCTCTCCACTGTCGGCGCCAAGGCCGTCTCCTGCGGCCAGGTCCTCGACGAGACCAGCGAGCACGCTCGCACTTGCGAGCAAATGCTGTCTGGAGTTGCCACGGCGACAGCTTTCCCTCCGTCTCCGCCGCCGCCGCCGCCGCCAATCGTTGGCGGTGCGCCTCCGCTCCCACCGTCGGGCGGTGGAGTGCCTCTCTTCCCGATCGGTGGCCCCGGCGGTCCCGATGGTTTAGGCGGCATCGTCGGGGCAACAACGGAGCGTTGTCGGGAGGGCCTAAGCAACGCACAATTGGCTCTCCTACTGACGGCGAGTAACGTCACTTCGTTCTTCGCCGGCCGCCGGGCGGCGCGGAAGAGCGACGAGACCCAGCACTGAGCTATGACCGAGGACGAACGCCTCGACGTTGAGCAGGACAATGAGGTTGCCGGTTTCGCCGGAGTCGCCACAATCCTCATAGTCGCCGCCGGGCTGATCGTCAGGCGGCACCCGATTGGGGCCGCCGCGATGGGCGCGGTCTCCCTGTACAGCGTGTACCGGGCCTACCGGACCGCACAGCGGGTCGAAGTGCCCTCACATGAGGCTCCAGGCTCCCTGAATGGGCGCCTCGATATCCGCCGGGCGAGCGGACTCTAAGGGTTGGACTATGCTTTCTACGTAGCAGTGAAGCTCACTGGGCCAGTAAGTCATCAAGGATCGCGCTACCGCTGCCCTCCACAGCCCACTCGGCATCTGAAACCAGAACGGCCGAGGGGCGCGCAAAGGCGTCTCCCGGTCGGCTCTACAAAGCCCCCTCCGTATTTCTCCCTGGGATACGGCCTTGCTGTCTCACTGCCTCGCCTCTTCAGCCAGAAACATTTCCCGCTCATAATCCGGCCGCATCTCTCGTACCTCGCAGAGCACCGAGGCCAACGCAGCCGGCACTTGCGGAGCTACCGCCTTAATGCGTTCGGGCGTGATAGCTTTCCAATCCGGGTTCTTGGCTCGCAGGGTGCGGATTGCCTCCGGCGCAAGCTTTAACAGCCACTCCACCGCTACCAGAGCCTCGGCGTAGTGCGCCACCTCCGGCCCCGTCGTCTGGTGCTCTCGCAGCAGCTCCGCAAAGTCAGGGCTCACCGCGGCCGCCTCGATCAGGCTGAACCGAACGGCCGCGCCCTCCTCGATCATGGGCGGGGTGCACTCCCCGGCGAGGTACATGCAGTGGATCACCTCATGCGCCAGGAAGGCTGTCGCAATGTCCGTATCATCGGCGCCGCTCATCGGCAGCACGACGGCAACCCGGTTCATCCCCGGCACCTGCCGAACGCTCGGATTGTCGCCGTGAAAGAGGACGCCCATCAGCGCCCAATCGGCCGTCCATAGGATCTGGCCGTATTCCTCCTGCGCCCTAGCCAGCATGGGGCCGGCAAGGTCCAGCATGTCGGGGGCGAGCAGCATCTTGCCGTCATCACTCCAGCGCCGGCCGGAGTGGCTATTCGCGCTCACGAGACGCGAGCCGGCCCTAGGAGCGCGTCGCTGGGTTTGCGTCTGGTCATCGCCCCTCCTCATCGTCGCACCGCTGAACGTCTAGATGGTCTTCACTGAACTCGGCGCGCAGCGCACCGTAGTTGCCTGGCGTCGCCGGAATTGTTTCGATCCTTACGGGCCAAGTTTCACCCATGCGCTTCGTATAGGCAAAAGTATTATCATTGGCGTCTGGCTCGCAGAATAGATGAAGCCGTTCGTCATTCGGCAATATAACCGTGACACAATCGCCCTCTCTCCATTGGTCGGGTATGTGTTGTGTGCTCTCCATTTCCTCGCCGTGGGTGAGACGTAAATTCCCGCTTCTGACGGTGATGACCCGGCTGGGGATGAGGTCGCTATCGTCGTCCATATGATGTCTCCTATAGAAACCCGCCCCCTGCGTGCCCTTTGAACGCATTCGCTCTGCGGATGTATCCCACGACCGTCCGCGGATCGCGGTGGCCCGACACATCCATGATCCGGGTCATGTCCGCCCCGCGGTCAGCCGCCGTTGTGATGAAGCCAGCGCGGAGCGAGTGTCCGCCGAAGAGCGCAGGGTCGAACCCGGCCAGCGCGGCGTAGCGCTTCACCAGATCCCCGATGCTCCGATCCGTGAGGCGCTGGTCCCCTCGCACCCTCCCCGACCTCGAGACGGGCCGGAACACCGGCCCTTCCGTGATCCCCGCCGTGTCGAGCCAATCCCGCACCACGGCCACGGGCTTGATGAAGCGCCCGTGCGGAATTGCCTTCTCGATCCCTTTGCCCTCTTGGTCCGTCTTCGACCTCCGGACCATCACCCGCAGTCCTTCGGCATCCTCGCGGAGATCGGCGATATCGAGCGCGGCCAGTTCGGAGCGACGGAACGCGCCAGCGAAGCCCAGTGCCAGCAGCGCCTTGTCCCGCTTGCCGACGAGGCCGGGCGGCACGTGCTGCATCATGGCGGTGATGACCTCGGCCGTGGCCGGAGATTTCTGTGTCGGCCGCACTCCGACCCGGCGCCGAATACCTTTGACCGTCGCGTGGATGCCTTCGTCGGCGGTCGGGTCCGCGAGCCCGGCGAGCTTGTGCGCGTAGCGGATCGCGGCGAGACGCCGGCCGATGGTCGACACCGCCCTCCCCGCCTCGGCCTCATGCACCAAGAACTCGGCGATGGCATGTGCCGAAGCCGGCATGGACTGGAAGCCGTACCGAGAGCACCACGCGCCGAACGCCGCGGCATCCCCGCGATAGGCTCGCACGGTCGCATCGGCCTTCGAGGCACGCTGGTACGCCTGGACGATCGGCGACACGACGACCGGCAGAGAGGGCGCCTCCGGCACAACGGATACGGCCGGAGGTAGGCCCAACGATGTCATTTGAGACGGCCGGCAATTAGGCCGAATGTGTCGAGGCGACGTATCAAGCCTGGGTCCGTAAGGATGGACTTTTCGCCCGCTGTCCTGCCGGCCATCATTCCGAGCTGCCCTCTGACGGCCTCAAGAAAGGCAGGGCCATCAGCCTTGGGACGGAGAGCATCGGCCTGTTCCTTGATGGCGTTCACATAATCCTCGACCCCTACCGTCATATCGGCACTGAGGTCTGCCTGATGCCGCGTCGCAAGCTGCATCGCCTTCGTGACGTACTGTTGAACCGGGCCAGGAGGGGGAGTGAACGGATCGTTGGTAGCCATGGTTTTAAACTTCCGAGAATGACCGTTATCGGAAGTTACGCCCAGCGGTACGGCATGGCAACAGTTTCGTGCTGTAATGCTGTAGCGCCATCGCTTCGTTGAGGCTGTGGCTTGTCCTTGTCGACGGCCGGGAAACATTGGGGGCGGACGAAAACGGGCGGCAGCACGAATGCCACCGCCCTCCCTCGATGCCTCGTGCCCGGCTTATGCAGCCGTCCTTTGGCCGAACGTCCGAAACGGCTCGGGGTCCGGCAACAAGGTAACGCTCCACCTGTTCGCTGGCCAGTTCCCCGATGGCTCACTGCTACAATGCTGCAGCATGACAGCGCCATGGTCGGCTGTGCTACTCCCCGACCTTCCGGCCGGCCTTGATGGCCTCGACGGACGGGTGGCCGTGCTTCTGTAGGGCTGCGTCGATACCCTCCATGATGACGTCATGCACCTTCACGTCACGGGTGAATGCGATCTCCCGCAGACGACGATGCACCTCGCGTGGCAGGTAGACGGAGGTATGGACCACCTCTGGTCGAGCCCGTCGGGACGGTGACTTCGGAGCCGGCGCGGTCTCGGCTGGCGCGGGCTGGCTGGATGGCGCGAGCCCCGCGTCTGAGAGGGTGAGGCCGCCGACGATCGAAGGTCGCTTGCTCATGCCTTGTTGCCCTTCATCTTGCGATCCGCCCAAGCCCATAGAGCGCGCACCTCGTCGGCGGCTTTCCCTTCGCTGGCGTATTCCGTCACGCCCTGGCCGGCGGCGAGCGCGTCTTGATGGTCTGCCCGCTGGGTCAGGGCCGGCTCTGCCAGCACCCCGAACATGCCGAGGCCATTGGCGGCTTCGGTCGCGCGCGAGCTGCGCCCGGCCGGACACTGATTGAGAACGAAGGCGAAGCGGTCCCGCATCTCCAGGCGCATCAGCGTCTCGATGGTCGGCATGGTGGCATGCAGGTCCAAGCGTGACGGGCGCGCCGGTATCAGGGCCAGGTCCGCGGCCTGCATGGCGAGGTTGCCGCCGGTCGAGGACACGCCGGCCGTGTCGAGGATGGCGAGGGTGTAGCCTTCGGCGTCCAGGGCCTTGAGGATCGCGGCAAGGCTGCCGAGCTGATCGGGTCCGATGCGGTCGACGGCTGGGGCGTCGGCGGTGCGCATATCCCCCCAGGTTCCGAGCGAGCCCTGAGGATCTAGGTCGAGCGCGATGACGCGTTCTCCGGCCTCTGCCGCGGCGACCGCCAGCGAGGCGGCCAGCGTGGTCTTGCCGGCTCCGCCCTTCTGCGTGACGAGGGTAAGGGTTCGCATGGGCATCCTATCGTGCTGTCCCGTCACGGCGGTAGAGCACAGAAGCATGAAAGCATCATCACCGGACAGCATCGCCGCACGATAGAATGACAGCGTTACCGCGCTGCCGCGCTTTCATAGTATGATGCTGTAGCGCTGCAATGCTAAAGCGCCACGATGTAGGCGGCGACGAGGACAGCGGCGGTGATGACGTTCCCCTTGCTGGCCTCGTGCCCGGCCCGCTTGAGAACCTCGCGGCGCCAGCGGCGAGCCCGGCCGAGGAAGCGGGCGAGATCGTCATGGCCGAGGGAGACGGCGGCGCGCTGAGTGAGACGGAGTTTCATCGGGCGGTGTCCTGCTGGGAGATTTCGCAGTCGGAGTCGGAGCCACGGAGCCACGGAGCCAGATGACCTGTGATCCGTGATGCTGTTCGGGTGCGCCGAGGGACGGTTCAGCGTCGGCGCCGTCCTCGTCGTTCTCGTCGCCGTCGAGGCTGTCGAGGATGGCAATCAGCCGGTCGGCGGCATCCATGGCCGCGAGGGCTGCGGCCTCGATCTCGGCCCGGATCATCGCGGGGGAGGGGCGAGGCGAGCGTGCCACCGTGGCGCGCTTCGTCCGGAAGGTGTGGACGTTGTTCACGACCGCGCCTCCACCATGGATGCGACGTCACGGGCGAACGCCAGGGTTTCCTCATCGTCGCCGTTTTCAATGACCTCCCGAGCGATAAGCGAGAGTTGGATGCTCCGGTCTTTGTGCCCCACGGGCAAGGCGCGCCTCTGCGCCTCCTTATGGCAGGCATCCACCAACCAAAGCGCATCGTCAGCAATGCGCTCGGCGAATTCGCCTGCCGCAGACAGCTCACCCTTCTCTCGGGCGTATGGGAGCTGAGAGAGAGCGCTGCAGAAATCAGCGATCAGGTGGGCGGTCTGATTAAGGGCACGCAGATCCGGCATCGATTGGCTGGCCGCGAGGACGGCGTAATCGGTGGTGCTGCCGGGCTTAGCGACGGGCGAAGGCTTCACTTCGGCCAGCCGCGGTGCATGCATCACACGCGCGGCGGATGCCTTTAGGGTGGCAGCGCGCTCGCGCAGGGTCGGCTTTGCCGGATCACGCTGGACGAGGCGGGCGAGAGGGTTGCGCATCGGATAGCTCCTTGGCGTTGTGATGCTATGACGTTGTCGTGCTGTAATGCTGTGATGCCTCAGGCGAGGGTGGCGAGGCCGACCAGGGCCATGCCGGCGACGACGAAGGCGACCGCCGCCAGGGTCTCGCCCATGCCGTCGAGGATGCGCAGGGCTCGGACGTGCGGAGTGTCCGGTCGGATCGGCGCAACGGCCTGCCAGGGCTCGATAGAACCGGGCGGCGTCTCGGCCTCGAACTCGCTGAAGGCCGGGCCGTCGTAGCGTGAAGCAGGCCGAGAGGCGGCGGTGAGGGCGCGCAGGACTGGGGCGACCTGGGATCGCGGCATGTCGCTGGGCGGGAAGTCGAGATGCAGGGTGCGCGCGATGTCGCCGGCGCGCGCCAGGACCAGGGCGTCCATGATGCCGTCATGCTGGATGTGCCAGCGCAGATGCCGGAGGAGGGCGAGGGAGCCGAACTGCGTGGTGCTGGGAGTGGTGACGAGAGCGCCGAGAGCCGCGCGCATATCGGCGAGCGCGCCCACGGCCTGCGCTCCTCGGGCTGCTCGCCATGCCTGCCAGGCGTCGTCGTGGGCCTGGATCGCCGCGAGGATCGGATCGGCATGGAAGGGCACTCGCTCGGCGGCGAGAGCCGGAACGGGCTGGCTGAAATCGGGGATGCGGGCATAGGTCATCGTTCGGGCTCCAAGGGGCTCGTGGAATGCTTCGGTGCGGGCGTTCGGATTTATCGAAGGGGTAGCGGCGGCAATTCAGGCGGAGGCAGATGTGCGAGGCATCGATATAACCTTGTATCTTCTGCTCCGATGTTTGATAATAAGTACGAACTTCTCCCCAAGTCAACACTGAGATACAACGTTGGGCGAAAAATACATATCACCCGCTCAGTGCCGCGCCGCGCGCGCGCTTCTCGAATGGACGAGGGAGGATCTCGCTGCCGCGTCAGGCGTCTCGAAGATGACCCTGGCGGACTTCGAGACCGGGAAGCGGAAGCCCTACGCGCGGACGCTCTTCGACGTGCGGGAGGCTCTGGAACACGGCGGCGTGTTCCTGATGTACGCAGGCGAGGGCGACGATCCGTATGGCGCGGGGGTTCGCTACCTAGACCAAGAGGGGACCACCCTGTCGGCCGACGTCGTTCGGCAGATCCTCAAGCGGTAGGGCTCAAGATGGCGGCGGGGCATGCCAGCCAAAGCTCGCCGCGGCATAGAACCGGACGGGTCAGCGCATATGCGATCCCGGCAAGCCATCCTCTTCCATGAAGAGCATATGACCGGGTAACGGACCTAGACCCTTTCCCCCAGCAACCGGGTACCAGGCCATGGTCTCATTCACCGCCGCGCTTTCGTTTCGCGCAGTGACAAGCTCGTTCATGAAGTAGTTACCGTAGACCATTCTCAGCCCTGTGGCGCCTACCTCGAACGTTCGCATCTCGCGCCGGTTGAGCATGTGACGCTGGCCGTCCGCGCTGTTGCCGCCGACCGCCTCGTATCCGACATGCACAACCCCCGGGCGGTCGCCCGGGAGCTGACCTGCGGCACGCGAGACGAGCCCACGGAAGTGCGTCGCCTTACGCCGCGCCGCCTCGTCAGAGACACTCCGCCAAGCCACCATGCTGACGTGATGTATCCAGGTCGCGTGCAGCGGTCGCCCCTCGGCCGGCTCCCAGTCGCCCGCTATGGTGAAGTCGATCGACGGATCGTATTTGCCAACCAGCAGCTCGAATAAGCGACTGGAGCCAAATGAGATGTCGTCATGCACCAAAACGCTATGTAGCGGCCCCCACCGAACGTCCATGACGATGCCGGCAGCGCCCTCATCTTCCCACTCGAATGGGCCAGAGCCATCTAAAAAGCGCTCGACCTTAGCGACAAGATAATCGTCGCCTAGGAGGTGGAGCTCCTCCCTATAATACGCCAAGATGATCATTGGGCGCCCCGCGGCACGCGACAGCGCGTGCGTCCGCTCGCCCATCCGCTCGCCTGCGCGCCGTTCGTCTCGGGCATAGCCTGAGCGTCCTGCCCGCTTGCACTCCACTGCCCAGTGTGACCGAGGGCGGTCGATGAGCAGATCGTTGCGTTTCCCTATTCCGGGGGCTTCGGGCACGAAGGAAACCTTGGGCCAGCCACGACTTCTGTAGGCGCCCGCAACTAGCAGTTCGTATATGCCATCATCCGGCTGCGCTAGGTTTTTGGTCATCAGTCGTGCCGCACGCTCTTCGGCGCCGCCGATCTCACGAAAAAACGGCAATAGCTGACCGATACGCCGCATAAGCGGCGCGATCCTGTACCCCTCAATCACGAAATAATCGGGTCGCAATTTGGGATCGGCATAGCATCGTGCTTGATGCAGGTACCAAGCGACCGTGTCATCAGGGTCAAACAACTGGACGCGGTGCCCCACTGCCCATTCGGCCTTTGCAGCCTGGAACCTCGCTTCAACGGCTGCCGCTCGCACTTGCCAGTCGGCCGAGGGCACGAGGCTTTCGAGCCAGTCTGCAGCTGCTAAAATTGAGTCATCACGCCAGTCCTGCCCATGCCGCTGAGCAATCCACATGACATCGGGGCCGAAGAGGTCGGACATGCGATAGAGTCCATGGGCTTGCTGTTCACTGCTTTCGGGCCGCCTAGTGCGGCATACCCTATTGTCACCGTCGGTTCACCCCGGCATCGCGGTTCCGCGAGCGGAAAGCCCCGCATGAAGAAGCGTGACGAGGGAAGTCTATGACGCACCGCCTCTACCACGTCTCTCCGGCCGGCTACGGCCCTGGCGGCCACTTCACGCGCGGGCGATACGGATCAGCCGCGCGGCAGTTTGGTCCTGCCACCGCAAAGATTGAAAGCCCGCAACTTGGTGCCGTAATGTGGGAAATGGCCATGGAAACGGCACGGCTGGCGCTGGCCCCTGAGGCCGTCTCGCGGCTCGACTGCCTGTTCACGTGGGAGACCCTAGATCTCGCCCGAGCCTTCCGAGATAGGTTCCGGCGAGGGTCAGCGATCTACGAGGTCGAGCCTTTGTCCGATGCGCGGGTCTACCGTGGGGATTTTGGCCTCATCAGCAACAACGTGCCTAGTGGCGCCTTCGTGGACTTCATGCCGCCGATCGCCGTCCGGTACTGGACCGAGCCGCCGGGCGAGCAGGTCGAGGTGCTCGTGGGCGGGCCTGTGAACGTGTGCGGTGTCGTAGACCACCCTACCGAAAGCATCTAACTCCCTATACCTGGTTCGACGAGCACCCTAAAGCCCATGGCTGCTTGGATCTGGTAATAGGCCGCCTCCCTCGGTCCCGATCGCCGACCAGAGGCGGTTGAGTCATTCCTGATCTAGGTTCAGTCACACATGCACTTTTTCTGGAAGGCTCTTCTCTGGCTGAGCAACCGCCCTCAGGCTGCTCAGAAATTCTTTAGCATCCCGGCTGGTATCGCAATGCTGCCAATGATTTACGTCGTGCTGTTGTTCCTACTACAAAAATCTGTCGAGGAAAGCATCGTAAAGGCGATTGAGGTCCAAGTACCAACTTGGTACTGGTATGTCTTGATAGGAGTGTGCTCAGCTTGGGTTACATGGTGGTTCACTAAGTTATTTCATGAGATTGAAAGGAGCACTTTACAGCGTAAGGCAGCAGGAATGACTGTCACCCTGGCTCATCGCCGGGTTAGAGATGAAAATAATCGTCACGCAACGCCCATATATGGTCACATTGAGCCGCGTAAAGCCATAGCAATTGATCTAGTTGCTACGCTGTATATTGCCCAACACCTCCGAAATGTAACTCGCGCCCGTGTGATAATAACTGATGCAAGAGGATCTATGGTTGTTAATAGCGAGATTGTCAATGAGTTACGCGGTAATGTAAATCAAACTGACACTGCAGAAATCGCTATTATGACCGTAATACGTCCTCAGGATGTTGTAACCCGGGGGTCAAATGGCGAGGGACCCTACAAGCTTGTAGGAGAACCAGAGATGCTGGCATTGCCAGACATACTGAATGATTTTGACCCAATCCGTGGCGAAGCTGAATACAAGATTAGGATTGAGCTTCTACACGCTGGCGGCATGGAGAGGGCCGATTTTACGGTAGACTTGTCGCTTGATGTCCTTCATCCAATCAAACTCAGAGGGTTATCGCCCTTAGTTCAAACGGAGAGATCCCCTCCCGCAGGACGGAACGATTTATTCGCCGTATTTTGAAGATAGATATTTTCGCGGATATATAGGACCGCACCTGCCGCCCCGGAGCTGCCGAAAAGCCTCAGGGGCCAGTACCGTACTGCCGCCTTACAATGATTTTGAGTCGCCGCACCTCGTTATAGAATGCAGCTAGGTTGACCATCTCAATGGCTGGGCTTCCGCTAATTCGGGTGAAAGCGCGGTTGTAAATTGCGATGCAGCGACTGCCCGTTAGGCGAGAGTCAAAGATAATTCCGTCCAAATGTGTTTTGTTGTGTAGAGCCTCTGAAAACGTTTGTCCAAGTTTATGTTTGCGCTGACGCGTTATATTTGTATCCAGTCCAAGCTCAAATGTGCCGCCTTTAGTAAGGTCGAGTAATGTTAAATCTGATGTTGAACTTATGTCGGTCACTCTTAATGCTTCGATGTGAGGCCGATATAGGAAGCGTATTTTCTTGTCTTCGAAGCGATCTCTAACTACAGCCTCAGCAAAGGCAGTGCCGAAATCTTCTGCGGCATAAAGTACGGTAAAACTATTGCTGAGGCTTGAGAAACGGCTTGAGCCCGGCCCAGCGCTGGCTGGTGTGGAGGCATGCCTTGCGGGGATGATCCTCGGCCAGAGGCTGAGGGGGCCGGTCGTGATCCGCGGTTCAAGACGTTTGAGAGAAATCCTCACGCGAAGTTAAGCGCGCCTTTAGCGGCCTCAACAACCTCCTCAACCTTACCCTTCCGAAGGCGTTCTAATGGAGGAATACCATTGGTGTGTAGGTTTTCCGTAACTAACCAATGCCAAGCTTCCTCTTGCGTCTCAAACTGTTCTGCGACTAAAGCAAGCCCTTCGATAGGACGCCGACCTTTGAACTGCACTGTCGGAAACACGAAGTTGCGCAAACCTTTCGTGAAGGCGATCGCCAAACCTCGCTTGCGCCAAGTATCAAGCGTAGTGCGTGACACACTCAAGGCTCCTGCCATCTCGACACTGCCTAGAAGAGGTGATTTCGTCCAATCCGTGGAGATGTCTTCGATAGAGATAGCTTCAAGCTGATCTTTCTGTTGCTCCGACGTAAGAACTTCACCCATCCCAGCACCGCGGAGAGGAGGCGTATCGATTTTTGATAGTGGTTTCAGTGTCTTGCGTGGAGACGCTTTGGCTGGGGTTCCTCCGTGGAACCTGACATATGCCCGAAAGCCTCTCGAAGCGCCCGGTGTCTCCAGCACAACGGTGTGCTCCCGCTTTCCTTGCCTCGTCCTCGTTATGCGCTTGAGTTTAAATATTGCCTCTTGAAACTGCTCAAGATCGCCACGATCGAGCTCACCCTTATCAAGGCTAGCGGACAACGCGCGGCTAACTGAGTCCCGAAGTTTGCGAGCGACCGCATCCCGAGACTTTTGCCCCGTAGGTTCGTCGTGCTTGCGAGCTGCGCTAGCCATAAAAATCTCCGTCCTGAGAAGATAGCTATTTTGTTCAATCTGTCCAGTGCGTAAGGCGCCGCAGAGGGATGTGGCATCTGCTATCAGGGCAAAAAAATGAGGCCTGGCAGTTTGACGAACTGTCTCAGTTAATGACCTATGACCCATTCCGGCATGGCACGTATGGACGAGTCGTGAGCCGACCACCGTTGAGGATGACAGCCGCGAGAAAGACTTGAGCCCCCAACGCGAAACGGCCCCACCCCGGCAAGGGTGAGACCGTTTAAAATCGCAAGGCTTTTGAGGCCGGAGTCACTTCCCCTCACAAGCCATAGCTCCCGTCGGGAGTCAATCGGGAACCTGTTTCTCGAAGCGATGGCGCTTGGCCTTTTGAAAGGTGCCCCACGACAGGGAGCGCCCCGCTTTGACGCGGCCCAAGCAGGGCTGTGAACGATGTTCGCTGACGAAATCCGGCGCTCGGTAGAGGCGGCGCCGAGATCCAGGCTGCCCGACGTGGCGGCGGTGATGTGGCGCGCCTACGGGGCCGGCCAGATCAGCGAGACGGAGGCCGAGGCCCTGTCTGCCTTGATCGAGGCTCGGAAGGCCCTGCCAGTCGTGCCAGCGGCCCCCAGGAGGCCCGTGGGATCGCGGCCCCGGTCAGATGCCAGCATGGAGCGCCGTCGCCGCTGGTCAGCCTCTGGTAGGCTTCCTCCGGCCATTGCGGCCCGGTTCACGCTGGCCGAGACCGCCGTCCTTGCTGTCGTGTCGGCCGAGACCGCCCGCCGCGGCGATTGCCGGATGTACGTCGACCACATCGCAGCCGTGGCCGGCGTGTCTCGCTCCACCGTGAAGACCGCGATCCGGCAAGCCAGGACGCTTGGCCTCATCACCGTTGAGGAGCGACCGCAGACCGCCTTCCGCAACCTCTCGAACGTTGTACGGATCGTGTCGAAGGAATGGACCGCCTGGTTGCGTCTCGCCCGCACCTTCCCTGCCAGAGGGGGAGGGGTCAAATCCTCGACCGGCACGAATACTCAGGGTCTAGAACTACGGGGAAAGCGGCCAGTGGAACCCCAAAAAGGGCTGCCGGGGACCGGCGGTTGGCCTCGACTAGAGAGACCAAGAAGGAATTCTCGCGTTCGACAGGAGGCGTGAGGCCATGTGGTGAAGACATGAAGCCGTTCGACAGGGCGGACGAGTTCAGAAGGTCTTCTGCATAGGAAGGGCTTAACGTTCACGTGCCGAACAACCTCGACGTGTCGGTCGATAGCCTTCAGAATTGGGACCAGGCCCCACCACCCGAAAGGAATGACCCATTATGATTACGGATCTCGAAGGCGTTGAAGCGCAGGAGGATGAGTCCTACGGCGCCGAGTTCTTCTTCCCCGGCCGGGCTGTTCGGGTTGCCGATCTAAAGGGCGGGGAGTGCATCATCTTTCAAGTCTCGGGGGAGATGCATGTCGGTATGGCTATTCCCATCGCAGAGGGCACTGAGATCGGCGTCGCGCTGCTAGACTTTGATGCGGAAACACCAGCGCCGAATGCACATTTCACTCGGTTCGAGGTCTATAGATCGCACTCCTTCAACAACGAGGACATCTTCGTGATTGATACGGCTAGAATATCGCCCGTCCTCGACACGACATCTATGAACCTCGGCCTCTTCGAGGACCGCACCTTGTCACGTGCGCTCTACATAGGCCAATCCGGGCCTACAGTATCTGTCGCTCGGGATCGGTACCATTACCAAGTCAATCTTGCCGATGGGTCGATTACAAATGAAGACCTGAGCCGATCCATTCACTTCGGCCGATGGAAAATCGAGTACGGCGACGCCGACGGTGAGCCGGTCCTCTTGCGCGAAATTGTAGCCAAGACGGTTCACCCGCCAACCTGATTTCATCCTCGTGGCCGGGTAGGGTGCTATTCAACCTCCCTGGCTACGGCCTCTGCGGCTGCAATGACGTTCTCCAGATTGGCGATGCGCCTGAGCACGCTGGCTGCCGGTAAGGCCTCTTGCTCGGCCGCGAGCAGCACCAAGTCGCGCTGGTGAGCTTTTGGGCGGTCTAGAAGGGCTTCGAGCTTGGTCACGAGATCAGACCCGCAGCCTGAGCGCTAATCACTGCCGCGGCCCCGATCCCGCCGAGGGCGAGGCTCAACCACGCGGTACGAAGGCCGCGGATAATCTTGCGGTCGGAGATTTCCATGCACTCGTGATTGTCGGCAATCATCTCATCGTACCATGCCGCCTGTTCGGCCAAAGATCGTTCCAGCGTTTTGTTGGTCTCGATATCCTCAGCCCACCCGCCCGGCTTATTGCCGGGGAGGAACCAATCCGTCGGTTTCGCGGCTGAGATTGCAAAGGCCATCGACACCAGAAAGCCAGCGGCAACGAAGGCACATACGCCGCCAAGGGCCGGCCGTGGCGAGGCTCCGATGAAGAGAGAGCCAGCCGCGCCGGCAACAACGACAGTCGCAGCTGCCAGCAGGCTAGTGAGCGTCATGGCGCGCTGGTTCGAGGCAAGCCCAGACGTGAGTTGCCCTGTCAGAAACGACTCGCCGTTACGAACGACTTCCTTCAAGGTATCGAGGTTCGCCCGGGCCAACCTGTCGGCGAGAGGTTCGGTGGAGTCAGTCATGCTGGAAGCTCACCCTGCGAAACCGCCTTCAAGTCGAAAGGGTGGAGACCGTGCCTCTGGTCCTACTGGTGACAGCAAGCCGAAACCGCCTCCACCTCCACCAAAACAGCCTTCCGGCGGAACGAAAAAGAGATAGCCGCTTTCGCGGTGCCGCTTGATGCGGAGCGACAGGATCATGTCGCCCTCATCTGCCCCATGCAGGCAAGGACGAAAGCGTACATGGTCGATCCGTCTGATGCGATGCCATCATTCCAGGAGGCCTTCCTGCGCGGGGAACTGCTCCTACGGCCGGGGGTACTTGATCCAAGTCTTCACGTTCACAAAGACCATGCCCCTGACGGGCAAATGAGGCTGACCTACGCTCGCTTTGAGGGCCAAGTGGTAACGGCGTTGGTTATGGTCTGCCGAGCCGAACCGCTGGATGATCTCCTCTGCTTCCAGTTTGGCGTAGCTGTTCCAGAGCAATTTCGCCGACAGGGCCGCGCCAAGGATTTGATGAGCGCTGCTATTCGAGAGCTGCAGAATGGGCTCGGCGGCGCTGGGGTCAGAGAATTTTATATCGAGGCAGTTATTCACCCTGACAATGTCGCATCACGTCGGGTCGCAGAAACCTGTATCTCTCCGGCTCCGGCATCTGGCACTGACGACCTTTCGGGACAGCCGGCCCTCCAGTACATCGCCAAGCTTGAGGCAAAGGCGTTGCGACCGGGCTAAGGCTGGAAGCGACCTCACAAAACCTCATGCGCGCTCGCGGCCGGCGCAGAAGCGACGAGGAGCGCGCGGCTACCCTCGGCGAGGCCCTGCAAGGCTGCTGCTGCCGCCCGCTGGCGAAGGTCTCGCCCATCCTCGCGGACCTCGATCGTGATGGCCGCGATCATCGCCATCTGCCGCACGGCATTGACCCCGGCGTTAAAGGCGGCCCGCTCGCGGCTGGTCATCGCGTCGTCGCCTCCGCCTGCCAACACGGAAGGCCGGTCCACGCCTGATGGATGATCGTCTCACGTCGGCCGGTTCGGTCGGGCGCCTGGTCCCGCATGGCAGCGAAGGCGTCGTTCATCGCCTCCATACCACCGAGGTCGAACAGCTCGGCGCCTATGCGCCGGATAGCCAAGCGGCGGGCATTCACATCCGCTGGCAACGCCGTATCGTCCTGCCCTTCGGCCGCGACGACGAGCGCCTGTAGGGCGGAGAGGAGGGTCGCGTACTTGGGCTTGCGTGCGTGCGTGATGTCCATTTTGGATGCTCCTCAAGTGCGTGGCGTTGAATTTTTGGAAGCCAGAAAGGGCCGCATGCCGTCTCGTCGGCAGGGCGCTTCCGTCAGCGATGCGGTATCGCGCGCACCTCTCGGGCTCCCGTGCCTGGAAGAGGCCCTTCAACGGCCAGGGTCTCTGCGGCGCGCTGTAGGATCGGGATGGCCGCCTCGGCGTCTATCCGGAGCCTGCGATACCGGATTTGGATGGCGCGACACGCCTCAATGATTTCCGCGATCTCCGGCATGAACCTGGCTTCTCGGCGCAGATGCTCGCAGGCCGCCACGACGATCGCCGGCTGAAACCCGAGTTCCAACAGATCCCTGGTTGCGACCTCTAGGAAGAGGGCAGGGTTGGGCGGTAGACGCGTTCTGGTATCCAGCATCAGGGCGACAGCCGTCTGCGTAATCGATTTGCTAGGGGGCGCGTCGAGTGCGGCGGTGATCTCGGCAATGAGGCCAGTTGTCATCTCGACGGTCGGCCATGCGCTCTCTTGCTCGACAAGGGCGGCTCGCACGGCACTATCGGCCTGTGCCTTTTCCTCCGGCGACTCCTCGCGCCACGAGCTGGCCATCGGCACGATAGGCCAGGATACCCGCCGGAGGCGCCTCCCGCACGATGCGGACAGCCGCTCGACGGCAAGGAAGGGTTCAAGGTTGGGGAGCGGCGAGCGCGAGCGCTGCTCGGCCGGCAGCGACTGCCTCTGCGTGAGAGCGACAGTGCTATTCATCGGCGTTCATCCTCTCGGCGGTGTATGCGAGGGCGCTAAAGCCTGAGCGGCTTGCCTGCTGGTGGTGAGGGGCGGTCGGCTCGTCGGCCCAATGGCCGCCATTCAGCCAACTCTTCGGGTGCTTCGTGTACTGAGCGTCTTTGCCATGGCGTTCGGCCGCGTACCGCTGGGCGCCTTTCATCAGCTCATCGACGGTTGCCCTGCGGTCCCTCAGCACCCGGTCGAAGACGGGCCTAGCCGCGTCCTTGCCGACCTTTTTCGGGAAGAGCTTCCACCACTCGTCGAAGGCTGAATTTTGCCCCGCTGAGACCTGTGTTCCAGTTCCTATGTTCTTCTTACTAGGTTTGGGGGACCGTTTCGTCCCTACCTCGGAGCACCGTTTCGTCCCTACCCTAGGGACCGTTTCGTCCCCACCAAGTGGGGACTGTTTCGTCCCTACCTTGTCATCGCCAGACACCCGCTCAAAGGCTGGCCGGAAAGTGTTAGCCAGGTGGCTGCGGGTGTCCTCTCGCGTTGTATGCTCGCGATCGACCCATCCCGCCTCTCTCAGCTCGCGCACGGCACGCACGACCGATCGCCGAGCTAAGCCGGTCGTCTTCGCCAATCGTTCAAAGGACGGCGTGCACTGGCCCGTTTGGGCGTTGTAGTGGTCGAGGATCTGAGCAAGCACCGTCCTCGCGGCAGGCGAAAGACCGGGGTCACAGTTTGCCGCGACCAGTAGCCGGAACCGCGTGAGGAGGTTGCCTTCGCCCATCAGAGGCTCCAAGCTTTGATCTCGGCTCGATCGATCTCGGCGGCGATGGCAACGGCGCGTTCGGCCTCCTCTTGGGAGCAGCCAGGCCATGTCTGGCGAGACCAGCGGATCAGGCTTTGTAGAGACCCGTGGGCCGGAGGATGCTCGCAGAGCACCGCAGCGATGATGGGCGCGAAATCAACCGCCCCTGCGACGCAGGCAGGGACTTGCCTAACTTCGATGTCCGCCGACCCATGGAGGGGCGCTCTTGCGCCCCACGTGCGCTTCGTGACGGGCTGGACGCCAAGGCGATACAGGGACGGAGTAATTCGCCCGCGACA
>LR743506.1 GCA_902712845.1 Methylobacterium bullatum
CAAGAAAAAGAATAGTTGATGCTGTCATATGAATTACATAAGATAGAAGTTCTGTTGGGGGCTCTTGAGCCTGAACACTTCCTGCTCCATGTCCACCTTGCTTGTTCCGTGGGGTTGGTATTCCTGAAGTAAGAACACTCTTCAAGCCTGAAAAATGATTTTGCCAGTAAGATGGTATTAAGTTATTATCTAGACATGCTCGGACAAGCTCAGAAGCCCCTTTATTTTGATCATAAACCCACCTGCGTTTATCGCAGATAATTTTCATTGTGCTTTCAAATGCCTTCAAGCAATCGACCAAAACCTCGTGTGTTCGTCCATGCCTGTAGTGTTCATGTGCAGATATAAATTCTAATTGTGCATTTTTGAATAAAGGATCTCTTAATAAAATCAGCGCTGGGACTACAATTTCGCCATGAACTAGCTCAGAATCCACTCTTATTATCTTTTCATCGCTGTATTGATATCCAACTCCGTGATATTTTGCTCTAGTATTGAACTCTTCTATAGCCGCATCTGCCTTCTTTCTGCCATTTACGTCATTAACATAACTCGCAGTGCCTGTTACCTTATCGATAAACTTAAGAGTTATTTCAATAATATCAATAACCTTATCATTATCAGTGGTGCTAAAGAAAAATGCCTTTAGTTCTTCTTCTGAATAGGTGGAGTCGTGGGGGCGTTTATTTTTTGCATCTAGTGTTATCTTCCCGTATTCTCTTCTAAGAACTTTTACAATATTGTGATAGTGAAAACTGGAAACATTAGATCGTGATATTGTTTCACTCCATATATAGCTAATCTGTACCCTAAACGCAGAAGGTATATGATTATAACTATAAACATCTGGTAATTCGCCGTTTTCTCTTCTTTTTCTAGAAGAATAAAGTTCATATATGGCCATAATGTTTCTCGCTAAGATTTTATCAAACCCACTCTATAACGTTCGGAGCTTAGGGCCTATCATAACGTCCGAGGTTTGATAGCCGCGCTTAGTGGTACCGTATGTTCCTTAGGGTACACCCTGCGAGGCAGGCCCCGTGAGACGTGTGGCGGCGTCTCATTTGGGTTGCTTTCGAGCTTTCGAGACGGCAGGCTGAGAATGTCTAGAGCCATATGAGACGTTCATGTCCGCCATCGGGTACGCCAGGGTCAGCACCACCGACCAAGATCTCAGCATCCAGCTTGCGGCCCTGAAAGCCGCCGGGTGCGACGTGATCCGGTCAGAGAAGGCAAGCGGGTCGAGTACAACGGGCCGGACTGAGCTGGCGACTGTCCTCGATTTCATCACGCGCGGTGACACGCTGGTCGTGACCCGTATCGACCGCCTCGCACGGTCCATCGGCGACCTTCAGGACATCGTCCGTGCCCTCAAAGCCAAGGGCGCCAGCCTAAGAGCCATAGAGCAGCCAATCAACACCACCTCGGCCGCCGGTAAGGCCTTCCTCGACATGCTTGGGGTGTTCGCTGAGTTCGAAACGAACCTGCGCCGCGAGCGCCAGGCCGAGGGCATCGCCAAGGCCAAGGCGGCAGGGGTCTACAAGGGGCGCCCGTCCGCGATTGACCCAGCGCAGATCCGCTCAATGAGGGCCGAGGGTGTCGGCCCGGCGCAGATCGCACGGCAGCTCGGCATTGCGCGGGCGAGCGTCTATCGCGCACTCAGTTCGTCTGCCAATTCCACCGCCTGAGGCCGGACGACATGAGATGCCGGCTGGACAATCAGCGGCGGGGCGTTCCGTCCTCATAACTATCTGGTGATGAACGCTTTTTACGGCTTTGGACAATTGGACAACCCAAATCCCGCTACTGTTCTTCGGGTAACCGCTTTCGACACCCCTATCCCTCTGGAAATCGTATAGATTTCCCGCACCCTAGCGCTTCTAACGGCGCGCACACGTCCGCGCCTGACCGGACGGGATGTGCGCGTAGAAAACTCTACTCTCTTATCTTGAGAGACAGAGGGAGCCGTCCATCCGTCCAGAGCCGTCCATCTTTGAGCAATTTCAACAACTTAAGCGACGGCTCTCAACTGGTCCGGTAATGTCCAAGCCGTCCACGCAGCTATGCCACGGAGGCATGATGAAGCTCGCGTGTTAGGTTCAAATTCATATGCTGGGAAAAAAACAAACGACGGAATAACGCGCCGGCAAAGAGAGGGTTAGAGGCCGGTCTAGAGTGGAAGAGTTTTGAACTTTTGAGGCCCCCCCTCATAATCTTGAGCATTCAAGGCAGCTATCGCTGGATTACTCTGGTCATACCAATTCGATGGAACGAAAATGGGCGCGGGATAAAAATATAGAGATACACCTACCACAATTAAATCTAGGGATGCTTTTTTCTAAGTCTCTTCTTGAACTGCCTCGATGCTGAAATCTCTTCCATACGCTCTAGTAAGGATGGCAGGCGTTTTGCTCCCATGTGCTGTTGAACGAATGGTAATTGATTATCCCATTGACCATAAACATATTTTACAGCTTGATGGGTGACGGCCGTATTTAGCGCCTCTGCTATCTCGGCAGGGGGACGTATCATAAGAAAGTTCAAAACGCTCTGACTGTTAACTGCGTAAAAGATCGTTTTTGGTCCGATTGGCAATATGACATGCGAGTCTTCGTTTTTAAGCCCATTTGAAATAACTACCGGCCGATCCGATGTCAGTAATGTCGGGCCTATATTTGGCAGCCTTAGACTCCCCCACCGCATATTGATGAGATGCTCCCCTATTCGTGGGTTTGTTATAAGAGGAATCAGCGCGTTCATAGCTCGATGCTCAATGTCATGAGTATTCATACGTGATAGAGCATCTTCTAATCTTTTTGGCGCTCCTGGTCGGTGGATGCGATTGTAGTATTTTACCCGATCCGGGGTAACTCTCATCCATGCTTCTACGTACCGACTTTTAAAAAGAGCAATATCCTCCGGCATTCGGAATAGAAGAGAGAGTAAGAAGCGTGTCCATGCAGAACGTTTGTAAGGGTTGTTCATTGCCTTACGCCCGGTATTGATGTCCTGTAGTTGTTCTGCTGCACCTGTATCTACCGGCTTCAGAAACTCTCTCTCGAAAGCATCCCTTATATTCGCATCCTCAATCCCCACGAGATCATAGAGACCGCGAACATATCCAGTGCCGGACGGATGGGTACGCTTGGGTTTTACGACACCTGCGTGTTCGCGCTGGTACTCGCAAATCCTTCCGTCGCCAGCCATCCATTGCTTGAGATAGAAAACAGGGATGTAGTGGTGGCGAGGGGGGAGGTCAGCCGGCATACTTAAGACTCACCTGATTGCCCATCTTTGATGTAAAAATATCACATTTGAATATTTATAAGATTATGATCTGCAAATATGCTTGGCAAACAAAAGTTTCAATGCTGCATGGGTGACACTGAAAACTCCGGAGCAGAGCGATGCGTGCGGTGGTGATTGGTTTATCCATAATCTCGATTTTTTATTATCTCTTCGCAACACTTTCTGTCAATCCAGTCGCAGCTGAACCAGCATGTACCGAAGCCGGTCATCCAAAATATTGTAATGAGTGCAGTAAAAAGCCTAATTTTAAATGTCACGTTGCTAGTCAGGGTGATGATTGTATGTGCACTTGCTTTCCAAATGTAAGTCCTAGAGAATTCAGTGTAGATATACCTAATAAATGTCCAACTGAATAGGGAGCAATAAGATGCCTCTATATAAACTTGCAAATATATTTCTTATATGTAGCTCTATTTATCTCTCGGGTTGTGGTACGTATGTCCCACAGTTACATGAGGCATGGGAAGAAGCTGATATTGATGACCCACTTGTGCTCAGAATTAAGCAAAGTATATATTGTGAAATAAGGCGCGCGGTTCATTCTGTGGACACAGGTAGATTAAATTACAATCAAATAGATGATAGATATATACCAAAAAATTATGGTGCCCAGCTAACTTTAACTCTTCAAGTAGATGAGACTGGTGCTGCAAATCCTGGTTTGTCGGTCTCAAGAGGGCTGGGTGGAACCGATTTATTTACCTTTTCAGGTGGAGCAACTCTTTCTTCTCAGGCTACTCGTATAGACAAGTACTACTCATTTTTTTCGACTGCATCGTTGAAATCCCCTTTAGGAGGATTTGACTCGTCATGTGGTTACCCTCAACTAGATGGTACAACGAAACCACTTGACCGTCACGGTTCATCTCTCCTGTTCTCCGAGGATCTTGGAATAAGTACTTGGTTATACAATGCCGTGCGACAACAAATCGTTATTCCTTCAGATAAATTCCCAAATAGTCAGACTAGTAAGGTTGACGTACTTTCATATCAAGTTAAATTTACAGTAATAACCACAGGAACTGCTAATCCGACTTACAAGATAGTTAATCTTTCTACCGGCAATGGTGCTTCTCTACTTTCTGCCAATCGTACTAGGATGCATGATTTTCTACTAACACTCGGCCCCGATGTAGAAACGGAATTAGCACCATCGAAAGATAAGCGGCGTCGTACAATTACATCTCCTGGAGATGCTGCGTTCAGCCTACATCTCTCATCTGAAATTGGTGCCGCCGTAGCGAGCGCCGTTAGATCGTCAGTGAGATAGCGGACGGCTTTCTTCTAGGGCCTGTCGTCGCTTGAACGGATTGGCGCGTTTTGCGTTTTCGTCTCTCTGATTGCGGGAGGGACGATGCTGAGCGATGCGCAATGGTCTGAACTGGAGCCGCTGGTCGAGGCCTGCCGGCCCAAGGCCAAGACGCCACCGCAGCACCTGCAACGCACGCTCTCGGCGATCCTCTGGCGGCATCAGAACGGGGCCAAATGGCGGGCGATCCCGGAGGAACTGGGTCCGTGGTGGCGGGCTGCCCAGATCTTCATTCGCTGGTCCCGGGCCGGTGTCTGGGAGCGGCTGCTCAGCCTGGTGCAGGAGCGCGGTGTCCAACTCGGAATGGTGTTCCTCGACGGCACGAACGTGCGGGCTCACCAAAAGGCGGCCGGGGCCGCCAAAAGGGGGGATCTGCGGCCGAGCGAGATCATCGTGAAGCACTTGGCCGCTCGCGTGGCGGCTATGGCACCAAGGCTTGCGTGATCGCCGACGGGCGGGGCCGCGCCATCGCCTTCCGGCTGGCGCCCGGTCAGGCCCATGAGCTGCCCCATGCGGTGCCGCTGCTCGACGGGCTGCCCAGCGTGCCGAAGTGGGTCGTGGGCGACCGTGGCTACACCAGCCACGCCTTCCGCGAGCACATCTGGACCATGGGCGCACGGCCCGTGATCCCGCCGCAGCGCCATGAGGCGCCCGTCGCCTGCCCGGACTGGATCTACAACAACCGCAACCAAGTCGAGCGCCTCTGGGCCAGGCTCAAGGAATGGCGGGCCATCGCCACACGCTACGAAAAGACAGCCGCCAGCTTCATGGGCATCCTCTACCTCGCCGCCGCACTCGATTGGCTCAAGCGATGACACGCCCTAGTTGTTTGGCGCTCCGCCGAGTTGTAATTGCGTCCCTATGAGCCGCGCTAGATCGATACCGTCAGAGGGGCTCTTCAACCCCGTAGGGTGAGACGCCCATCTTTGATGCTGAATTCGCGAAGGCGGCTCAGAAACGACATGCCGATCAAGCTCTCGCTACTCGGCTCGTGCCTACACACCACGGCTTGGACACCGCGCATGCTGATCGCGCCGATTTGCATGTTGCCGATGAGGACGGGGGCGACTTTGATGCGACCGTTCTGTGTCAGAAGTTCCCTGGTGAAGTCGCTCGCCCGCAGGCGAATACCCACTCGCTCCGCATCCTCTGCCGTAAGCGAACAGAAGGTCGCGCCCGTGTCGACCATCATGGGCACGGTGCGACCACCGATGGCGGCTTGCGCGTAGAAACACCCGTTTGAAGCGGGGCTCAGTGAAACCACCGGAGACGGGGCTGATGGTGCGGTAGCCCCTGCCTTAATCTGCATCAGATCCAGATCGCGCCGCAGGGTCTGGAGGCGGGTGCCGGCCGCACCGCGAGCGGGTTGAGGCTGGCGCCCGATCGGGCCTCCGGCTTGGCTGGAGTGACGAGCCCGCCTCCGCTGCCAATCCTGAAACCCGGCCGATTCCTTAACGTCTGCGGGATCGCCAAACGCGTCGAAGTTCAAGTTCCTCATCGGTGTAGCCCTCCCCTTCCCGCGCTGGCCTACTGGTAGCGCCGAGAGAGCTGGCGATGCCTCTCCATCGCTTCGATCTCGGCCTCCGATACCCGGCGATGTTCGACAGTCGGAACGGCCAGTGCCGCGCCGCGCGTGATCACCGCCCAAGCGGCATCCTCAAAGGCTCGATAAGAGCCCTTCCGGCGCCCGCCACTCTCCTCGATATGCAGGGCGCGGGCGAGCGAGGGGGCGGCCTGGATGATCGCCATGCGGACCGCGTCACCGTCCGTAGCGAACTGCGCCATCGGTCCGTTGAGCTTGCCGAGCCCGCCGTGGTAGCCGTTGAGCCCTCGGAGCGTATCGCCGGTCTTCTCCAACTCGGCGAACAGGTCGCCCAAATCGGAGAGCTTGTCGTCGATCGCCTCGGCAAGGTTCGTCCGGGCCGACACCGCGACATCGAAGGCGCGCTTATCGATCGCCCGCTGTTCGACCGTCCGGCGCTCGGCATGGAGCCGCTGAAGCTCGGGGATACGCAGGTCGTGGCGCTCGGCGGCGCGGTTGACGGAGACCAACTCGGCTTCGATCCGGTCCAGATCCTCGTCCGTGCCGGCAAGCAGGGCGTCCTGCCGCTCGACGGCCAAAGCCTGTTCACGCTCGCGGAGCGTTTGCCGCTCGGCTTCCGCCGCGCGAAGGGCGGCCTCCAGTTCGGAGGCATCGGCCTCGCCAGGACCACGCTTGAAGAAACTGCTCAACATGTTCATCGGATAGCCTCCATAAATGCGATTATGCACAGTAAGACGGAACTCAAACGCGGGATTTAGCTGCCAACGTGAGATTTTAATTGCCTGAGAGAATGGTTCTCAATTGCCGATCACTTGTTGGCGCAGGGCAGTGCATGAAGGCGCGGAACAAATACTCACGCTCGCTGCCAGGATAGTGCATGGGCATGACGCCGGTGGCGCGGTCACGAGGCCAGCTATCCGAGGCGTAGCGTTTCACCAGGACTTGCAGCCACAGCGCTCGTTCCCTGACGGATGTGCCGGGCTTGGCGAAGCGCTGGACGAGGCCGCACAGTTCGCGGTCGCGCGCCTCGCGGCGCTCGCGGGCATACCACGGCTCGCCACCGGCACCGACCGATAGGCCGAACGCATCGTCCAGGCTGTAGCCGGTCGAGGCGCGGGACAGATAATCGGCCAGCCGCTCAGCCACGGCCCCAAGGTCGCCCTCGGCCGGCTGCCCGGCGGCCAGCCGGCGCAGGATGGCGATGGCTTCCCCGCCGCTCATGCCGGCGCCCTCGGCACGATCTCCATGTGATCGAACGGGATCGGCACCGGATGCTTGGACCCGAACAGGTTGATGACGATCGACATGCGGTCGCCTTCGAGCGTCTCGGCCACGGTGCCCTGGAATTCCTTAAACGGCCCGTCGATCACCCTGACGGCAGCACCAGGCGCGAGAGCGTGAAAGGCCTCACGTTGTTTCTTGGCTGCCGCCTCGGCCTCAGCGCTCCGCTTGGCGGCCTCGCGATCGTCGGTGAAGACGAAATCGCCGGCCAACTCGCGAGCATGGAGCCCACGAAGGATCTTGGTCGGCACCTCCACGGGCACACCGGCCGTCTTGACGATGCCCTCAAGCAAGGGCGTCTGGCGCAGGCCGTAGAGGTTCTGCCACTCCTCCAGGCCGACGAAGACGTAGCGCGGGAAGAGCGGCGTTCCGCCATTCACCCGCCGCCGCCGCACCGTGCGGCTCACCTCCATAATCGGGACATAGGTCTGGAACGACCGCGCCCGGATGATCTTGGCTGCCGTGGTTTCCCGCCTGGGGTTGGTGAAGGCGATGAACCAGCGGCGATCCTCGAAATCGGTGGCGTCCGACATGGTCAGGCCTCCCGCCGGGCGATGGGGACGATCCTGATGGTGCGGATGCCCGAATGGCGCTTCTCGAAAAGGAAGCCCCTCTCGCGTAGCAAGGGCGCGCACCGCTCCAGGCGGTTGCCGAGGCCCTGAGGCGATTGCGGCCATGAGCGCAGGCGCTTCACCGATTCCATGGTGATCCCATCGATCGCCTTGAGGAGGTCGGTCGCGGTGCCCTCCCAGCCCTCGGCCCGGCCGGTCACGAAGGCGACAACGGCCACGGCCACGGGGTCCGCCTCGAAGGCGTGTTCCGACACCTCCCGGCGGTTGGAGCCGTAGGCCTGCGCGAAGGTTCCGGCCTCCCAGCCAAGGCCGGGCTCGGCCGCCGTCATCCATTTGGTGAAATCGGCAAGGCGCGGGGCGCGGTCGAGGCGCACGCTGGCGATGTTGCCGACAGCGGCCGACAGGGCGTCGCACAGTGCGCCGAACACCTCCGGCTGCATCCTCTCCCAATCCGCCCAGAAATCATCCTCGGCGCGGCGCTCATCGTCAGGGATCGGCGTGAGCCGCACCGTGACGGCGCGGGAGGCGAGGTCCGCCCGATCCGTGAGGGCGGGAATGCCGTTGAGGATGATCGGACGGGCCGCCATGAAAATGGCCTCGTCGCTGTCGGTGGTGAGCTTGCGGGTGGAGTGCCCGGCGCCGCTGGCGAGGCGGCAGAGGCCGTCAGCCAGCCACGCATCCACCTTGGACAGGTTGTCCATGGCGAGCACATGCGCGTTGTTCGCCGAGATGATGAGGTCGCGATCATCCCTCGGCACCGACCGGATCGGCGCCACGTTCGGGTCGACCAGGGTCCGCAGCACGCGGGAGAACGTGGACTTGCCGGACCCCTGTTCGCCGTTCACCACCAGGATCGGATAGGGGCCGCGCTCACGCAGCGCCGTCACCAGCCACGCGACGACGAGCGCGAAATCCTCATCGCTCGCCACGTTGACGAAGCGGCGGAGGGTTTCGATGCCGCTCCCACCCTCCGGTACGGGCAGGGCACGCATGGCCCGGTAGCGCACGAACGGCAGGCCGTGGCCCTGGATGATGTGCCAGCCCTTCGGGCCGATCTCCACCACGTTCCAGCCGGCATCGCAGAGGTCGATGTACAGGAACCCGTTCTGCGCCCCGACGCGAAGCCACGGGGTTGCCTCACGGCCCTCCGTGGTGGCCCGCGCCTCCAGCACGCGCAGGGTATCCTCCACGGCCTGCGAGCCCGGCACGGCCCCGGTCTTTTCATAGGCCCGCGCGCACAGCCACCGACGAAAGATATCCGACCGAACGGGCCAGTTTTCGCGGTGGTCGCCCTTCAGGAAGGTCGCGAAGGCGTCGCCATCGGCGTTGTGCCAGAGGTCGCAATCCTCCGTTAGCGCCATAAGGCTGTCGCGCTGGGGTGTCCGGTGGCGCTTCTTGGCCTTGTCGGCAGCCTCAGGCTTGTCGCCCGTCGCCTTCGTTGCCTTGGCCGTGCCCTTGCCGCCGCGCGGGGCCTTGGAGCCGCTGGCGGCCTTCCTACGCTTCGCGGCCGGCGCATCACCTTCGTCCCCGCCGTCGCCGATAGGCCGGGCCTCGTCAACGAGGCGAGCAATGTCGGCTTTCGGATCGTTCGGCGGAGCGCCCTTCCCGGCCGCCATCAGCGTGACGCCCGGCTCGGCGCGCCACGGGCCACCCACGCATCGATGACGGCTTGCAGCTCCAGCGCGGCCCGCGCATCCAAGCGGTCGAAGGACACCGCCTCGAGGAAGCGCAATGCGGCGACGCCGGGAGGCACGCCGTAAAGAGTGCCGGCCAGACGAAGGAATCCTTGCCCTTCAGTCGATCGGCGCCCGCGCGGTTCGATGAGCCAGCTATCTGCGCCGAAAATCCAGGCGTTGCCCTTCGAGGTCCGCTTCTGGATCACCGCCCCTCGCACGGTTTTGATGTCGAGGAGGTATCGCAACAGCACCGCACGCAGCGCGCCGGCCGCCTGATCGATCACTTGGTGCAAACGCCGCTCGCCGACCATCAGGCCGCCGGGGATCACAGCCCCCTCGGAGACCGCATCGCCCACCACATCGAGATTGTACCCGGTGGCGCCGAGGGGCGAATGATGATCCTGCGCGCAGTGTGGCGCTCGATTGCCAGCGCCACCGGCCGCACCATGTCGGTGAACAGCCTCGCACCACGGGCACCAGACGACGATATGAACCGGGTCGCCTTCATCCGGCATAAGGATGAGGGAAGGCAGATCAGGCGCTAAGGAGCCCTTTTGATCGATGGCCGGCGGTGTGAAGGAGCCGTGCATGGCGGCGATATCCCGTCTTGGTGATGACGGGATCAGCCTCGTTTAGAGCCGGGTCGGCGCAGACCTAGCAAAGGGGAATTATTGGGTTTTTCCCCCCTTCGGCTTCGACCTGGGCGGGCGCATCTGATCCTTGAGGGCCATCTCATAGAGCCGAGGAAAGTCGTTGCTGAGCGTCTTCCTCAGGTCTTTCGGGTCGGTGATTTCGGCAGAGCCTGCGGCCATCAATGCCTGTCGGAGCATTTCCACGAGTTCTGCCCCTGTCTCCGGGTAGGCCCCATCGCTGATGATCTGGACCATCAATCGGTCAAAGCCGGCCGCATAGGGATGCTTGAGTGGCCGCCCAGCCGCACCCCGAGGGCGAGCGTCTACGGCCTTCTCCAGCTCGCTCACGACAGGCTCGATGGTCACTGGATTAATGGCCTCGGCCGGCCGTTGAACAACCACATAGGACCACAGCGATTGCAGGTGTTCTCTCCGGACCGGAGCCCACCTGTCGTTGTGCTCGATATCGACCTTCGTCAGCCTCAGAACCTCGTTTTCCACGAACCTGATGCGGGTCTTGCGGTCGCTCCACACGGCCGGTGAAATCCGGGAGCGCTCACCGCCTTGCAGGTGTCCGGAAGCTTCGAACTCCCCGGACCGCAAGGGCACCATCAGGGCCTCGTACCGCTTGCGGATCGTTAGGGCGATACCCCGAATGTCCTCCAGCAGATCCTCGGCAGCGGGATTGTAATAGTCCAGAGCGTCCAGCACGCCCCGGTCAAACCTTTCGGAAGGATCAATCTGGGCGAACCTGCCGCCCGACCTATCGCACCACTCCGCGAACAGGTCATAACCATATAGGGACGCCGGCCATGCGGTTTGATGCGTGAGAAAATCCCCATCCAGCATGGCAGTCGCGTCAACGTTATAGGTGATGGGCTCCACCATCCTGGAGCCATCTTTGAACACGTGTCCCGTAACGTGATCTAGGTACGTCCTGATAGAGGGATTCCGGGTGAAGGGCTCACTCAGGAACTGAGCTAGAGGCAGGCCGGCACCGGCCAGAGCCTTTTCCGCCTTAGGTGAAAACACGATGGAGGTCGGGTCACCCAACGCCCTCCGCGCCGCATCGAGCTCGGATGCCATGCCTTATGTGCCTTACGCCGGAAACAGATCGGTCACCGGAGCGAGCGGCTGGCGGCGTTCCGAGTGATGGCGCACTTTGCGGCGGATGACCTCACCTAGATCGAGCCGCAGACGTAGCGCGTGATAGATGTCGGCACCGTCCATCATGATCAGGCGTTCCGAGAAGAAGGCATCAGAACTCGGGTCTGAGAAGCCCCCGTATGAGACGTAGAGGCCCCTGGTCCAGACAGGGCGCATTCGAAGTTTGCCCTGGAAGCCGTGCAACATCGCAGCGTCGACAGGGCGCGCGTGCCACTTGGCCTCTATCAGGTAGGTGTTGGTGTCATGCTGAAATGCCCCGTCGATCTGCTCGCCAGTTGTCGTGAACGACCCGCGAGCATCTAGCCCCCATGCGTCGCACCAGCGTTTCAGAAAGCGCTCGAAGGCATAGCCCCGCTGTTGTGGCGTGTCGTCCATCTCCCTCAGCGCTAGGAATTCCTGCTCCAGCCCCGCGAGCACATCTTCGCTTGGCCTCGTTGGCCCACTTGTCGGGGGTGGTGCAGCACTCGGATCTGCCGGCAACGGCCTGCCTCCGAGCTTGACCAGGATGTCGCTCAAGCGCTGCCTGGCGTTAGGCACTTTCTCAGCCTCACCGGGACCAAGCGATATTGCTTCTCGATAATCCCACAAAGCTACAAGTGCTGATACAACACCGCTATCAGGTGTCAGTTCAAGAAATGCGCGTAAGCGCCTTCCCTTTGATGTTCCATAAATTGCGTACCGCTCATCATAGATGTTGACATTTAGATCGCGTCTAAAAAATGAGGCAAAGCTATCATTGGTAAAGTTCAATACATAGCCGCTAGACATATCGAACATACGGTCAACGAACGCCATATCGGCGGCTGATAGTGGCATTGCTCTTCCCTATTCAATTTCTTTGAGTATGATCGTAATGGTGCGAATGCCGGAGTGCCGACGCTCAACCCTGATGCCTCGATGCAGTAGGAGCGGCCTGACGCGGGCTAACGCCATGCCGAGGGCCTGAGACGTCCGAGGCCAACGCCGGTTCTGAAGGTCCAGCGGATACGCGTCTGCGTTCATCTCAGCGAGGAGCTGCGCAGCCGTTCCGGTCCACGTGCCGTAGGCCTCGGCAATGCTCTGAAGCTTCCGGGCCACTACGTCACCGAGGAACTTGCGCTCCAGAATGTCAGCGGTGGGCGAGGCTGTGTCGTCCGGCAGGGGCGGTACCTCGGGCAGACCGAGCCGTTCCCAGAGATGGCGTGCCCGCTCAGCCCCGTACAGGCGTCGCGCCTCGGCGACGGTCTCCAGGCACAGCTCGCGTTCCCGCACAACCGCCTCTTGCTCACGCTCGACCGAGGCCGGTGGCGCCCCGTAGCGACCGGTTTGGCGCAGGGTCGGCAACAGGTCGTGGAACACCCATCGCTGAAACCGGGCGATGAAGTCGCGCACCTCGGGAGTGAGCTTTGCCGACGCCCGGCGCTGAATGATCGCGCGATACAGGCCCGGCTCGGAGATGATGGCGACTTCCTGCGATCCGCCAAGGGTATCCACTAAGTGGATACCCTTCTCATCGTCGTCCAGCGATCGGGTCAGGTGAGGCGCGATACGATAGCCGAGGATCTTGGCCACATCGCCCGCGATGAACCAGGGGTCTCCCTCTCGGTCGAGTGACCGAAACAGGTTGTCTTCGAAGGCATAGGCAGCGACTGCGTTCATGCACCCCTCCCCCACAAAGGGTACGCACACTGTGCGTACCCTTTCATCCAAGCCGTCCAAGCCACCCGAACATCAGCCCTCGGCCGGCTTCCGCAATCTCACGCCGGCCCCACTGCCGTTCTCATCTATGAAGACGACGCCAGCGGCCTCAAGCGTCTTCACCACCGCGTTGATGGTTTTGATGTTGGCCGAGATCGGCCCTGCGGTTCGTTCCAAGCGCTTGATGGTATCAACGGAGACGCCAGCCCTCTCCGCGAGTTCGGACTGTTCAATCCGACACATCGCGCGCGCACCACGAAGCTGCTCGCCCGTCACAATCATCTTACACCTTTAGCTGTTTCTTTACGCTTATCGATTGACGCGCGTAAAGGTATCATCTTAACTATAGGTGTAAGAAACCAAACGCAACAGCGGAACGGAGCAACGCACCATGCAGATGGGCAGCGAACAGGAAACCTATGCCAACAGCCGTCGGGGATTCCTCCGAGGCCTCGCTACCCTTCCGCTCATCGGCGGCAGCGTTACCCTCATCGGCAGTCCTTCGGCCTCGGCCGTGCCAGTGACGAAGGCGCTCGTGGATAGCTATGACGCATGGCTCGAGTACGAGCGACGGCTTCTCCAGTGGGAGCTGTGCGGAAATAGGGAGACGGTGGATCGCTTGCCGCTTCCCTACCGCTCCGGGCTAGTCGGATGGGAGACCTTCGACATGATCCCGCACGCTAATCGCGGTGCCAATTTCCACAGCAAGGGTGTCGCGCCCGCAACTTCTCGCGCCGCGCTGGTTCTGAGCGCAGTCGGTTGTGAGTGGCGGGAGGCACGGCAATGGTAGCGTATCGCACGACCGACGCGGACGCTCTCAAGGACGCGATCCTGAGCGGCACCGAACAGCTCAATCGCTGCGTCGGACTGACCGAAGCGCTGTACCTCCTGAGCAAGGCAGGCAAGCCGGCGGATGATGTACCTGCCACGGTGGTCCGGTCGGTGGCGAGCATCATGGATGATGCACTGAGGGAGATCGAAGACGCCTTCAGCACGCTTCAGAAGCACATCGATGCGGCGGAATGAGCGCGCTGCGCGGGAGCTACCGGGCCTTATCCTTGGGGATGAGGCCCACCAACCGCTCGAAGCCTTCGCGGTAGGAGATACGCTCTTCCTCGCACCACTCGATGAACCGATCCGCCGAGCGGACGGTGACGCGGGCGGTGAAGGAATACATCGGCTCATCGGCCGGACGGCGGCGCTTGCGCGGCGTGAGGCGGCTGCGCTCGATGAAGCCATGCGCGGCGGCGGCGGCGCGCACGTCGCGGGTCTCCTCCGGCGTGGCGGTCTCAGGGGTAGCGCGGAAATCGGCAAGGTCGCTCAGGCCGGCGGGTACGGGTCGCGTCGTCATGGGATCAGTTCCTCACGCGGGTTTCTTAGCGGAGCGAAGCACCTCGACCACCTCGGAGGCGAGCGCGTCCGCGTTCTCCAGGGCCTTGTCGAGACCGTTCACGGCCTGGGGGTCCAACTCCTCCAGGCTCTGCCGGAAGGTGAACATCGAGCGATAGGCGGCGCGCTCGGCGAGGTCCGTCTTGAGCATCGGCACGCCGGAACTCGTCAGCGTCTCTCGGATGACCCGTTCGTCACGAGTGGCGAAGCCGGGCTTGGTGCGGGTGAACAGCACACGGTAGGCACGCGGGCCGACCGCCGAGGCTTGATCCTCGATGAAGCTGATGGCGCGGCGGGCCTGCGAGGCATCCATGGCCGAGCCCTGCATGGGGATCACCACCAGGTCGGCCGCGAGGATCGCCGAGGCCATCATGAGCGAGGCGGTGCCCTCCATGTCGGCGACCACGAACTGATATTGGCTCGCCGCTGTCTTGAGCATCCGGGCGATGTTGGAGGATTCGGCCTCGCCCACGACATGCACCGCGCTTTGTGTCGGGCCGTTCTTCCAGGCGACCAGATGGCGGTTCGGATCGCAGTCGAAGGCGCAGACGGAGGCCCCGTGCCGGGCCAGCGTGGTCGCCAGGATGAGCGCCGACGTGCTCTTCCCGGTGCCTCCCTTCGGGTTGCTAAACACGATTACCGGCATGTCGGGGCCTTCCGAGGGATATCCAGACGCACCATACCGGCGAACTGTTATCGCACTCCTACCGCCATGCGCCACCCACGACGCCCGCTCCCGCCTCGGGCTGTGACTTCTAATGACTTCATTGAATTCCAGAGAAGGTACGTACCTTCATTGCGCGTTAGGAGTGGGTGTGCTCAGTATGCAGCGGGCTTAATGGAACGTGACAGCGGTTGCGTTGACTTATCGCCCCGCTCCACGCGAGATGCCCAGCTTCGGCACACATTCGCTCTGGCGAGTCGTGAGCCGGCACCAGGAGAGATCACCGCCGCGAGATAGACCCTGAAACGACTACGGCCCCCCTGTCGCCAAACAGGAGGGCCGCGAAAATCGAGTGGCTGTGAAGGCCGACAACTCCCTTCACAAGCCATAGAGCGCCCTCGGGTGTCAAGCGGGAACGCCAATTCCCGCATCGAGAAGTCGTGCCTTGTGCCTGCCTGCGGCCCGTAAGGGACCGAGGACGATGTTCTGCGATGAAATCCGGCGTGCCATAGAGGCTGCGCCGCGATCGAAGCTGCCCGATGTGGCAGCGGTGATGTGGCGTGCCTATGGGGCAGGGCAGATCGCCGAGGCCGAGGCCGAGGCCCTGTCCGCGCTCATCGAGGCCAGGAAGGCCCTGCCGGCCACGCCAGCGGCTCCCAGGCGGGCCGTGGGCTCCCGGCCGCGCACCGATGCCAGCATGGAGCGCCGTCGACGTTGGGCCGCTGCCGGCCGGCTCCCGCCACAGGTCGCCGCTCAGTTCACGTTGGCCGAGTCCGCCGTCCTCGCCGTCGTGACGGTGGAGACCGTGAAGCGTGGTGACTGCCGGCTCCACATCGAGGCCATCGCCGCGCTGGCCGGCGTCTCCCGTTCCACCGTGAAGGCCGCACTACGCCGCGCCCGCGTCTTAGGCTTCCTCATCGTCACCGAGCGCCGGGCGAGCGCGTGGCGCAACCTGTCCAACGTCGTTCGGATCGTGAGCCGGGAGTGGCTGGCTTGGATGCGGCTCGCCCGTGCTGGGACGGCTCAAGGGGGAGGGGTCAAATCCTCGACCAGCACGAATACTCAGGTTCTAGAACTGCCACCAAAGCGGCCAGCGGAAGCGTTGGAGAAGCTGCCGAGGGGGCAGGGTCGCGGGCAGGTAGGCGGGTTGCGAGATTCGCACCGGGCGGCAGAGCGAGCGAAGGCCATGCGGTGACGGCATGAGCCCGGACGATATGACGAACGGCCCGGCTCAACGCAGGATCATCACCCCGGCGCAGAGGCCCATGGCCATGAGGAGAGCGGTGAGGGTGAACAGGTCGGCCATCGCGCGGGCCTATGCCGGATCGGCCGGACAACCGACACGGCACGAGGTCGCGCGGGGTGTGGCCGATCGCGTATCCCCTGTGGGTATGTTTCAGCAAGTCGAGACACCTCACTGGTCGCAAAGTCGACGATTTGGTCAACGACCGGATGAACCCTGGTGCACCCCCCTACTCGTCCTCTGAGTATCCGATCATACGTGCTGATCGAATCCGTATGATCGAATCGTCCTTCTTTGGGTGAACGTAGGTACGCCGGCCCCGCGTCAGGGAAAACGCCCGCCCCCCGTCCCCAAATACGTCCTCGGGTGCCCCCAGGGGCACCCTTCAACTCATTGATTCCCTCTGCGGCTAAGCCGATATCGCTGTCATGGCAAAGTTTTGTGGAGAGCAGTTCGATGAGCAAAGTTGATAAGGCCTCTGAGGCCGATGTTGAGAAGCTAAAAACGAACGAACGAAAATGGTCGAAGCCGCTTATGGCTGCCGGATGGAATGCAATTCCTAATATCATCATCGAGAAGCAGGAGGCCTTGGGCATCGATGCCCTCGACATGAACATCATTCTCCACCTGACGCATTACTGGTGGCATCCAGAGAATCTGCCTCATCCTTCCGTGGAGACGATCGCAAAAGCTGTTCGCGTTCAGCCGCGCACCGTGCAGAAGCGCGTAAAGGCCCTTTGCGAGCTCGGATTGATTGAGAGGAAACAGCGGCGCCATACCAAGCATGGTAGCACGACGAATCTCTACAGCTTCAACGGCCTCATTAAGGCTTGTACGCCTTACGCCGAAGAGAAGCTCGCCGAGATCCATCGCGCAAAGGTAGCTAAGGAAGAGCGGCTTGCTCGTAAAAAGCCTCGGCTCGTTATCAATAACGACAGCGACACTGAGTAGCTGGTAGCGGATAAGACACACGCACCATGGCCTATTTCAACCATGCCATCCGAGGAGATCAACTCGACCTCGCGCACCTCGAACCTTTGCCTCTCACATTCTATGTGAGAAATCTGGGCCGTGATTTGACGATCGACGTCAAATTCTCAAACCACTGCTTCACGGTGGATTTTGATGCCACCATCCATGATGAGACCCTTCTTATTATGGATCACAAGCGGCGCCGCGCATACGATCTTGAGCGGCACACGTTGTCCCGCAACCTGCCAGGAATGATTGCATCTCTTCCTGCAGCAGCGGTTTATCTGACGCCTTCAGACCGTAATTACGTCTACCTTGCCAACTTTCAGGCGGCAGATAAGCAGCTCTACCCCATGTATTTCCATCTCCGACGTGCGCACCCTGAAGCGCCTCGGAACCTATCGATGTTCGTGGAAAGTGCTTATCCTGTCATGGACCGGAACGAGGTGATGAAGGGCACCACTAAGATCAGCTTTGCTGTCCTGTGTGCCAAAGTCTACAAGGGCGAACCGGTCAAACCGCTAGCACGTCGCTGAAAATGAAAAACCCCTCACTCACAAGGAGGAGGGGTAAATCACTCGCCGAAGCACTTGGCTATCTCGCGTTGCGCGTGGACCTACCATGAATGAAGCATGGCGGGCGGCCCGGGGCTGTCTCAGGCGATCTGTCCCCGTTGAGCCTAGATATGCTCATTAAGGCATCATTTTCAAGTCCGTATGGCTCACCTGTTTGCGGAAACAATTATATAATTATAATTAAACACTTATGTGATATTTTTGTCGGATTCAA